>JAPYWC010000069.1 GCA_028276605.1 Desulfurococcales archaeon
ATGTATGACTGTGCAGACACTATGGAATCTTCGTCCAAAACTTCGCGCCCCAAACGCTTAACAATTACACTGCCTTTAGGAAGTACAGACCTCTGTATATCCCACGCAACGGCTTTCACCCCTATCAAGATCCTTCTCGTCTTTATACCTCCAGCAGTAGAAAAAGTTGCTCCACCAATGATCATAGCTATCGTAATAATGAACTTCAATACATCTGGATATGAATACAGCGATGTTGCTATCTGAAATCCTGTTGTTGTATAGCCTGATATAAGATGGTATGCGGCCTCCACTAAATTAATTTTGTATATTTCAGCAGATAATATTGTTGGAATTAATAGTGCGGCTAGTATTGTGAAGAAGCCTCTTACCTCAGGAGAGTTTATGAAGTCTCTTATGCGTAGTTTTAACAGGTTGTTGAGGTCTTTAAAGTTTTGGGCTCCTAGGATCATCACAACAATTGTTGCTGGTATTGTTGCATACATTCCGTTTGCCACCCAGTAGCCTATACTCATAGTCTTTGAGGACATTCCACCTGTTGCTATAGCTGTCATTGAATGCATTATAGCGTCTAACACATTCATTCCAGCGATGAGAAGTAGTACTACCCCTATCAGTGTGTAAATGCTGTAGATTTTAAAGAGAGCCCTCATAGATTCTCTTATGGTTGGCATGAGTCTAGGCCCTCTCTCTAAGCCATAGACCTTTATCAGGGAAGGGTGCACATAAGGCAAGATCACGCCTGCTATGATGACTGTTCCTAGCTCACCAAGCCACTGTGTAAGTCCTCGCCAAATATGAATAACGTAAGGTATTGCATCTGGATTGCTAAGGATTGAAAGCCCTGTACCTGTAAATCCGCTGAGGGACTCAAAGAAAGCGTTTATGGGGTCTAGACCAAGACTTGCAATGTATATTACTGCGGAGGATAAGGGCACAGTAATCCATGTTAAAGCTACAACAAGCATAGCTTCACTTACGCTTTCAATTGTGTATCCCCTATTTGTAAGCATTATTGCAAGCCAAAAGAGTAATAGAAGAAAGGAAACTTCTGTAAATTGACTAGCTATCTGCAACCCTGCAGCATCATTTGCAATTCTGTAGTAGAGCAAGAATAAGAATCCATTTGTTGCTGCTAGCAATGCTATTGAGAAGTTTATTGATGCTATTGCATTAAGAAGTGCCCTAATTTTGTTCATATTATTGCTCAAAGTCTTGATACCTCTGAGAAATTCGAGCTGATAATATGAGTTAAAAACCTTTAAAAATTGTCCAGAAAGGTTTTTTATATAGTTCGCTATTGTTCTAGTGGCTTAAACTTTAATCCGTAAACTATTATTCCTTCCTCAGACTCTTCCCAAAGTTTTCTAAGAGTTGCTTCAACAGGCATTCCTATGTAGACTTCCTCAGGCTTTACATCTGTTAATGTTGAGAGAACCTTTACACCGTTTTCAAGTTCTATTAATGCAACGATGATGGGAGATTCGTGTCTATAGTTTTCAGGTACCGTGTACTCTATGGCGAAGCTAATAACTTTTCCTTTCTTAGGTAGCTCAACTCTCTCAACTTCTAGATGTCCACAGTAGGGGCAAGCAGGTTTTGGCGGATAAAACACTCTTCCACACTTCTTACATCTTGCTCCTTCTAATCTGTATCTTGCTCCTCTTTCCCTCCAAACACGAGCAGGAGACATTCTCATTTACCTTCACCTCTTCAACACAATTACTGATGTGAGTGTTGCTACACCTCCAGTGTTCATTGCTACGCCAATTTCAGCTTTACCAGCTTTTACTCCCGGAAAGTCGCCTCTTAGTTGCATAGCTATTTCAGCTACTTGGTATACACCAGTAGCACCTACGGGGTGTCCTCGTGCCTTTAACCCTCCGCTAAGATTGATAGAAGGTTTGTCTCCTGCAGCAAATCTCCCCTCTCTTATGAGCTTCCACGCTTCGCCAAAGTTCGCAAATTTCATGCCCTCAATCGAAAGCAATGCAGTTATAGTAAACGCATCGTGGATTTCTGCAACATCTACATTCTTGGGCTCTATACCAGCCATTTTGTATGCTTTCTCGCTAGCTAGTATAATACTCATAGGCTTTAAAAGATCCTCTCTCGATGCAAGGTCCAAGCCGTCAGAGGCAAGCCCTGCGCCAGCTATTTGAACAGGTGTATCTGTAATCTTCCTAGCCACATCCTCCGATGCAAGCAAAACAGCTGCGGCTCCATCACCAATCGGAGCAGAGTCCATGAGTCTAATAGGGTCTGCAATAACAGCAGACTTCAACACATCCTCAACAGTGATCCTATTCCTTAGCTGTGCGTAGGGGTTCTGTGATCCATACTCATGCATTCTAACAGGCCATAAAGCTAAATCCTCTCTCTTAGCTTCATAAACATGCATGTAAAGCCTCATGGCAAGCGCATTTAGAGCCGTAAAGCTAGCGCCATAAATTGTTTCATGTTCAAAGTCAGCTGCTTGAGCTAGTGCTGATGTGACTGTCCGTGTTGGATAGTCAGACATCTTTTCAACACCTATAACGAGAACCTGGTCGTAGAGCCCTGATGCTACAAGAGCAAAACCCGCAACTACGGCGTGTCCTCCACTACCACATGCAGCCTCAACTTTGAACCCTCCTTTACCTCTCAAACCAACAGCGTCAGCCACTAGAGCTGCTAGCGAGTCTTGCTGGTAAAGAGAGCTACTCATCATGTTGCCAACAACTACCGCCTCAGGCTTGAAGTCCTTAACATCATTTACAAGATTCTTAACAGCAAGGTGAGCCAATTCCTGGAACCCTTTATCATAATGCCTATCAACTTTGGTCATTCCGACGCCTACGACATAGACTCTCTTCAGCATACATCACCTTATCAAAGTATATAACACTTAGGCAGGGTTATATAAAGTATATTTTCCTGTTTTCACAATAACTCATTGTGGGGATGTCTTAAGTCATGCCCACTGAAGCGAGAATCATAATGATGATTATCGGGGTATAGGAACCCCCATGCTGAATAATGTAAGGCATTACTGGTACATAGTCAGACCCGATGCCGTTGAAGCACTTGAGAATGAAACCTTTAGGAGAGTTCTTAGTTGGTACTATGCAGTACTGTTAGAAAACCTTCCAGCGAAGTTTCACATCGTAAAGGTTATTGAGCTTCCGAGCGATATAAGGTTTGAGAGCTGTGATATGGATTGTCTGTGGGGTGTTCATAAGGAGCTGGAGAAAAGCTTTGTATCTCTTTGGAGTGAGGTTAGAAGGGAGCGGATAAGGTTTGATGACTTCAAGAAAAGCTATAGAGAGGTTCAGAGAAGCTACCTAGACTTAAAGATTGAAATTGCTCATAGGATTCTAAAGAGTTGCAGGTTCTGTGA
>JAPYWC010000071.1 GCA_028276605.1 Desulfurococcales archaeon
AGAAAGTACAGGGCTATAGGTATCTGAGGCAAGCTCAAAGGTTTGAATACATGAAGACTATTAAGGAGCTTGCTGAAAATGAAGGACTTGCGTTTGCTACGTGTAGAGAAGGATTTGCATACCTACATACACCAGGAATAGCATGCGATGGCTCATCATATACTTTAGAAGAGTAAGGAAATCCTTAGTAACGCATTTAATTGTATTGAAGAGAGTTCACATTGCTTCAATGAATACTGGTCTAACTAGGATGACTCCTTTAATGCTGTGAAGTTCCTTTAAAAACTCCTTAATTCTTTCGCTATTGCCTCTAACAGCTATTACAAGCATACACCTTTCCCTATCTATATGAACATGAAGTGCAGATACTATTATCTCTAGAAATCTGTGCTGAATATTGGTAAGCTCTTCATCTACACCCCTAACCTCATGATTGTACAGAACCACCACTGCACCAACAACATTTTGTGCTATGCTCCACCTGTTTTCAGCAATAAAAAGCCTTAGAGCTTCTTGAAGAAGCTTAGACCTGCTCTCAATACCCATACTCTTCATAAGTTTGTTAAGTTCTTGTGCCAGGTCTGGAGGTACATATACACCAAATCTGGTATGCTCCTTAGCCATACAAGTACCAGCAAATACAACGTCTGTGCCCTGTATATAAGCATAATTAGACTGAGTTGTGCTTCATCTCATTAACCTCTTTATCTCTATCAATAGAGCCTTTAGTTCTTTCCCTTGCCTTAGCACGTCTCTTTGTAGTTGCTTCTCTAGCTGGGAAGAATACTACATCAACATGATAGATCATTTCATTTACCTCCCTAAACGTGTCTATAATTCTGAGCCTTAGCTTATGTAATCGCGTTATTGTTGTCTGTGGATGTACGTAAAGCTCTGCTTTTGCAACGTAGAATGATCCCACCTTCCTCACATCAACATGTTTAACCCTGATCTCCTCACCAAGTTTCTCAGCAAGAGCCGTCCTTAACTTATATTCAAGCTCTGCATCAGTATTTAATCCTAGCAATGATCTTATAGCATCTTCAAATACGTCTACAACACTGTGAAATACGAAGAATAGGCTAGCAGTTATCGTTAGAAGCTCTACAGACTTACTTCGTGTGATGGCTGTAACGAGAATACCTATAGTAACAATCGAAGCTGCCACAGTATCTATCATTGCATGCGTGTACTCAGCTCTTAAAACCTCAAGCCCCGTTTTCTTATATGCTCTCCTCAACCTTCTCATTGAGTAGAGCGTAAGGAGCATGCCAATAGCAGACACTATTGCTAACCATGGTTCTGTGGTTGTGACGCTCGCTTTAGGCTCAAGTACAACGGTATTTACATAGTCTATGAATGGAACAATATACGTCCCTAGAACTACTACCGACACAAATAGTGATAGGATTGATTCCAGGTATAAAACCCCCCAAGAGAATCTTTTAAGAACCTTTATAACAAGGTACAAGCTTATCATGGTCGTGAACTCCAAAGCCCCATCAACAGCCCAGTGAACAGCATCTGTAGCAAGTATCATTGAACCAGACAAAATTGCAAATACCAGCTCTATTAAGAGCCCTGCAATAGAGGCTATAAACGAAACTCTAACGGCTTTGTAGCCCTCCACAAACTTGTCCATTACCATACGTAGCGACATAGAGCATCAACCTGCTAACAGTTTCTCACACAACTGAAATTAATTGCTGGAACAGTGTTGCTGACATCTTGAAATGATCTAACAAATCTGTGTGAAGTGGTGCGGGGGGTGGGATTTGAACCCACGCAGGCCTACGCCAGCGGGTCTTAAGCCCGCCCCCTTTGACCTAGCTCGGGCACCCCCGCAACAGCACCTAAGTAGTACTACTGTTTTTAGCTCGGGTTATTAGCTTTTATATCCTATTCTAGCTTAGTTCTAGACCTGGCTATGATGATGCACGAGCGTGCTGATATGATGATTGGTGTTAAGGGTTCTGAGCTCAAAGCTGTAATCACTACAGATATCGACTTAGAGCATGAAGCTTGTGAGGATGTTGAAAATATCCTCTTTTACGTTACGCCAAATGCTAGCTGTATGCCTCTTGAAAGAGAAGGTCTCGCATTAGTTTATGCAGATAAAGGCGTAGATTCTACATCTCTTGCAAAAATCCTTGCAAAGAACCATATTAGAGGGTACTGGGTCTATCCTGTTCATAAGTCTTGTAAGGCTAGTTATGAAGATATCGCTCGATGCGTATTCGAGCTTCTTCTGCTTTCAAACATGTCAAAACCTGTTAGGGTTCTGGGAAAGTGTAGAAAGAGAAGGCTGTCAATAGATTCATGTACAAGATTGCTAAGGTACATTATGGCACCTATTGAATCCTTGAATATCGCTACAGTTGATTTTGAAAGACCGGAGTATATACTAAGAATAGAAATCGTTCATGACATTGCCGCTATATCGCTTTACCAAGCATCTGAAGAAAGGCTGTTCAAGGTTCAAAGAATTTGAATTGCTAGCGCCTCTGAAAGACCTTTGCTACCTGAAGACATGCCCTCCAAATATCATCATCTAAATAGTTTACATTCTTTATGCCCTTGCCCTTGGCTCCAGGAACAATGGACGCCGAATCAACAAGCGCTATTCCAAGCGCAATAGCATACTTCTCGCTAGGCTCTAAAACTGCCACAACATCTCCTTTCATAAATGGTTTAGCCACCTTCTTTATGCCGGGAAGCATTACATCAGCACCTTTCTTTATGTGTGGAACAGCTCCTTCATCAACAACAACTGCTGGAACTACTAGAACCCCTTTAGTATTGTACATCACGTTCACAGCATATAATGTAATGATATAGGAATCCATTTTCTTAGACTTGAATAGCGTTGGAAAGGAGCCGAAGACTATTATCTCGAATTTCTCTTCCTCCCAAACCTTCTTAACATCATCCTCAAACTCTTGCACATAATCAATAAGGCTCTTATCAATGTATGGTCTGCTCCTCAGTTCATCCAATAATTCTCGAACATCTTTTTTAGAGAGGTACTGTACTTTCAACTATCTTAACACCACAGCTAATTAGCACTTAAAGAATCTAAAAGTTGTTGAGGTGCTTCGGAACATATGAGTGTTGTACTAAGAGGTTGTAGGCACATTATAAAGTCGTTTAAGCCTCTACAAATTGTTGAAAATGCTGACATAGTTATTGAAGGTGGTGTAATTAAGTGCATGGGTAAATGCTACACCGATTCCCACTATAATGTTTTAGAATGTGAAAACTCTGCTGCTATTCCAGGTCTTGTCAGCCTTCATACACATGTTCTCCCAAATGAAAATGGCGCTGTAGGAAACTTAGAGA
>JAPYWC010000070.1 GCA_028276605.1 Desulfurococcales archaeon
ATTTGCTGCAATTGTAATTTTATCCCCCTTCTTTAAGTTCTTCAACACCTTCACCAAGTTGCCAACAGCCAACCCAATTTTTAGCTCTTGCTCAGCTTTGAATTCCTGAAACGCTTCTGCCGGCAACTCAATACGTAGAAGCGCTACTCTACTAGGATCCAAAGCTTTAACACTTAATCCTGAGGTGCTCACCTCAAATAATACTTCTTCAACAATCTCTGAAATTGTCTTCAGCACATTCGTAAAGTCTTTTGCACTTGGATACGAGAACAGAATCTTGGGTTGAATTGTGAGTGGTATACTCATAGTTTTTGCCCCAATTTCATTTCTACTTTCCCCATAATTAGTTTTAAAGCAGCTTGCAGTATTAATTTACCAAGAGCGGAACTTTGATGATGACGGATCCCAGACTGCCTACATGATGAGGCATATGATTGCTGAGAAGCTCTTTAACAAAACTTCATAGCTTCTGAATAGTTTCGGTTCACACCGAGCGTGTATGAATACAACATTACACACCATTTTATATAGTTTAGTTCTATTCTCATACATTTTTGGTGTTCACCATGAAATGCTCCTACTGTGGATCTCTCAATGTTGTTTACGACTATATCCGAGGATACATTGTGTGCACAAACTGTGGAACAGTAATTGAGGATATATTCCCTGAGCAGCTCATCGGGGCGCCTCTAAAAGTCGAGGAAGAAGAGATTTCAATGAATGTAAGGAGCGCATTAAGAAGCAGAGATGCTAAGTATATCTTGCGTAAGCTTTTAAAATATGAGGAGGAGGTTAAGGTATATGAAAGCTACGCCAAACGCTGCAGAAGAAATGTTCATGTAGATGTTGAGGCGCTCAAGACAAGACTTAGTGGCGGAAAGGCTAGAATATTCGTACATGTGTACGATGCAAGTCTAAAAGAACTTGTTGAAAAAGATAGCATTGTCAAAAGTCTTCTGGAGATAATTGAGGACGACCCCATACTATCTTCAAGAACATTCAGAGGAAAAGTAGCATTGGCATTACTACTAAAAGAGTTGCTAATAAACGGCGAGGCAGATACAGAAGAAATAGCAAGGGTTACAGGTGTAAGCAAGGTTCATATGCAGAGACTTGTAAACATATTGAAGATTCGTATAAGGAACCTAAAACCGAAGCTAGTAGAGATAAAGAAGCTAATTTCATCAACCAACAGCACAACATTGTAATACCTCGAAGCACTTATAAGCCTGACAAGTATTTAGATATAGTAATGGGGCCGTAAAGTAGCGGGGTAGGGCAGCCTGGCAGCCCGCGGGGCTCATAACCCCGAGGTCGGTGGTTCAAATCCACCCCCCGCTACCACGGCCCCACCAATAGAGCTTATTAATTACTAAGACCTTACTGCATACAAGTTAAGGCCTTACTATATGTTAAGTAAACAGGTAAAGAGGTGTAAATACTTTTTACTCTGAAAACAACTCTACAGTGTTAGTGCCCCGCCGCCTCACATCTCTCTGAAAGACCCGTGAACGGGTATGGAAATGTGGAGAGATCGGTCCGGCGGGGCACAACTAGATGACACAACTAGATAAAACAGTTTATAGCGATAAAAACAATGATTGATGATTTAGTAAGCGATGGCTTGATTATAACTTTGAAACCTATACACTCAGTTTAAAGGTTAACATAACTTGTTTTGTAAAGTTTACTTGGTTTCGATTTTGGACCTGACAATGTTTATAAACTCCTCTACACTCATCTCTTCTCTGTGCTTAGGCAACTCTATTAATAGCACTTTGCCGTCACTAAGTCTAAGAACTCTAATAACGTCTTTATTTTTGAACCTGTAAACATCTAATTGTTTAAGTCCTAACTTCTCTAAAGCTTCTTTGTACTTTTTAAAGTTTGTCATAATACCCACCTACTTTATCCCTTTATCCTTGAATATTAAATATTGCTTAGCTTAAAATTGATTTAGGGCCGCGGCCGGGATTTGAACCCGGGACCTCGGGATCTCTGCGCCTTTTGCCCCACAGTCCCGCGCTCTACCAGGCTGAGCTACCGCGGCCACCTTCTACTTTGCTCTAGCATTTGTTTAGATTTTGTGTAGGCTAATAACCCTATATCAAAATTCTATAATTCTATACTCTAACGTGGCTGTGTCAAGTATTGCTACACTTCGTTTTCCAGTTATGTAGCCACAGACTTCACCAGGGTTAATGACTAGGGTTTTACCTACTGTACGAGCATCTATTCTATGTGTGTGTCCATAGAGAACCATGTCAAATACGTTGCTTTGTGCTATTGCATTAACTAGTGTTATTGTGGTTTCCATGCTGCCAAACCCATGCATTAGGAGGATTTTTCTCTTGCTTATATCCATTATATGCATATATTTATGCATTATAACACCCGCCTTCATAGCTATTTCTCTTAGGAGGGCTTCATCGCCATCATTATTGCCTAGAACAACGACTATTCTTGCTGGGAATTCTACAATCTTCATTAGTGTGAATGGTGATACAATATCTCCCAAGTGTATAATTGCTTCAACGTTATGCTTTCTGAAGATTTCAAGAGCCTTTGACAGTGCCTCGATATTGTCATGAGTATCACTCATAATTCCTAAAATCATTGGTGCTAAGCCCTCTCAATCATTAAACGAGTAGAGCAAAAGTTTATAACCCTACCTCATTAAGAGCTGTGTGTTGAGGACTAAGGCTATGAGCACTAATCAAACTCCTGATACGGCACACAAAATATTGGCTGAAAGCCTAGGGCAAATGGTTCTGATAAAGCTTAGAGGAGGTAAATCTATTAGAGGAAGGCTGAGAAGTTACGACATGCATCTAAATGTAGTACTTGATAACGCTGAGGAAGAAATGAATGATGGGAGCTGGAGAAAGCTTGGAACAGTACTTATAAGAGGCGAGAACATAGTAGTTATCTCGCCAATGTAACTCAGCTAGATAAAGATACTAATATGGGGTGAGGCATTTGAAAGGCACACCGTCAATGGGTAAGAAAAACAAAAAAGTTACGCACATTAAGTGCAGACGCTGTGGAAGAGTAGCATTCAATGTTGCAAAGGGTTACTGCGCGGCGTGCGGTTTTGGTAGATCTAGTAAGATGAGAAGGTATAGTTGGCAGAACAAGAAGTACAACAGGGTTAGGATAAGGTAGGGGTTAAGCCGAGAATCCTATCCCACTAATCTCTACAAGGTACTTCGAGTCAAGCTTTTCAACACTATAGCTACAGCCAGCAACGTCCTTAGCTATTTTTAGCACAGTTTGTGTATGTAAAGTAAGCTCTGATGTTGTATACCTTGTTGTTCCCTCAGCTAAGCAGGCAAGAGT
>JAPYWC010000072.1 GCA_028276605.1 Desulfurococcales archaeon
GCCCATCAACTATAGCTATATTCGGATTGCAGAACTCTAAAAGTTTAGAATGTTCACTGGAAGCACCACCTTCGATATCTGACGAAAACAACACAACTCTTTCACCATCACCTATACATATGCTTAGCACATAACCAAGCCTTGCATCTCTTCCATGTGGCAAAGGAGTGCTAAACTTTATGAACGTAGAGCCAACATTTAGAGATGCCCCATCAACGACCTTCACATCTCTTGCAAACTCCTTAACAACGCTTAGAAAGCGGTATGCACGTCTCTTTTGAGAGTAATTAATATTTGAGTTAAAATCTTTGATTAGGAGTGTTCTGCCCTTATATATCGATGGATCTAAAAATTTCGCAGGATCGTGATGATCGTAGTGATAGTGAGTAATGATAATGTATTCTGCATCTCTTACTAGTTCTTCAATTCTCTCAAATGTTTTAAGGAGCTGCTTTACTTCAATTATATGTGGTGGTAGTCCATATCTTCGCGGAGCTAGAGCAGCTGATGGATCTATAATTACTAGGATATCCTTAGTTTGTATAAATGTTGCCTGAGATCTAACACCAAAGCTCTCAAATCCTATCGGAATAATCTCCATGCCTTACACTCTCTGCTCTACAACAAACATTGTTAATGCATTAGCAAGCTCTTTACCTTCACACTCAACTGTTGTGTGTACATGGATAACCCTTTCCCCTTTGCCTGCAACACAAGATCGTAGAACTAGGTCTCCTAGCATTTCAGGTTGTGAAATAAAGTTTGTTGTGTGCGATAAAGCTACGAGATACCCCTCCTCTGACAATCCAAACACCCTTGCTGTAGCCTCTGCAGCTATAATTGATAGAAAAGCTAAAACAGAGCCATGCATATTGCCGTATTGATCAAGGTACTCTGGAAGAAGCTCAACTGTTATTTCAACACATTTTTCATTTCTATCCTCCCTAATATCCTTAATCCTCACACTCTCTCTAAATAGAGCAGGTACACTATCACTGATTAAGTGCTGCTCTACAGCCATGGTTAAATCCGCCCTTAATCTAATTGATTCCTGCCAATAACTATCTAATATACTTATCTAGACCTTGAACTTGCTTCTCACGTTGCGTTGCTGCTGAGAAGATACTTTTTAGATCAATAAACCTCATGCCCTCCCTCACAATGTATGCATAGGCTTCATCTGTTATTGAAGGCGCTACAAGGACTCCTTTAACATTGATCCCTCTTTCCCGATAATAATCAACATAGCGCTTGAGCTGCATTACTGCAGCTATACCTGCTCTCTCATTCTTTACCTCAACAAGTATAAGCGTTCCATCATCTTTCTTGAGCACAATATCAACCTTTCCATAAGGTGTAGGCACATCTATACCCATAACCTTTGCTTTGTTTTCAATAACGTCTATATTTGCAAGTATGGCCTTCACAATATCGCTTTCCCTTCCAATAACTACAAGGTTTGTTACTGCAAGCTTACAGAGCCAGATGAAGTATAACTTGCTGAACTCCACTATAACCTCCTCTACAGGTTGAAGCCTACGTGAAATAGCATATATGTTTCCACCCCTACACTCATATTTTATTACTGATTTTGGGGGTTGCCAATTCAATGGTTCAACCTTTTGCGCTTCGTGAATTACCAAACTTCCATCAGGCTTTGCTATAAAAAGCCTTACTCCGTGAGGTGCATAAGATGAGGCTCTACCAATGTATTCAACAGTCATAGCCCCTGCTATCACAATTACATAACGATTTCTAGCCTCGTTCAATTTACGCACAACATCTTCACAATTTGCGTTAACATCTATGCTTATACACTCCTCTGAACTCATTTTAGCAGAACCTTTTCTGAATGAATTCCTTAACATACTGAATAACATCATGTAGTGGTCTATCTTTTTTTATAGTCAGCGATGCTGCTTCTCTATGCCCTCCATACATTATGCTCATAACATTTCCATAGTCTTCCGCAAACTGTTTACAGAAGTCGAGTGCCTTCCTATCGGGGGATCTGACTGTAATTACCATCTTCTTCTCCTCTTCCCTTACAAGTACTATTGGAGTCCTAAACTTCTTTACATACTCTGTAGAGGCTATACCGAAGAGCCCGGCATAGATGATCGATTCTGATGCTGTAAACCATACAACGCTCCAATTACATACCTTAGTTGCGCGCTCCTCAATTCTCCTTAAGAGTACTTGTAAAAGCCACTTAGCCTTTGAGTACTTCTCGTTAAACTCTTTACTGTTCCAGAACTCCACACCCTTAACAATAGACTCAACAGAGCTTCTAATCAGAGCCTCATTATCTGGCTCTACAGCTAGCGCAAGTTTGACCTTGTCTGCAATAGCTTTAGCTTGCTCATCATCTTCTCCGCGACCTCCTTCACATACATCAGCAACTTTAATGAGTAGCCTCTCATAATCATTCATACTCTTTATAAGGAATGACGCAAGAACTGCTGGTGTTGACTGAGACTGAAGCCAGTAAACCTTCACCTTCTCTAACGCCTTCAATGCGTCTAGTAGCCGCATCGACGATGGATGATGGTCCACAATTACAATGTTCACTCTTCCACTACTAGCAATACGCTTTATGACCTCCGCCACATTACTCGATATAGCAAGATCTAGTAGTATCAGAAGATCAACATCATCTTTCAGGCTCCTAAAGACTTTCTCAAGATCTTCATGAAGCCTCCATGGATGCGAATACCTCAAATCAATTCTATCTGGGAAATAATCACGTAGAAAATGCCTTATGTATAGTCCTGCTGAGATAACCCCATCACAGTCTCCATGGTAAAAAACAATAGCTTTAGGTCTCATTAAGACCCCCAAAAAACTATTGCTCTCCTCTCCAATGCACGTATTTTGTCTACAGTTCTAATAGAAAGTAAAAAAGTAAATAATCTATTTTAGCATAAATTTCTCTACAGGCTAGTGATAAGGCGCAATTACATGGAGCCTTTGCGTGCACTACTCGATCACTATGCACGAGCATTTGATACTCTAAAGAAGCAAAAGTACCATTTGATAGGGTTTCACAGCGCTGTGAAGAAGTGTTACTGGGTTCATAAGGCACTTACCGAGAGAATGTTTTGCTATAAGGCGAAGTTCTATGGTATAGAATCGCATAGGTGTATACAGTTCTCTCCATCTCTTCTCTGGTGCTGGAATTACTGCCTGCACTGCTGGCGCTATAGACCCA
>JAPYWC010000073.1 GCA_028276605.1 Desulfurococcales archaeon
TAATGAACTCTGAAGGCGAAATAATTCAGTTACAAGCACAGGATAAAGATGATAGGAAGCTTATAAGGGACTTTGTTGAGTATATTCAAAGGTATGATCCCGACATTATTGTTGGCTACAACTCAGATAACTTTGACTGGCCTTACTTAATTGAGAGAAGTAGAAGGCTAGGCATAAAGCTTGATGTATCTAGGAGAAGAGGAGCTGAACCAACTAGAAGTACCTATGGACATATCTCAGTGCCTGGCAGACTTAATGTTGATCTCTATAATTTTGCGGAGGAGATATCAGAAATTAAGGTTAAGAGCCTTGATGAAGTAGCCGAGTATCTTGGTGTTATGAAGAAAAGTGAAAGAACCAATGTTCCGTGGTACGAAATCTACAAGTACTGGGACGATGAGAAACTTAGACCCATATTACTTCAGTATGCTAGAGACGATGTCATCTCTACATATGGAATAGCTGAGAAGCTGTTACAATTTGCGATGCAGCTTTCTAGCATTACGGGACTTCCACTCGATCAAGTGGGTGCGGCAAGCGTTGGCTTCAGACTTGAGTGGTTCCTAATTAGGATTGCTAAAGCCAGAAATGAGCTGGTTCCTAATAGAGTTGAAAAAGAGGAGTATGAAAGTTATAGAGGTGCAATAGTTTTAGAGCCTAAGAAAGGTGTACATGAAGGTATTGCCGTGCTTGACTTCTCATCAATGTACCCAAGCATAATGATTAAGTATAATATAGGGCCTGATACCCTTGTCACCAATGAGATGTGCGAAGATTGCTATGAAGCTCCTGAAACTAAGCATAAGTTTAGAAAAGATAGGGATTCATTCATAAAAGTTGCCCTTCTAACACTTGTAGAGGCTAGGAAGCGTGTAAGAGAGGAGATGAAAAAGTATTCCCCTGACACCCCTGAATATAGACTTCTTGACGCTAGACAAAGAGCTTTAAAGGTGTTAGCAAATGCTTGCTACGGCTACATGGCTTGGGTTGGCGCAAGATGGTACTGTAAGGAATGTGCAGAAGCTGTTGCCGATTTTGGTAGAGAAACCATAAGGAAGGCAATCATGTTAGCAAAGAGTCTAGGGCTTGATGTTATATATGGAGATACCGACTCACTATTTGTAAAGTATAATAAGGAAGCTGTAGAGAAGCTCATTAAGCTTGTAGAGAAGGAGCTAGGACTTGAGATAAAGGTTGATAAGATCTATCAAAGAATATTCTTTACAGAGGCTAAGAAGAGGTACATAGGGCTTACAACTGATGGTAGGATAGATGTTGTGGGCTTTGAGGCTGTTAGAGGTGATTGGGCTGAGATAGCAAAGGAGATGCAGGAAAAAGTTGCGGAAATAATACTAAAAACAATGGATCATAGAAAAGCTGTTGAGTTTGTTAAAAATGAAATTGAGAATCTTAGAAAGCTTGCAGCAAGCAATGCTATAGACATTAGCAAGTTCATAATCTGGAAGACATTGACTAAACCATTAGATGAGTATGAAGTTGAAGCTCCACACGTAACTGCTGCAAAATATCTAATAAAGATGGGGTATAACGTTGAAGTAGGTGATAAGATTGGGTATGTTATAGTTAAAGGATCTGGAAAGATCTCTGAAAGAGCAAGACCATACATCTTGGTTAGCCCTAATGAAATAGACATAGATTACTACATAGAGCACCAGATAATCCCCGCCATTATTAGAATACTTGGGTACTTTGGTGTAAGCGAGAAACAGCTAAAGGGTATTGGGAGAAGCGGAAAAACATTATTTGATTATAGCAAGAAGTAGCTATGACAGTGTACCGAATATATCCTGGAAGGTAACTATGTAGAGGCTATCGGGTTTCTTAATCACATTACCTAGCCTTACACCTAAAATAAGCTTTACACCTTTTTCTGACGCCACATCAATAAGCCTTTGTGTTATGACACCATCAAAGACTATTGCATATACCTTTCCAGGCTCCATCTGCTGAAGCTTTTCCACCAAGTCCCTCACAGGCACTCTCATAATCTCATTCCAATTACTATCGTATAGAAGCGCTTCTAGCGAACCAATAAGCTTCTTACCTTCTTCAACAACTTTAATTGGGATCTCAAACTTTTCAGCAACCTGAAGAGTAGCTGGTTGAGGTGGTGCTGGCTGGACTTCGACACTTGGCTGTTCTTGAGCTGCCTGAGGTTGAGCAACTTGAGGTGCCACTGCCTCCTCTACTATCATTGTTGTTACTGCTTCCTCAGCCTTAGGTACCTTCGTCTTAGTTTCAGCTACTTTGACTTCCTTCTCCTTCTTTTCAAGCATTTCAAGGAATTGTTTTGCTGGAATTGCACTCTTCAACGCTTTTGCTATCTCCTTCGCTGTTAACTCCTCAACTTCTTTTCCTGGAGGCGCTCTGGCAACATAGTCTATATCTGCAACTTTGCATACATCACGAGCTATTAACTCGCCCATCCTGTCCCCATCAACAAATAGTATTGCTGTCTTCCTCGCTGCAAGCTTTATTATAGTTTCTGGAACTCTTGACCCGTGAGCCCCTTCAAGAGCTATAACGTTCCTATAACCATATCTCAACAGATTTAGCACATCTGCCCTACCTTCAACAATTATTATTGTATCGGATGTCTCAACATCAGGTCCTGCAGGTAGTTTCTCTGGACCGTAGTAAATCAATTCTGCAACTCTTACAGCCTCATTAATCTTGTTTAGTATCTCCTTTAGATCAGGTGCTTTTTCTACAAAGAACTTCTTTGCAATCTCTATAGCTCTATCCATAATTTTCTTTAGTTTCTCTGCCCTTACATCAACAATATCTATAACCTGTATCCTTGCTGGATAAGGTCCTACTCTCTCTACGCTTTCTATCACGGCAGCAAGAAGTGCTGTTTCTATTCTATCTAGATTTGATGGAATCAATATCTCTCCTACCGACTTACCTTTCTCAGACTTTAGCTCAACAACTATTCTTCCGATCCTGCCCTTATCCTGTAACTCCCTTAAGTCAAGCTCTTCTCCAAACAATCCCTCTGTAAATCCAAATATCGCCCCTATAACAT
>JAPYWC010000074.1 GCA_028276605.1 Desulfurococcales archaeon
TGGTTCCTCTCTACATGGAGGATGAGAGGGCAGTTGAAGAAACATTTAGGAGTATTGCGAGGCAAAGGTACGAGATTGTAAGACCAGACGTTTATGTGGTTCTCGAGAAGGAGGACAGAGCAACTCTAAATATTGTTCTTAAGTACATTGATGTGCTTGTAGAGAAGGGTTTAGACGTTTATATATTTGTTAATGGTGATAGGAGGAAGACGAAGGCATCATCGATTAACGCTCTTCTGAAATTCATATCAAATCTTTATGAGGCTATAACAGTATTTGATGGAGGGGATAAAGTCCTTGACGAAAGGTATGTTGAGAAGGCAACTGAGCTTATAGTTCGTGGATACTGTGTTGTTGGTGCTAAGGTGTACAGGGTAGGATACAACATCGTAGGCAAGCTCTCCTATATAGACACAATCCTATGGTATGAGGTTGGTTTACCAGGAATAGCAAAAATTGTTAGAGCTCCACCAGTTAGCGGTGAAGGACTTACAGTCTCGATGAAGTTCCTAACAGCTGTTGGTGGGTTTCCTGAGGTTTTAGCTGAAGATGCATATCTGTCAATACTAGCAGCAAAGCATGGTTGCAGCATTGCTCTTGTAGATACTGTAATCCTTGAGGGAGCTCCAATGAATTTGCGAAGCATGGTGAAGCAGAGAATGAGGTGGTATAGAGGGTACATAGAATGCTTAAAGCACATACTAACTAAGTACAGAAAATACCTGGATAAGAAAATCATAATGCTACTTATATACACCTACCTCCAACCTGTTGCACTTACAGCACCATTTATATCAGCAATAATTCTAGTAATAGCACTATTTATTAAAGTACCTACCATTGTAGTTGCTTTGGCAAAGATAGAGCTCATATCCATAGCAGCTGCACCCATGTACCTGGTTCTAACACGTAAATTACTAGATCCTGTGATAGTACTAGTGCCACTGCATTGGGTATTTCAAGGGGCAATAGCCTTGGCAACCTTAATGCCTATAAAGGTTTCGTGGATGAGGACGTTGCAGAGATCCTATATATCTTCACACGATGTGAATGCGCTAACTACTTCCTCTATACAAAAAACAGTAAAGTATGTGTAAAAGAGCTTCTAACATGGTGCAAAGTTGTGCAGAGAAAGCTTTTTAAGGGTGCCCTTGAGGGATATTAATGCGGTGGTAACACATGGCAAAGGTAATTGTAAATAAAGAAACGTGCATTGCATGTGGTGTTTGCTGGGCACTAGCACCAGATATATTTGAATTAGATCCAGCAAGTGGAAAGACCAGAGTTAAAGATCCTTACAGAAAGAGTGACAGCGACAAGGAATCTGTAGGCGAAATACCTGAAAACCTGGTTGAAGCTGCAAAGAATGCTGCAAACTCGTGTCCAACAGGCTCTATTAGAGTTGAGTAAAGGGTTCAACTTTTTTCCAACATTGATTTCAATTTGATTCAGCGAATCTTACTTTAAGTTAATTTAACATGTGAAAACTCTAAAGCTCCTCATATTATCCCTAAAACTGTAGATGATTCTCTTCTTACGCAGTTCATCAATCAGCATCGCAATCTTTTCTTGCTCCATCCAGTAACCATAGGCTTTGCCAGCTCCTATAAACTTTGCAAGTATTTTCTTCTTCTTATCATCAAGGAGCTTCACCTCGGCATCAGATAGCGGTGTTCCTGGTAATGGCATGAATGTGTGTAGGTGGAACCTAACATCCTTATCTATATACCTCTGCATGAATCTTACTGTTTCTTCAAAATCCTCTTCAGTTTCAAAGGGAAAGCCAAATATCAGATCTACATCAACGCCAAAGCCGTATTTCAGCAGGGTGTCTACTGCATTCTCTACATCCTCTACAGTATGCATTCTGTGAATAAGCTTTAGAACATTGTTCGACCCGCTTTGCGCACCAACAATAACTCTTCTATTGCTTGCAAAAGTCTTTAGAATCTTAGCGCTATCCTCATCTACAGAATCTGGCCTTACTTCACTAGGAAATGTGCCGAAGAATACCCTTCCACCATACTGCTTCGCAAGTGCATGAAGATTGCTTAAAAGGCTATACAATGCATCATGGTTTGGCTTTATACCATCTCTACTTCCATAGCCAAGAGAGTTAGGGGCAATGAACCTCAAGTCTTTGAGTCCTTTCTCAAGAGAGATCCTGGCATACTCCACAACCTTCTCAACACTTCTATACCTTGGCACGCCGAATGAGTATGTCACCTGGCAGAAGTAGCAGGCTGAGGAGCACCCCCTCATTATCTCTATAGGGTTTACAACTCCTCTCCAGTATGGAAAAGGTGGATAGAGATTTAAGTCAACATACCTACTTCTCCTTCTAAGAACAACTCTTCCATCATCAATATAAGCTGTTCCGCAAACACGAAACTCTTCACTCTCACTGTATGCCCTAAGAAGCTCTATTATGGTTTCCTCACCCTCGCCATAAACAACAACATCAAAGCCCAGCTTTAGGAGAGTACCTAAAGGATCTCCAGTAGCGTGAGGTCCACCAGCAACTAGTAGTGCATTGGGTATGTAAAGTTTTACAAGTCTTACAAGCTCCATTACTATTGGGAGCTGAGGAGTCATGAAGGAGAAACCTAGAACAAGTTTTCTACAGTGCTTCTGCAAGTCGGCAATGCTTTGAATAACATGAGGCACTCTATATAATGGAATTCTAAACACAGGTATCTTTAGATCTGAACTTTCAATAGCTGCTATAACAGCGTTTACCCCGTACCTATTATCTTTGTCGAAAGCTATGGCAAAGCATATATCGCTCCACATAGTCTCATAGGTCTCTGCAAAGTGCAACAGCTTATAGAGTTCTTAAGGATAACCTTTATTAAAACAGCTTCACTACTCTTTTTCGTAACCTGTTGCAGAGGTATACTTTTACATGCTTATAGATAGGTGGGGTCGCCCCCTAGATAGTTTAAGGGTTAGCGTTACGAGCAACTGCAACTTTAGCTGTATTTACTGCCATAGGGAGGGACCTGCGAATAGAGGAGAAGGTC
>JAPYWC010000075.1 GCA_028276605.1 Desulfurococcales archaeon
GTACAGCCAAGGTTTTTAGGTGAAGAGACTGCTATTTATTGCTGATTGTGTGAATAGGAAGAAGGAAAATATGATTGTGTCTTACATTTGCTGAGACTGTTGCTGTACCTGCCTTGATTCCAGGGCTACTAGTAATCCTGGAACGCTTTGTCTCACCTCTTCTAAGCCACCCCAAGCCCTTGCAACACCTAGAAACCACAGTACTAAAGCTACTATTCCCAGCAATCCATTGATTACCCTTAAACCGATGTAGCTAAATCCGTCGCCTATGAGCATCAGTATAAGTGCTATCCTAAGAAACTTCGTTGCATCATCAAGCCTCCATAGCTTATAGCCATAGGCATACTCTTCAAGTTGTTGTGATGATAACAATTCTACAAAGGCTTCCTTAACATCTCTGAATATTCCAACCAAGTAAATGTTTATAATGCTTGTCACAAGAACTATTAATGCTGATACCAGCATCAGTAGCTGTAATTGCTGATTAAGTTCTAATACAAGTTCCTGCAACACCTCTGGTGTTGTGACTTGACTTCCCAACTCTAGCAACTTATTGACAATACTATTTACTCTATCCAATATGGATATGGTTAGGTATGCAGAGATAGGAGCTAAAGCAACTGTTATTAAGATAATCACAAGCGCGGCCACGCCATAGCTTTTGAACTTCTGACTCCAAATAGAAAGCTTTCTCGAAGCATCATAGTACAGCACAGTTGAGGCAAAGTTGAGAATGGATAGTACCATCGCATAGACGAAAACAGGTGTTAAGTCAACTCTATGAGCTGATAACATCTGCGTAACTAAGATAATTGCTATCGATATAACGCCAGCAATTCCAATAACAAATGCTACTATTTGTAGTAAGAGGTAGTGCTTAAGCCTTGAACACCCCACAACAATGCTGTGTGCAAGGTCCCTAAGGCTAGACAAGCTTACACCTAGGTGCGTAGAGCGAGAGACTGTAATAAACCTTTGTATTCTTCCTCAATGCTTAAGAGCTACTCTATCCAAAGCTCTGGTTCTGAGCTTTCCCTAACCCTATCATCTCCTCTAATCCTCCACAAACCTCTTCTAGGTGCAACAATCTCTATTCCTAGCTCCTCAGCTAATGCATCATTCATTATAACCTCGTACTCCCCTAAAGCACATACAGCTTCTGCCTCTACAACCCTAAGGCTATGCTCAACATCTAGAGATACAAGAACTTTTCCAAGCCTAAACACAGTTGTCTCACCACCTACAACAGTATACCTCTCACTCTTAGCATTCTCAAGTGAGAGCCCAAGCCTCTTTGCCAAAGCTAGCGGTATGTGTATCTCCGGCTTGAAGCCTTCATAACCAGTGTTAACTAGGGCTGTTGTTGTGGCCTCTCTATCTCCATACCTAATCCTAACCCTTACCCTCACATCCATGATCAACACGCCTAAACTTACCAAACCTCTTCCTCAAAATGAATAGCTCAAGCCTTAGAGACCTGAACTTACCAAACCTTGAACCCCTCTGTTGAGACATTATCCTACCTTTCTAAGGATGAAGCTAGAGAGGATTATATGTTTACTGAACATCTAATAAAACTATTGAACTCTGCTTCATAACAGTTAATGCTGTTCACATTAAAGGTCTTGCAATGCCTAGCTCATCTACGATACTTGAGCATATTAACTGTGGACTGTGTAGTATTTTTGCTGAGTAATTATGAGGAACCAATCCCGTGCATTACTAGTGTCGCTATTAGCTATCCTACTTCTAAACAATTATGTCTTACTGCTCCCCTCATCACTCTTTATCGTCTCTGCAGAGCAGCTACCTACAATACATGGTTTAATTGGTCCCTACCTCTACTTTAGGGTTGATGCACCGAATGAGACTGCGGTTAATGCTTCTACAGACATCTTCCTAACTATTGCTTCTCTCAGAACTATTCAGGTCCACTACCTTATTGCTGCTGTCTATGGTTGTGGTGTTAACGTTTCGGCTGTACCTGTAAACAACTCTCTCCTTAGAGCAAATACATCCCTTTCCTTCGTGTTTCACGTTACTCCTAGGTACGAAGGCTTCTTGAGGATGGCTATAGCGGTTCTCTACAGCTATTACGAACCTTCAACTGCTAGTTACATACATCACTACGCTCATATAGCATTCAATGTAACTGTTGTTAGGGTCTTAACGTATAGAAGCTTATTAGAGAGGTATAGGAGTTTGGAAGAGGAGCTAGAAACATTGAGAAGCAACTACGAGAAGCTTCTCAACAGCTTTAACAACTTAACCATTACATACACAGCCATAGCTAGAGAATACGAAGAGATTTGCAAGTATGTCAACTCTTTGAATAGTAGCTTAAAGGATCTAGACACTCTATACGCCAATGCTGTTGAGAGGTTAAGCAGGTTGGAGAAGAATCTTCTAGACCTAAACAACTCATACACCTTTGTAAGTAAGAGCATATCAAGAGCATTAGAGAGTATCGATAGACTTTCATCAATGTATGAAGATATTCAAAGGAGTTTGACAAGAATTAACAATACATTGATATCTACGCTAAGTGATGTAGCTTCTAATCAAAAAGGTGTTGAGCTAAGGGTTAATGATACTTACTGGAAGGTGCTAAGCCTTGAAAAGATGTATAGGGGTATTATGGAGGAGCAGAGGAACATAGCAACAAGCTTTGCAAACCTTACGCAAAGCTATAGAGCTTTAGAGCAAAGGTACACAGATCTCAACAATGCGTATGCAACCGCTCTTCAACGCATAGATGCATTAAGTCAAGAGCTATCATCATTACGCAACCTGGTGCTTACCCTTATAATAGCTGTAGCAGTACTTGCTACACTTCTTATCATTGCGTTACTAAGGAAATGGACCTAGTGCTATAGGTTTAATGAAATAATGAATTCTTATCTTGCTCCACCAGCAAAGAGAGGCATTACAAGAACTTCATCACCATCCCTAAGAACTTGATTCTCGTCAGCAAATCTGTAGTTAACGTAGAAAACACCCTTT
>JAPYWC010000076.1 GCA_028276605.1 Desulfurococcales archaeon
GCTTCGGCATTACCTTCAACACAAACCAGCAATTCATTAATATCAAGGTCCTCTATAAAACCCTTCAATTCTCTCACACGCATTTGCTCATAAATGTAACCTCTCACCCCAAATCCTCGCAGAACACCGCGAACTATAATAAACATAGCCGCCATTGATATGCGCCTCAGATTTTCAAACAGTATTCTCTTTAATATACGGAATATATGGTAATGCATTAATTTACTTTTGCAACAAACAAGTTTTAAGCTATACCTTGAAAGTGATACTGCATGAGCGGTAGACTAAACGATGACATTGACTGTACCGCAACAAGATAATTTGCTGAAACTAGTTGAAGCATATTTTAAGAGGTTGTATTCATCACTTCTAAACTCTATAGTAACGGTTATTCTAACTAAACATCGTTGCGAGGCTCTTATGTACTTAAGTGAAGAAATTATTGCTACGGGTTTCTATATAGATAAGAATACTATAGTCAGTGTTTACCATACTCTCAAAGCAATGCCAAGCGAAATCATGAATATATGCGTGGCTACACCTATTGGCGAGATATATAAAGCTCGTATACTAGGGGTTGACGACGATAACGATGCCGTATTCTTAGACGTTGGCATTGAGGGCTCTCCCTTACCTCTTCTTGATAGTTTGGTTGAGGAAGGATCATTTGTTCTCTCAGTGGGTTTTGCCGAAGGTGTTTTAAGACCTTTCATAACCTATGGCTTGGTAAGTGGACTTGAGGTGAAATCTAACGTTTATGAAAAACAACTAGAAGGTCTAATCCTACTCAACATGCCGATTGCCCCTGGAATGAGTGGAGCTCCTATTATTAATCTTGATGGAAGAAGCGTTGGTATGATAATATCTAGAGCTATTTCAAGTCAGAGTCTATCCCTAGCATTGCCATCTACAAGAATTCTTCTTGATTATCATATGATTAAGAAGGTAGGGAGAATCATCCGTATCAAGTTAGGTATTAGACTTCTTCAGTCTCCTACTGTATTGAGGAGGCTAGGGCTTAAGAATGGGCTTATAGTAGCTGAGGTACTAAACAAAGAGTTGCTAAAGATGTGTGACATTAATGTTGGTGATGTAATTGTTAAGGTTAATGATGTTGAGGTCTTAACTTTAGAGGACTTCAGAAGAAACATAACAAAAAGCGTTATTAGCGGCAACAACATTATAGAGCTGACGGTGATTGGGGGTTTAAAAGAGAAAAAATGTTATATTGATATCAGCAAGTTCCAAATGGAGGTATAAATCTTAATTACTTCTTGAAAGATCTTGCCAATGCTGCAGCCATATCGTTTATTACCTTCTCTGGACTTGACGCTTTCATTATTGCCGAGGCAACGAGCACTCCCGCTGTGCCCAGCCTTATTGCTGCTTCAACATCTTCCGCTGTTGAAATGCCTGCACCAGTCAATATTATTACATCCTTGTTTACCTCTCTAACCTTCGCAACTGTACTTGTTATGACCTCTGGCTTCGCCTTTGATACTGCAATCCCTGTACCTATAAGTTCTGGAGGCTCTACAGCTATTGCCGTAGGCCTTAAAACAGCTACACCTGCTGCCGCCAATGGCGTATCAGCACATACGAGGGTTTCTAAACCATACTTCTTGGCAAGCTCCACAACAGCAACAATTTCATCTAGCCTAAGCCTATGTTCACTGTGATTAACTAGAACACCTTTAACATTCATCTCCTTTAATGCAGCAACAGGAAGCCATCCAGTATAGGCGCCAAACTCATAAGGATCTGCATGCTGGGCAAAGACAGGAATTGAGACTGATTCAGCTATTTGCCTAAGTTCTGTAGCTGGAGGTATAACGATAACCTCAACCCCATATTCTATAGCAACCTTCTCTGCTGCTTTAGCTATTTCTAAAGCTTTCTTACCAAAAGCCGAAGGATAGGCCTTAAAGTTTATAGCTAGTACAGGTACCTTCACACAGATCCCCCAAACAAATTCATATATTAATGAAATGAAATTGCATTTGATTTTGATATTGAGGAAAAAATAATAAGGTTTAAGTTTTAATCGTGTAGAAGTTCTGTTTTAACTTTAGGCCCTTTAACTTCGTACAGCTTTGCTTCCATAAACCTATTCTGAAGCTTCTGTAATATCTCTGGCAACGTTGTGTACTCCATCTCTTCTGGCCCAAGTCTGTGTGGCATGAATGGGCCGTGCCTTCTCATGTAATCGGCTATCACTTGTGCAAGTCTTCTAGCCTCGTCAAATGCTGGATCATCAAACAGATCAGATGGTCCTATAAGCCTCCCATTCTTTATTTGGAATCCCAGTGCAATTATTCGTGGCGGTCCATCAAATCTTGTACACTTAGCGTATCTCTGTGGCACTGGCATCAGCGGACCAAAGTGACTTCCTCTCATCCAACCAGCAACAAGGTGTGGGAATGCAAATGGCTCCAGTATTTCACCCAGTGCTGGGAACCCTGATTGTGCTCTAACTATTGCTACTGGATCGTCTTTACCAACATATCTTCCAGCAATAAGGTTAAGCCTTTCAACTGATACTACAGCAGCAATCTCGTTATCTGACTTTCTATAAACTCTTCTTATTACAAACCTTCCTGGCGTTCCAATCAAAGCTAGAAGGTCGTACATCTCTTCCGGAGCACTCATCACGACATACTTGCCTGCCATAACATCATAGACTTCGAACTTGAAGCCATCGTGAAGTTTTGGATCAATGACCAGACCTGCGGTGTTAAATGGATCTGCAAAGATTCTGAACAGAGGTAAGTTGAATGCTCCTGGCTCAGTTTTGTCAGCCATAAAGACTACTACAGGCTCTGAAGGTCTTTCAACAAACTCCATCTCAGCTACTCCAGGTCCTAGACCTCTAACATTTCCTGAGAAGGCATCTGATAGAAGGTCTTGACCTGCTGCATAGAGACCGAGTTCCTTTGCAACCTT
>JAPYWC010000077.1 GCA_028276605.1 Desulfurococcales archaeon
TATAGAAGCTCTTGTTTGGCTTACGAAACTATCCTATGTAGAGTGTGATAAGCTTGATGAAGTTATGTCATGGCTTAACTTCTTAAAGATTGTTGTGTATAGATCTTCGCAAAATGAAACCTATAGAAAGCTTATTAACTTAATCTATGCTAAATCTGTTGAAGTGGGGAAGATTGTTGAGAGTTCTAGGTGTAGATCCAGGAACAAAAACATTTGATGTTGTAGTTATTGAGGGGGATGTAGTTAAGAAGGAGGTGAGCATTGAAACCATTAAAATTGCTAAGAATCCAGAGGAACTAATATCTGTTATAGATGCATTAGAAGCTGATTACATAGCAGCACCTTCAGGTTACGGTGTCCCAGTTACAAGAGGTGATGAAGTTTTAGATCCTCGGAGATTTGCTGTTGAGCTTTTGTTGCTGAGTAATGAGGAGGATATTAGGAGGGGTGTTGAAGTAGGAGAGATAGGGATATGGGTATATGACGCACTTGCAAAAACTGTTGAGTACTTAGTTAAAAAGTATGGGTCTAGAGTACTATTCCTTCCTGCAGTAATACACCTTCCAACAGTACCTATTTACAGGAAGCTGAATAAGATTGATATGGGTACAGTAGATAAGTTAGCGGCTTCATTCATTGCTACGTACAACTATGCATCTAGGGAAGGAATTGATTATAGCAAAGTGAATATCATTGTTGCAGAGCTAGGTTTTGGATACAACGCTGCTATAGCAGTTGAAAATGGTCGTATTGTTGATGGTGTTGGTGGAACCTATGCATCTGTAGGAACGCTAACTGTAGGGGCTCTAGATTTTGAAGCTGTTGTTAGAGGGGTGTGGGATAGATGGGATGTATTTCACGGAGGAATATTCTACCATGTACAAGCTTTCGACATGGATGCTCTAGCAAAAGCTTTTGAGAAAGGTGAAGAACCGCTAGCATCTATGTTCAGAGGTTATGTAGAGGGTGTTGCAAAGGACATTATGAGAATGAGAATCTCAGCACCTAAGGCAGAAGTTGTGATGTTGACGGGTAGGTATAGCAGGATGGAGTTGGTTAGGAAGCTATTGAGAGAGTATGTGAAGGATGTAGAGATATTATCTACACCTCCACTTAAAGGAGCATCGATAAGTAAAGAGGCTGGTCAAGGCTATGCCGCTATAGCTGAAGGTATTGTGGGTAACGTGTTCAAGGATCTGGTTAACCATATGAGGATTAGAGATGCATGTGGAACTGCAACTGATTACCTTGTTCATGAGAAGCTTAGAGGGTTTAAGAAAAGGATTCAGAAGTTGTATAGAGAACTTGTTAAGAATCCAAAGCCTTGTCAGTAGCAATGAGCTTGTAAAGCTAGTAAGAGGTTTTAATAATTTCCTCAATCTTTTTAGCTATTTCCCAAGGGTTTTTAACTACGTAAACCCCCCTCATCTTACTTAACCTAGTGATATTGTCTAAATCTATCTGTCTCGGAACTAAAGCTACTTTCTCCCAACACCTTATAGCACCATATGGACATGCCTTTAAACATGCTTCACAGCCAATACACTTAGACAAGTCTATTCTAGGTAAACCCTCTACAAGTTTAATGGCTTTTGCGGGGCAGAGTACCAGGGGTTTGCACTCCCTACACATTACCTCTAAGCATCTGTTCCTATCTATATAGCAAGGAATTTCTGTTACTATATACCCTTCCTCATTCGGAATATCCGTTGGCAAAACTATTATCGGTACATTGCTTTTCTCAGCTTGTGCAAAGAGTGCTGTTGCAACTGTATCTGCAATTCCATTAACAATCTTAGCTATGGTATTAGCTGTAGCAGGTGCTATCACCAATGCGAGGTAATGCCTAGTGTTAAGCCTACCAATATAGTACATTCCTTCATCTCCAACCAGAAACTCTTCGTAGTATCCACCAGAACTGATTGCTCTTAGAGTTGGTAAAACACCAAATATCCTAGCAACTTCGTAACCCCACTTAGTTAAAAACAGCGTTATCTTAAGCTTCATCACATTCTTTACATGCTCCATAACCTTTACGCAATCCCTAAGATATGCACCACCACCTGTAATAGCCCAAGCAATAGCGTTTGTCCTCATTAAGCCCATAACCTACTCCTCAAAGATTTGATATGCATATTGATGCGATTATAAAGAAAGGAATTTAAGCCTTTTACTCTTAAGAGCCTCACTTTCGGGGCATAGCTATTGGCAAGAATACTCATTGTCACTGGAAGATTGGCTGAACCAATTGTAAGAAGTGTTGTTGCAAAGTCTCGTACTAAGCATAGTGTTGATATTGTTGTAATGCCTGTTGATATAGCAGCATTTCTAACAACTGAGTACATAGCTAAGAAGCTTAAGGAAATGAATGTTAAGGGCTATGACTACATAATCATACCTGGTCTAGCTATTGGTTCTGGAAAGGTTGTGGAAGAGACTATAGGCATAAGAACGGTTAAGGGAACTATAAACGCTTATGACCTTACAGAGCTTCTACAGTTAGATGACTTAAGCATCTTATCACCTGATAAACCTGCTGATGATGTTCTGCAAAACATTATTGTTGAAAGGAGTAGGGCGATACTTGTAGAGTTAGAGAATAGGTTAAATGATGAGAATAGTGTTTTAGTGGGAAAGCTTAGGGTTCCGATAACACCTCCACCAATTAGAGTTGCTGTAGAGGTATCGGAAACCCATACCTTAAGCGATGATAGGCTTGTAGAGGTTGTGAGAAGGTATGTTGATAGTGGTGCAGACATAATTGTTTTTGGTTTCGAGGCTTTAACCCCTCATCCAGATGCAGTGAAACGTGTTATCAATGTTATTAGGAAAGAGTTTGACATTCCCTTAGCCATAGACTCTGCTATACCAAGTGAAATAAATGCTGCAATATCTTCTGGTGCTGATATGGTTGT
>JAPYWC010000078.1 GCA_028276605.1 Desulfurococcales archaeon
GATAGGTTTAGCATTGAGTACTGGGAGCCCGCCGTTGTACCTAAACTAGATGTAGACATAGCAGTCGTTGATGAAGCCGCTGGAATACCTGTACCACTACTCCATAAAATTTGGCTAAGATTCAGAAGAACAATATTTGCAACAACAATTCATGGTTATGAAGGTGCTGGAAGAGGTTTCTCGGTAAGGTTCATGAAGAGGTTAAAGGAGGATAAAGATACTAAGTTAATAATTTATGAAATGGAGGAGCCTATAAGGTACGCTATTAATGACCCTGTTGAGAGATGGCAATTCAGAGTTCTGCTTCTCGATGCTGAGCCTGAGGAGCTTACTGAAGAGGATATTAAGCTAATTAGGGAGAAGCAGTTTATTTACCTCAAGCTTGATCCAGAGGACCTATTTAGGCTTGAGAATGAGAAGCTTCTTCGAACACTATTTGGAATATATGTGCTTGCGCACTACAGGAACGAGCCTGACGACCTTGCAATGATGGCTGATGCTCCACATCATAGTATTAGAGCTCTTGCTTTAAAGAATGGAAAAATTGTTGCAGCTGCACAACTTGCCGAAGAAGGTCCTATAGCTCCTGACTCGATCCACTCCCTTCTTAGGGGAGGTAAAATCCCGGGCAATATCATACCAGACAGATTACTAAAGCACGGTAGGATAAACGAGATTGGGCTTGGCAGAGGATGGAGAATTGTTAGGATAGCTGTTCATCCATCTGTTCAGGGTAGAGGTATAGGTTCATATCTCCTTAATGAGCTAGTCAAGGAGTCTATTGAGAGAGGCTATGATTGGATTGGTAGTGGATTTGGAGCTACTGAAGAGCTGCTTAGGTTCTGGGTGAAGAATGGATTCATACCTGTACACATATCACCTGATAGAAACCCTGTTAGCGCTGAGTACACTGTTTTAGTAATCAAGCCTCTTAATGATATGTGGCGTGAAATAGTTCATATACTCTACAAAGAGTTTAGAACAAAGATGCTTGAAAGCTTGCACGACACCTATAGAGATCTGGAGGTGGGAGTTGCACGTATACTACTAAGTGCTTACGATACGAGGGATGGTTGCAGAAAACCTGAGTTAACACCAATTCAGTTAGATAGACTGCTAAGCTATGTAGAGGGATACATGACTTATGAGTCATGCAGTGATGCTGTGACAATGCTTGTAAAGGCATACTGGAATAGTAGTAAGGAGTGTAGGATACTTAACGGCATTGAAGAGAGCTTAACCATACTCAAAGTTCTTCAAGGACTGCCTTGGGAAACTTGTGGCGATATAATTGGTAGGAGGAAGAGCAAGCTTGTAGATGATATGAGGAACATAGTCATAAAACTTTTAGAGGCTTACATCAATATCACAAGAAAAGATGTAGATGCTCTGCTCGGACATGTAACGTTAGATCAATACAAATCTAAAATTCGTGAAAAACAGTTGTTGTGATGAATCATGGGATCAGGGTTAACATGGTCAGCACTTGTAGCAGAGGTTACTAAGAAAGAGCCTGATCTGTACATGTACTGCGCATCATGCTCTAAGCCCTTGCAGTGCTCTGAAAACCTAGAGATTGGTGCTCCCATCGAAATCAAGATTTTAGATGCGTGCTGTGCTTGTGTTTTTCAACTCATTTTAGAGGACTTTAACGTACCAACATTGTTTCTGGAAACATCAAGTGACGAGAACGAGAGTATATACATTCTTGCTGATGTTCTGCTAGACATTACGGAATCTCAGGCAACTGTAGTACCGTTGGATAAGGTAAACGATTACTTGGAGTATATGAAGGAGATAGATGAAGAGAAAGCAGAAAAGATAAGGCTATTCTTTAGCGAAGCCTTGAAGATGAGTAGATAAGCCTTCTTTACACGTTCTTTAAAACTGCTTCGACGCCTTTCTCACTTACACTAACAACAGCATAGTATCCTCTAGACACAGGACCTGGATTAACAACTAGGGTTTCTCCAACACGTTCTACGCATCGCGACTCATGAACATGGCCGGAGAGTGTAAGCAGTGGCTTATACTCCTCAATAACTTTTCTTAATGCTTTAGAGCCTATATGCTCTCCTGTGTATGCCTTATCACACTGTGTGTTGAATGGCGGTACATGAGTGACGATGATAGCTTTGGTGCCAGGAGGTAGAGAAGACAATACCTTTTCAAGCTTCTGCTCTATAACATCCTCTGTGTATTCAAGTAAGCTATTAAATGGTGTGATTGTTGATCCACCTAATCCTGCTAGGTAGTAGCCTTGAAAGAGGTAGCCTCTTTCGTGAAGATTTACGAATACGTCATGAAGGCCCTCGACCTCGTTGTAATGGCTCTCGATATCGATATTGCCTGGCACTGCAAAAACCTTTTGAATTCCGTATTTCTTAACCGTTTCTGCGAGTTGAATTAGGAGCTCTTTTGTTTTGTAGGGATTCCTGTAAGGCGCTATATCACCGCAGAAAATAATTGCATCAACACTACTTTCCCTCTTTTCGGTAGCTAGGATCAGGTCTATGTATTCAACTTTGCCGTGTGCATCGCTAATTACGAGTAGGTTAATCTTCCTCAAGCTCGCCATACTGTACATACCTTGCACTGCGCTTTAATAGGTCTAGACCATCCCTATTTTCCATCTTATATAGAGCTCTTCTTAAGGCTTCTAGCGGTTTAGGCTCTCTACCTGCAAATTCTGCTGCTGAAACTATGCGAAGCCTGTATAAGGGTCTCAATAAGTTAACAAATGAGGTATAGTTAAGGTCTCTAAATATGTGATGATCTAGAACAAGTGTTTCCAGAACCCCCCTATTTCTCTCAATAAACTTATTCAAGAAGTTTATAGACTTCTTCATATCGTCTACCATGAAAGCATGGT
>JAPYWC010000079.1 GCA_028276605.1 Desulfurococcales archaeon
TATGAAAGAGGCTGTTAGGAAGCCCCATAACCTCCATCTATACGTCAGTGCGATTGATAGTGAAATGAAGATTGATGTTGAGATTATGGTGGAGATCATATTTGCCTTGGTATCTCCAATAGCATTAAGCAGGGCTGGTAATGCAATGCTTCCTAATCCTGCAAGTAGGTTTGGTGCTAACAGAAGTGGAAGGTACTGTGACATGGTGGCGTACTCATAGCCATAAAAAAGGTAGAGAACATCTTTTGAGAAAATCATTGCAAAGATTGTTACTGGAACAACAACTAATGCTATATACCTATTTGTCTCTTGTGATAGTTCCTTAAGCCTGCTCGTGTCATTATAGAATCTTGTGAAGAGGGGCAGTAACATAGCTGAGATAGGGGTTGTAATAACACTTATAAGTGTATTGAGATTTGCCATAGCTCTATAACCTCCAATCTCATTAGAGGTCAGTGTATAGGCTAGCAAGGTGTTCTGAAACGTTCCTGTGAATATTGGTATCAGGGATGCTATGTAAAGGGGTATTCCATATCTTAGCATCTCCTTAGATAATGTTGTGAAGGCTTTTTCACCGTGCCTTAATTCCGAAATATTTGTACCTATTAATGGCAGTAGAAAAGCGAATGAAAGAGTTAAGGATGTGAAATACCCTACTATATTTCCTCTAAGTGCTCCAGCAACCCTCTGTTCAAACAGATTTGCGGTTATGATAAGGTATATTGATGTTGAAACCTTTGCGATGCTATAAGTAAGTTTTGCTAGTGTTGCTTGAGCGGGTTTTCCCAAGCCAATAAATATTGCAAGTACGATGCTGTAAAGGCTTTGAAGTAAGGCAACGATAGATGTAATCCTTACAAAGGGCGCATAACTCACACTGTTGAGTAGTAACTGTGATAAAGGCTCTGCAAATAGGTAGCAGATAGCAAAGCCTAGGGATCCCAGTGCTAACCGTAGTAATAGAACGGAGATTACTGCTACCTTCACGTTTTGTTTGTTGCCTTGAGATAGGAACAGCTGTATATATCTAGTAGCAGCTGTGTCGAGACCTAGCGATGCAAGGGATGCTATTGTTATGGGGGGTACTAGAGACAGTGAAAAGACTCCATAGCCGCTACTTCCAAGAATTCTTGCTATCACTATTGAGCCTAGGGCTAGTGTAAGGTTGTACAAGAACTCCCCTAAAAACAGTATGAAGCTTCCTCTTGCTGCAGTTGCTACATATTCGTATAGTGGTCGCTCTAGCTGCTCAACATTACTAGAATTACTCAAGTTTCATCAGGAAGTATAAATGGTTATTGAAAGGAAATTAAAGCTTTAGAAACCTAGGGACAAAATCACCTCCTAACCTCGTATAGTGCATGCGGTGCTAGCTTGCATATAATGTCCTTCACAGCTAGTTCAACTGCTTTGGGGTTTCCTGGAACTATGAATACGAGTGATTTTTCAACAACATATGCTGTTGCTCTAGATAAGTAGGCTCTGATACCCACTTGATTATAGCTTAGGGATCTGAATAGCTCTCCAAAGCCAGGCAAATGCTTTGAGGCTAATGGTTCGACGGCCTCTACGCTAACATCTCTTGAACTTAATCCCGTACCCCCAGTAACTATGATGACATCACATTTTGATGCATATTCAGATACAAGAAGCCTTATCTTCTCAATAACGTTCTCCGCAACATTGTACTCCTTAAGCATTGCATCAGGGCAGTAAGCATTTAAGGATTCTGCAATGCTTTTAATCTCATCGGCTTTAGATCCGCGAGCTACACTATCGCTGGTTACGACGAAGCACACTGAAAATGGTTTTACAACCATGTGTTCATGTCCTTTCATTTTAAGCCCACCATGATGTGAAGCCAGGTGTGAAAATCCATGGAAGCGGTTCTGCAAGTTCCCTGTCTTTGTATATGACTACAAGGAGAGCAATAATTGTGAGTATAGCGGCTATAGAGGCGAAAGGTGGTATTACTTCTCTAGCTATAGGTATTGAAACATCTTCACCACTAATTTCTGCATAAAATAAGACATTTCTTTCTAATATGCTACAAATTGTGTAGCCATAGAAGCTTGATGTCATGTTGATAATGTCTGTAACTATAGTGCCGTTAAACCATTTCAAAATGTTTCTAGAGTCGTACACACCAACCCCATTTACATCAACAAATATTCTAATTCTATTTGCACAGCCTTGCGCTAAGATCGTATCTCTATACAATATTTTCACAGGCGTATTGGTTTCGTAGCTATATGTGTTGTGTATTAGCCCTGACCAAACAATTCTATTGAGTACTATCCTAGCCTCATTTGTTGAAGGAGGCACATAATTGCCGTCAATAGTGTACGCACCTTGATCTTCAATAACCTGTCCCCCAACCTTAACGCTAACATTGTATACATATACACCTGACATAGAGTCGGCAATTAGCATTGAATACATTGCTCCACTAATAACTGATACCAGTAGAATGGCGAGAACAGCCTTTGCTCTTTGCTCTAATCCAGGTCTGTACTCCCACAAGGAAAATGGTGATAGAGGTTCTCGTCTTTTAGCTAGGAAGTATATTAGTGTAAGACCTCCTATAAAACCTCCTACATGAGCAAAGAATGCGACTCCACCAAATCTTAGATATCCATATATTACTTGCGTTGCAAACCAGAATATTAGGAACCAGGATGCAGAAGATGTGAAACACAGTGGTATTAAGAACATGAAGTAGCACATTGTTAGGGGTCTGTAGGGGAATAGGAGAAGGTAAGCCCCTAAAACTCCGCTTATTGCTCCAGAAGCTCCAATCGCGGGAACAATCACGTTGATTCCTCCAAGAACTGGTATAAAGGCTGTATGGAAAATTGTA
>JAPYWC010000080.1 GCA_028276605.1 Desulfurococcales archaeon
ACCCTTCTAATAATTCTTCTAAGAGTTGTTATACGAGTAAGTATTTCCTGCTTTTCCTTATCCTCAGCAACCTCCAGTAAAGCCGATAACAACCTTAACAGGGTACTGGGACTGTACTCAATTTTTGTCAATGAAATCTTATGCCTTGGTACTCCAACGAAGACTGCATACCTTATCACATCTGGTAAGTCTATACCTCTGACTAGGAGACCATAGTATGTAGCAACCCCTACAGCTACTTGAAGCTTGCCTTCCATAAAATCATAGAGAGATTTACTCTTTTTACTGACAACAACATCTGCCTCTATACCTCTATTACGCAATTCCTGAGCAATTCTCTCAGCTTCTTCAATACCTTTATCAATCGGCACAAATACTAAGCCTCCAGGTCCAAGCCTTCTTACAATGCTGTAGAGCGCATCAATGGTATTCTGATTTGGATCGGGGATTATGTAAGCATCTAAAACATTTCTATATATCTCGACTCCGCCACCAACAACAAACCCTAGAAGCTCCCTGAAAAGCTTTACACGTTTACCTCTAGCTCTTCCAGTAGCAGAGCTTACAATTAATATTCCTGCCTTCTCTCTTTTTTGAAATATCCTTCTCTGTTCCTTCTTAAACTCCTCAAGTAATTCCTGGCAATGCTTATTCTCTCGTCTTTGCTCTCCTTCGCATCTCGCTAACCTTAACCTAAGCGAAGCAAGTTTGTACCCTAACTCAATATCTTCTTGAGAAAATCCTAGAAGCTGAATAATATATTCAATAGCCTTACTTCCCTTCATCACCGCATCAACATCGTCAACAAATATGAGGCTGAACTGGTGCCCGTTAGAAATGAACTTTTTAAATACTTCATCGAAATTTCTTTGCAAATAATTCGAAGTAGTTATTAATATGTCAAAATCTCCTTGTATAACTGCGTTCTCCAGCTCTACACGCTTCTTTGCAGGAACCTTTGAGTGTATAGCTATTACGTTTACTACTACGCCACTTCTATCCATGTACTCCACAAGCTTTTTATAGTAATGTTCAACGAGTACAGAGGTGGGGACCACCACATATATTCTCTTTCTCTCCCTTCCATTATTCCCTCTACTAGCAAGATACAAAGCCATCACAAGACCAAACGTTGTTTTGCCTACACCGGTAGGAGCTAACATAGCAAAGCTCTGCTTTTGAGCAATTCTGTAGGCCCAGCTGACTTGCAAATTCCAAGGCTCATTACCTACACAAGCCTTGAAGAACTCTATGAATCCATTTACAAAACGCTCTATTCCGACTAGCTCCTTCAGTCTCTCACTTGGGTTTCTTACATACTTCATCAACTCCGCAAACGTATTGATCTTCGCGATGGATGAAGTATTCATGCACTTTTCACAAGCATTTCTATTCAATGCTCTAATATCATCTATAGGTCCTCCACAATTAATACATAAGCTCATATACTTTGCTAATGGAAGCGTATAAGCATCTCCATGTTTTTTATTCACAACACTTATAGCATTCAAATAAATACACCAATGCAAGACCCAATAAGTATTAGGATTTCCCTCTAAATAAGGTGAAGTAATTTGGTGTACGCACATTATAAGCATTCATGTTCATTTTAAGCAAGCAATGTTTATTCGTATTTGAGCAACATACAAAACATAACAATCTAGCATTGTTTCAGCGAAGAGAAGTCTCATCATAGGTTCAGGAGACCGTCGTGTCATCACAGTTTAACAAAACATAAATTAGCTTTGACAGGACTACCTATTAGGTTTTATATTTTCAAAGCTAAAATATTAAGTTGGAGGAGCCTAAATGATGAACCCCTTACTCTGAGCCCGTTGTGATGAAACCTGTCTCATCTGATCGAATCCATTTAATGTCTCAGAGATCGAGGGCTTCTTCATCCGATTCTCGTCAAAACCCCGTTTTCATCACAGAACTGCATCTTTTTATAGTACTACGAGACAATTAAACTTTATATGGCGAACAAAATGCACACAACTAGTAATAGAGTACCCCAAATAGCAATCCTACTTACATTAATGCGCCACAATAACGTTACACTCCAGCAATTATTTGAGCTAGTTAAGAAGGAGATTGATTATTTGACAAGTTATATGTCGGCAGAGGAGCTGGCTCGAGATTTGAATGTTTTACGTCTTCTAGGTCTGATCGAAGAAAAAGATGGTAGATACAGTCTTACTGGAAAAGGAAAACTTGTATTAGAGAAGATTGTTTCTATGAAGAAAAAGGAAGGTACATGAATGTGTGAATGCGGCGGCCGGGATTTGAACCCGGGATCTCCGGCTTGGAAGGCCGGCGTCCTAGACCAGGCTAGACGACCGCCGCATACTTTCTATAGTGGTATTCTGTTTTACTAGTTATTTTTAAGCGTTCTTAATGCGTTGAACTCTGTGTATGTTTGCTGGAATATGTTTTTGATGTGCTGTAGATATTCTCGGTCTGCTCTGTACCAATACGAAGGTTTTTCAATACCTTTGAGAGCCTTTATCATTAATACCACGCCTCTAACTACATTTGCTACATCAAGCATAAAGCTTTCATTCTCTATTATACTCTCTTCAGATTCGTGGTATGCTAACGCCCATGGAGGAATAGCTACGCCCATGCTGTTAAGTATTGCCATTAGGTTCTGAATAACAGCGATAGCCCCCGTGTCGTTGCCTATTGCTATGAATCCTGCTACTTTACCCTCTAAGCGACTCCTACCCTCAATAAATATTGCATTCTCAAATACTGTAAGCCTATCTATGAAATTCTTTAGTGTTCCTGGAACATTGTACCAATATATTGGGGCTACAAATATTATTCCGTCTGCCTCCTCGACTAAGTTATAC
>JAPYWC010000003.1 GCA_028276605.1 Desulfurococcales archaeon
GTTAGCTCCTCTAACCTCTTGCTATGCTCCATTAACACCTTATTCATCTCCTCAATCCTTTTACTGAGCTCCTCCAGCCTTTTGCTATGCTCTTGCAGAGTCTTTGTATGCTCTTGTAAGATCTTTGTATGTTCTTGAAGAATGCTTGTATGCTCCTCCAACCTTTTCTCAACTCTATCGATTCTATCAAGCATCTCCCTGAAACCAGTCCTCATATACTCCGCTAAAGTCTTAACAGCCTCTGCAATGTCTTTCAGCTCCTCAGACCTCGCTCTCCTAACAGCTCTCTCAACAACCTCCTCAAGCCTACTCCAATCGATAGAGATGCTAGCAGAGCTCATTTATCTAGGCACCTTCCCAGAAGCATAGTAAATGCTAAAAAAGTATTTTAGCTCTCCCCAAAAGATGCGTTACCTCAGCCCATAGGTCTTGACAACGCTACGAATCTTGCTCCTCTCAGCCTACTCATTGTATCCTCCACAGAGCTTGGCCATATGTAAGTTGCATCCCTTGGTATAATTATTGTGTTAAGTATATCTTGCAAGACTTCTACATACACTTTTTACGCTATTTCACATTATATGGTGATGCGGGGAGCTGAATCTTTTGGATATGCCTGTAGTGATGGTTTATAGTGGAGGTAGCTGTTCAACAGATTCGTGTAGCGACTACATTTATGCTTGACTCTTGCAACGCTAGACATAGAAATAGTAAAGAAGGCAGGGGTTATAGAGAAGGTGCTAAAGATCAAGGTCATAGACATACAACAACTTACTCCATGCCCTAAGAATGTTAACAGCGTAATCAAGCCCTCAGCTCCTAAATCTTTAAAAGTTTGAAATTTTCTCTAGAATAACAACGCTACACTCTCCTTGAGCCTACCTGTTACAGGGTCTACTTCTAGGCGTAGAAGCTCTAGTGTGGTTACGCCTATGAGTACAAAGCTTATCTCATCTGATACTAGCATTGGTACAGTTCTTCTTTTACCCATTATCTCCACAACGCCTATACACTCATCAAGCTCCACACGACCCTTAGCAGTTAGCACAACACCTTTACCTGTTACAGGTAGCTGAAGCTCTTCAGCAATCCTCCTAGGGATTACCGTGTCTGTAGCCCCAGCATCAACAAGAGCCTTAACAGATGTGCTCTTACCAGTAAACGGATTCGCAATTACTGCCTCAACCCAGATATGCCCCATTCCTAGCTCACCTCACAGAACCTCAACATAGAAAGGATTCTTACCACCTCCCCCAAACCTCTTACATGCCTTGCACTAGTATCCATTCCTAGTTAACTCAATACCTGTAACCCAGATCTTAAGGCTTTAACCTTTTTTCAGAGAACCGCTATGTATTTTGAATGTTTCTTGAGTTTTGCGCGGCTGTGTAGTTGCTGGTTACGGATCTTGATCCAGATGTTTAAGCGCTTCAACATATTTTCTAAAGTCGTGGTCTTCGAGAAGCTTATGCACGTCAATGTCCTTTGCCCATTCACTTAAGTGCTCCTTCCTATAATCCCTAACACCTCTTAGTTTCCTAAGCTCATGTTCTGGATCCTGTCTACACCTAGTCTTATCTCCTCCAAGCCCCATACAAAGCCAAGTCTCGTGCCTAGGATCAACAAAAACTGTGTTGATGCGTATGTTGGGAGGGACGTTGCTGAAGATTCTGCCCATATAATTCTTTATCTCATCATGCCTACCCTCCGTATCAACAACAATAAGAATCTTAGCATCTTCATCACCACACTTGGCAATAACCTTTCCTCTTAACCCAGGATTATACCTACCTGTAGGAAGCCTGTCGACCTTAGGGTTAAAGTTGTTGCTGAGTTCTCTAACCTCCTTGAGCTTCTCAATCACTGTTCTGTGAAACCCTACACCATATGTATCCTCAACAAGTATAATCCTCTTCATCGAGATGCCCTTCGAAGCTACTTCACTGTTTTGCTGTAGAGTATGTGCTCTGAGTAAGATACCCCAAGTTCTATAAGCCTCCTCCTAACACCCTCAACATTCTCGATATACTCAACATTTGTAGCTCCATCCAAACCTCTAAAAACAATGATTACCCTATCAAGATCAACCAAATCAATAACCGCAGGCGAATGAGTTGCTACTAACACAGGTATCTCAAGATTGTTCAGGAAGTCAAGGATTTTCTGAATAGCCTCAACATGAAGACTATTCTCAATCTCATCGATCAAGAGAATAGATGGATTGAGCTCAACTGCTGTGGCTATCGCCAAAACCTTTACTATGCCATCGGCTGTGTTTCTAGGGCTTAGCTCTATGGATCCTTCCCTCACTATGAAGAAGACCATGTTTGCTGTACTTCTAAGCTCAATAGCTATGTCTCCGAATACCTCGTTAAGTAGGTGCTCTATAGCTATATCCTAAGCTCTCTTATTAAGCCAACTCCATGCCACTAGACAATTCATTAGTAGAACCAAGTGCTCTTTATACACAGTATGTGCAGCAGCAACAGCCACCTCAGCCCCTCTACTCAGAGCCTTCGCACCTAAACCTCCAACATTAACCTCCTCATCACAGCAATCTAAGAGCCTCCCTTCACCCATGTAGACAAACCAGGCGAAGAAGGGATGCGTATAGAGGTCAGCGATAAATCCACTCCTAGCGAGGGTAACTGGGTAGGGCTCTCAGACAACAACTCTAAACCCCTAGAGACCAAGGCTTTAGAATTATCGAGGTATTCTCAACCTTAACGAGCTAAATCTACTGAGATGCATTTAAAGATCTCCTTAAATTTTCATGTGCATAGTCTCAAGCATTATCTCTAAATTCGCGAATTAATGCCACTAGAGTGGTGAGGAAGATATTTGTGAATTACTCCATAGCCTTGCCGGGTCTTGTAGAAACCAGCAGCAAAGAACTTCAGGTGCTCCTAGGACTTTACTGCAAAGAAAAATATCAGAGCCTTAGCAAACTAGCATAAAACTTCACCATCATAATACCAGCTACATTCTCGAAGGAGTCATGACACTAAGGTATTAAGGTGTAGTGATGAGAGCGCCTATACACGTAACAACATTGAGCCAGTATGCACAACAATACCTGTGCTAATAGCTCTAAATCTCCTGAGACAACACAAGAGAAAATAGGTGGGTTTAGAGAGTTATTGGAGAGAAGGTGATCTATGGGCTCTCCGTATAGGATTATAGTATGTGTTAAGAAGATTGGGGGACTGTGCTATGGACTATAAACTAGGTGACTGCTTTACTATAGAGAGGTTTACGTATCCGATGTGGGGTATGTATACACGCACTAAGCTCAATGCTAACACTATTATCACCATTCCTCAAAGGGGTATCAGCAAAAGTTCTCGGTATTAGTGAACATGATGTGGGTTATGTTGATGTTCAGACCCTGGAAGATCCTATACGTGTAGAGGAACAGTTGTATTCGAACTTGAGAGGGGAGAGAACGGAGGGATAGTACAGAAGGGGTTATAGTAGAGGTTCATAGTTTTCTCTGCTACGTATATAAATCGGCTCGTTCATCCCTGATACAACCATAGTACTCAGTTTCCTTAAGATTCCTAGCGACAGGAGGTCTGTCGGGGGCATGTTTCTCTGGGGGGTCTATAGGATACCCGGGAAGAGACCCCTTACCGTCAGGGGCACCTGTCAAGAGGTTCCATGGGCCTATGGTCTGTGGAGATCCTCGTGGCATCTTTCCAGGTAGAATTCCACGGGGATCAGGCCCTAGCCTCGTGGAGTTTCCCAGTTCTGTCGAGGAATCCGTGGAAGCGGGATTCGCGGAAAGCGACCTGCTTACACTCTTTCCCAGAGGTCTGGGTTCTACGGTATTGCGGGTGCGGGTGGTTGTCTTCTGTTGCGTGATATTCTGTAGACTAGTTGTCTGCCCTCTCTACTATGCTGTCTTCGTCTATGGTTAGGCTACTTATGATTATTCGTCTTACTGTGTGACTATCCTCGTATTCTATTACGAGTGCGCTTTTGCCACTTACTTTTTTCGCTGGGCACATATAGGTGCTATCATGTGGTATGTAGTGGTATTCTCTGTAGATATAGAGGAGGGCATATTACGCACTGGGGAGACTTCTTCGTAAGAGCAACATAGTTGCTATACAAACACCGCTCTCATATCTCTATTATCATCCTCTCCAACACATTCAAAACATCAACTGTGTAATGAGCTACGAGTTTAGCAACCAGCCTCCGACCACTAATGTAGAGGAGCTGGGAAGGAAGAATGCTATATAGGGTTTTAATGAACGTTCAGTTTGTTACCTATACTAGAAACAATGTATATGCGCCATTATTGTAGACCAGGGCTATTCCATTTCCTAGCAAGAAGTGAAACGGTCTTTTATACAAACTATAATACCTTATGGGAACTGAAATAATCCCGCCCTTTAGGGGTTGAGGAACTATGACCTGCTTGCCCAAATAGCTTCTTATAACATCTATAATGCCTTCAGGAGTAGCTACTCCAGGAGGCGATATAAAGCCATGTCTTGGTATTCTTGGAGTCTGCCACATTAGATCACAAATACCAAAGCTGATATATGGCTCCAAACAAATAAAATATAGATTCCGATCATATGCTGATACGAACAATACTGGATGTAAGACGAGGTCGTTAAATATGCCGCGAGTAGGATTCACATACGAGTCCTCACCTGATCTTACGGTAGGCTGAAATGGTAGTCCGAAGCTTGCTATAAAACCTAAAACTGTTAACAAAATCGTTGGAACAGCAAATGCTGTTTTTTCTGCTAAAGATCTATATAACTTTCCATGTGTTAAAATAAGATTTAATATTAATAGAAAAGAGATTAAAGACAAGGCCCTATAACCTTGTATAAACGATCCCACCCCGGCCCAACCAATCAACCACATGAAATATGAAATAAATAGAAGAATAGAAAATATTTTTTCATTATTATTTAAAGAGTTATATTTGGTTAGAAGTATAATTGTGTGAATAAAGCTTAACCCTAGAATGATGATGATCTTGGCATAGGTGCTTATCAAATACCGCAGAAGATCTATAAAAGTTACACCCTTTACTTCCATAGCAGTCGACGCTATCATTATTTCCTCTACATACAGCGAATATATTCTACGCAAGGCTCCTTTTAGTGTCGCGCCAAGTAAAAATGCATCTACGTACGCTTCGTAAACTACGAAGACAAGTATTATCATTAAGAAACATATAATGAGTTTTCTTAAAATTCCATTATTGTCACTAAATAACTTACTGAATTTGCCCATAATTAGTAAAGTTAATATGACTATGAACAAGTATGCAGTTACGATTATAGCTGTAGATAAGTGCGTAGAAAGTAAGCCCAGGAATATAATTACCAAGGACATTAAGACCTTGAAGGATGTAGTCTTTTTTGTTATCAACCTTGAGAGAATAAAGAGAACGCTGCCCGCGTATATATATCCCAATCCTTCACCCCGATAATAGCTATACTGATTAATTACCAATGTAAATAGAGCATATAACCACAAATACTCGTTCATACGCTTATTTATATTCCTAATGGAGAATCTAGGTTCATCGATCAACGCCAACCCAAGAAGTATATAGCCTAAATACACGGTCACAAGCACAACGTTCATACATAAGCCAAGATCAATTGATGATAACAAGCTTAGTATTGCCGGTAAGATGCCATTGCCAGGGTGATAACCGTACTGCCCAGAATAATAAAGGTTTCCAGCTATATCAACATGACCATTAATAATAATCCATTTAGCAAACGAATAATGGGCTACGCTATCCCATGCACCTACAATATTTAATGCATTAGGGTACTTTAGAACAGGTATGAATATCACTAAGGTGGTCTGAATAGTTAGGGGAATGATCACAGAAGCTCTGATATCAGATGAAACTAAATATGAAAGCAGGCCAATTATAACAATTACTATAACAGTCTCCCAGAAAATTCCCTCCAAAGGCCATACTTCTATAGACGAACTAGAGTTCCAAGTCACAAGTATCATGTATAGGACAAAAATAATAGATATCAATAGAACGGCAACGGTTCTCCTTTCTCTGAGTATCAAGCTCACCAACTTGAATGAGTTTTACTTATAATTGGTTGAACTCGACTAATTTAAGCTGTTTATTATATAGGCTCTTAACTCATTTATGTGTGAAGGTTTGATCCTATTTTCGTATTTTCTGCTACCCTCCATAGGGAATTCAATCACGAATGCTCGTTGCAACGTTTCAGTAGGCCAAAAGCCGTGTAGACCTATAAGTTTGTGTGTCACAGAGTAAAAGTTTGGGAAGAATCCTTTGCACGGTCTAGTTTGTACTATTATATCTCCATATTCGCCATTTGCAAAATATATTCCATACTTCCTTAATGTATCTTTGTCTTTCTCTACGTCAAAAATTAATATCCTATTACCCAGCTTCTTAGTTAAAAGTTCTGATATTAAATCTTTGAGAGAACTCTTGTACACGCGAATAAAAGCTAGTGTTGCATCAATAAAGTAGCCAATAGATTCTCTCGGTAGTTTATTTACTAGTAAACCCTCTAGATCTATATATTCGTTCGCATTGCACATGCCGTGATCACTGAACACCATAACCTTTATTCGTCTACTAACCGTTGAAAGAGCCTTGTAAATTCTATAGATGAAGAAATCTATGAGCTTTAAAGTATTAAACCACTCCCTAGACGCCACTCCTTTTCCATGTCCTATTCCGTCTAAGTCATCAATGTATTCAAAGAGAAATAGTCTCGAAGCATCGGCAGCTTTATGGAGTATTGTTGATAGTCCCTCAATATTTTTACTTAATGAATGACCAAGATAGTGAACCCTTATATCGAAGTTTTCTTCTAAATACTTTTTAAGTGCGATGAAAAAGGGATTTTCGCTCATATAGTAGTAGGGGAAAACAAGGATTTTTCCGAAGTGATCTGGCGGTAGCCCGAGGAGTTTAACACTTTTTGCTCTTTGAAAGGTACTTATATATAGCAAACCTTCATACAGAAATCTCATAGCTCTATTTTTCTTACTACGGAAGGCATATAACAACTTCTTAGTTATATCATTGCAGATTAATGGATTAAACTCGCAAACGCTTCTTAGGAAGCTGATGGGTTGAACTTTCTTGTCTGTTCTAAACATATATGGCATCCAGTGGAGAGTATCCTGGGGAAGCTTACCTGAAAGAACCGTGGATTGTATACCAAAAGAATACCCAGGAATATTCTTTAAGACGTGAAAAGACCCCGAATGCATCAATTTGAACAGGTACGGGGTAGTATTCGGATTTATGTATTCTAGTGGTAAAGCATCTACATATATGAATGCGTATACCTCTTCGAACCTCTTCAAGATCTACACCATATACTTGTACCAATATTTAACTAATTTCGCGGTAGCTAATCTAAATAGCGGGTCTTTGCCTATTTTTTCTTTACCATCTGCCAGAACTTTCAACATATGGTAGAGTATTAGTAATCTAAGAAGGTCCTCAATTTTCATTCTGTAGCGGAGTAGTACTATCAGTTTCTCTAATACTGCTCTTGAATAGTTTCTTTTGAGACACTTACTAGCAAAATATAACATAGAGTAGAGTGCAACGTAAGCAAAGTACATCTTCCACGAAAGTGTCCATTTTTTACGCAACATCAGTATTAATTGCGTGGAGTTGGCGATGTTAGGCATATTTTTCGAAAAATGCGAGAGGAACATGCGGGTGTATTTCTCGAAGAGATCGAGAAGCGCTTGAGTAGTAATCACAAATGCGTAACGACTATACACTCCCCCCGTTTTATCACTCTTTATCTTTGAACAAATCTCTAGGAGAGGTAGATCTTCATCATTGATTAGCTTAAATCTCTCTGCAAGCGAAGGCGCCTCGATAAAGCTAGATGGGTTAAGCCCCATGTATAATTCCAATGCATATAGTACACTAAGAACTCTCTTAGCTAGAGTATATAAAACTTTATTAGTATTTACTCGATTCCATTTCAGTAATATAGCAAGATAGTCCGCCATAGAACTTATAACTAGGTTTAATGTATCGTAGGGATCAATCATAATGTTGCTTCGTGTTTCCAGGATGAAACATTTTTTCTCATTTCTAAAACATTCAATCGGTTTTGCTTCGTATAAATCTATAGTATTAGGCTTAAGAAAGCCGATTCTATACAACAGATAAGGGAAGAACGAGACGGAAATATGTGTCCTTATGTTTTTCTGGGATAGAAAACGTGAAAGGTACCTAGATACATACTTATGACAATCCAGTAGTACGCACTTTACGAAGGATGTAATATCCGCAAATACTATTAAATCGAGATCGCTTATTTCAATATATTCGTTCTCTATGCAGTATTCTTCGTTCTTTGCGAGACTACCAATAGCGTATATAGCTATGTTCCTTAAACCAATGAATTCAAAAAGAATTCTAATGGCCCACAATATTTTTCCATAAAGCTCTCGGAGCTGTAGTTTTTTGCACGAACTCATAAAACTATTCCTCAGTAAAGACCCTAAGTATCTGAGACTCTATAGTTCTTGGGCTAAAAACTTTAGTTATGTGATCCCTAATATCATATCCGAGCTCTCTGACTGCATTAGCATCCTCATTATTGATCAATAGTAGAACCTTATTAACAAGCTCTTCTACATTACCTGGAGCAAACAAAAAACCACTTGCTGGCGAACCTGCAAGCAACTCTAATACTCCTCCTACTTTGGATGCTATTGGTATCGTGCCTAGTAAAGAGGCCTCTACGACAGCATATGGTAGCGGCTCCTCCCATATCGAAGGAAACAGTAGGGCCCATGCTTTCCTGTGTAGCTCTATGAGCTTACTATACTCTATTTTTCCTAGTACTCGTATCTCCAGGTTTCCGTATCTGTCGCTTAGTTGCTTCAGCATCCCAAGACTCCTTGGGCTGTACTTGTTTGTGAATACGAATCTTGCCCTTACTCCCTGCTTACCTAGTTTGCTAAGAGCTTGTAGTAGTATGTGGAACCCCTTTACATAGCTGTCTCCCCCAACATATAGAAATGTAGGTGTATCGTCAAGTTCTTTCCTTGGCTCTGCGTTAATTATTTCCGGGAGTAGCGGGTTGTACACAACCTCTATCCGGTCTCTCAGCTCTGGTGCTTGATCGGCTACTATCTCTGCTTGTCTCCTAGAGACGCAGACTACTTTGTCTGCTTGTGAAACCCATTTTCTCGCTAGTTTTGGCAACCACCATAGAAGGCTTGCTCCTATACAATACTTGCGACTCTTCATGCACTCCAACCTGATATTGTCTAGGGTAATGCGATGCTTGCGCTCTTCGTAGGGGGCTAGTACTGCTGCTGTGTATGATATCGGGATATAGTCGTGCAGGTGAACCACAACTTTCTTACCCAATCTCTTCGCATATGGTATGATGGGAAATGCAAAGCGCGGTATATATACAATATCACTTTCACGTAACAGTTTTTGGAATCTTTGACTACGAATCAACCTTAAGGTGTTTAGCCATAATATAGGCTTTTCCCGCTTTGAAAGCAGAGGTTCATAGATATACTTAACGCCTGATAATCTAGAGGGATTCTTTGTACCAGTAACAACGGTTGCGTCAAATCTCTTCCTCAATATATCGAGAATGAGATGAGTAGCTAGCTCTCCACCACTGCCATCGGGCCAATAACGTTCTGTAACTACAAGTACTGATGACATGATATATACACCTCAATTTTTGCATTACTTTATAAGCGCTTCATGATACTAACATAATCATTAGAAGTTGAATTCCTCTCTTGTGATACTATGGACTTCTTCGTTATCCCCACCTCTCCAGCACTTGTACCGTTGGTTCTCGAACCTTTGTTGCAACAACTACTATTAATTGTCTTAGGCTTGGTCTAATCTTTACTATGGGGTATGCTAAGAACCTTAAGATGTTTAGTTTTGTAGGCTTCTTTAAAACGATTCTTACCAAGTCTTTGAAGCTTGAGATCCTTAGATGCTCCTCTGAATCAGCATCAATAAATGTTAAGTCGTTTACTACGGAGTAGTAAGCCTTTGTTATCTCGAATCCTGCTTCTCTAAGCAGTGATGTCACTTCTTTCATTGTGTACTCCCTCACGTGGTACCGGTATATGGGTTGTATGCCTAGCAATAGTCTTAGCCTTCTGAATAGCGATGCTATGTTCAGAGTTGTTAGTATTAATACTCCTCCACGCTTCAAAGCCCTATTTATCTTGCTCAGAACCAGGGGCACGCAGTAGTAATGCAGATGCTCCAAAACCTCTGTAAACACAGCGCAGTCGGCATTGTTAATGCCTAGCTCATCTCTTTCAAGATCGCATCTAACAACATCGACGTTGCAAGCCTTTGCAATTCTCATATAGGGCTCTGGATCAACATCGAAAGCAATAACATTGTACCCCATCTTCCTAAGAGCACAAGAGATTATGAAGGGTTGTGCACCCAGATCCAAGATTGTTGAGCCCTGTTTACACCATTCCTCAACAAGCTTTAGAACCTCTAACCTCCTACCAAACTCAAGGTAATAGCTGTAAACAGCCCTTGAATCACCAAACCTCTTAACAACCTCTTTAACGCTTAGCAAAGCCTCTCTAGCATTCATAGCAATTCACTAATAATGCTAATGTACCTCTTCGCTATCTCTATATAGTCAAACCGTTTAACGAATTCGAGACCATTCCTAGATAGCTTTAGCCACAGCTCTTCATCTGTCAACAGCTTCTCCAAGGCATCTGCATAGTCCTGGGGGTTAAAGCTATTTACCCTGATACCGTTGAAGTTGTTGATAACAACCTCTTCTGGCACAGCGTTTGAGACCGCTACGGGGGTTCCACAAGCCATGGCCTCTAAAACAACGTAAGGAAGGACTTCATAGCTTGATGGAAGGATCAATGCTTTTGCTTTACAGAGTATTTCTGCTATTTCTCTAGGTGTAGCACGGCATTGCTCAACATCGCTGTCTACCCAAATTCTTGAAGGACTGATAAGCATAAGTCTAATATCGTAACCTCTCTCAGAAAGAATTTTTGACGCTTTGACACTTATATGAGGATTCTTAACGGAAGCTCCGCCAATATGGATAACGATATCTTCCCTTTCATTAATGCTCCTAGGCTTGTACAGCTCTAGCTTCATGGGTAGAGGAATAACTTCACAGTCTACTCCTAGAACACTTCTAACCTCTTCCCTAAGCTTGTAACTAACACAAATAACCCTGTCATAATGTTTGTAGAGCTACTTTACAACATACAGATAGGGCTTGCTTGCCTTAAGCGTTATCCCATGGTTTACAGCTATCCTAGGCCTGAATCTAAGGGGAACAACACCATTTACAATAACAGCATCAAATTCGCTTTTCCTAAGCATTGCTGAGCCTTTGAAGAACCAGTCAAGAGCTATCCTAACCCATGGATCACCCTCGCAAGGCTCTTTACGAAGCGTGTGGATAGGTATTGTAATGTCTAGACCGTGGATCTCCTTAAACCACTCCTCTAGTCCCTCTCTATCAACGCCTCTATAGCACCAGCTAAAGATCTCTACCTCGTGACCAAGCTTCTTCAAGCCTTCTGCTAAGAGAGCTATAAACCTATTGACACTACCTGACTGTGTTATATGGCCTCTTCTAATCAAAGCTATTCTCATATGTCTTCACGGTATATTAGCATTTATTTCCTCTAATAACTTTCTGGTTGCTGTTCTTACTGCTTCTCTTGAGTTCATTGCTGGTTTGAATCCTAGTTTCTTTATCTTGTCTATTTTTAGGGCTATTTTCTTTACGTCTCCTGGCCACCCAACTCCGTGGAGCACTGGTTTGTATGTTTTCCTCACGTTGCTTAGCCCCATTGCTTTGATTACTTCTTCTGTTACTTCGTCTACTGTTATCCAGTCCTCTGATGCTATGTTGTATACTTCGTAGCTTGTCTCTGTCTTTCTCCATGCAGTTATTGTTGCTTCTATTGCGTCATCTATGTATATGTAGCTCCTAACCTGCTTTCCGTCTCCGAGGATCTCTAGCTCTGTTGGGTTCTTAAGAAGCTTGTTTATAAAGTCCCACACCACTCCGTGTCTTAGTCTTGGTCCAACTACGTTTGCGTAGCGTAGAACTACTGCTTTTATTCCGTAAAGCTTTGCGTAGGCGTGGATGAGTGCTTCGCATGCTACTTTACTTGCTCCATAAACTGATACTGGTCTTATTGGTGCGCTCTCATCTACTGGTATCTCCTCTGGCTCTCCATATACTGAGCTTGATGATGCGAATACAAGCTCCTTCACATTCTTCCTCCTCATAGCCTCTAGAAGGTTGAATGTTGCAACAATGTTTTCGTTGAAGTGTATCTCTGGATTTGTTGTGCTTACCCTAACCTCTGGATTAGCAACAAAGTGGAAAACAACATCAGCACCCTCAACAGCTTTCAGCACTACTTGAGGCTCCTTCAAATCGCCTACGATCAGCTCGACAGTGCCTGCATCTAGGTGATGCTTAATGTTCTCTATTCTGCCACTGCTAAGGTTATCAACCACTCTTACCCTGTACCCATCCCTAACAAGCCTAACAACAAGGTGACTACCTATGAAATTCACTTCATCAGTTACAGGTATACGCATCGCACTTTTCCTTTAATAATTAACTAGGCATGACCTTTGTATGCATTCAGCATCCTTGTTGCTACCTCTCCCCATGTCATGATCTCCTTCCTGCCTTCAACACCCAGCTTAATGGCGAGCTCCTTGTTTTGCAGTAGCATTACTATTGCTTCAGCTAGCGCCTTGGGACTCTTAGGTGGAACCAGCAATCCGTTTGTCATGTGCTTAACTCTATATGGTATTTCCCCTACTGCTGAAGCTATTACTGGTTTGTTTCTTGCCCACGCCTCTGATATCACTATCGAAAAGACCTCGACGTAGTTGCATATGCTTGGCAGTACTAACGCTATTGAAGCGTCCAGTGCCCCTATCTTTGTCTTCTCATCTACGTACCCAAGAAATACAACATTGTCCTCTATCCCCAGTCTCTGTGCAAGTTCTCTGTAGGGCTTCTGATTCCCAGGCCCTATAATAACTGCTTTAAGCTTTGGGTGTTCCTTCACAACTATGCTCATAGCCTTGATCAATACATCTACACCCTTTAACCTGTGCAATCTACCAATATACACAACGAACGGTTCTTGAATTTTGTATCTCTTCCTAAACTCCTCAGCCATGTTAGGGGCATTAACAACCTCTTCACTAACACCATCAGACACATAAAGAACTCCAACTCCATACCTATTCCTCAAAATCTCGAGGTCCCGAAAACTCTTAACGAGCCTAATATCGGTCAATGCAATAGCTTTCTTAAGCATGTGACTAGCATAGAAAGATCCTAAGAATCTAACCAAAGGGTTTGGATGATCGTAGAGAGCATCAACTGCCATGAAGTACATAGCTGTTTTAACTCCTAGCCTCTTAGCTTTTTCAACAATTTTAACCGTGAATAGACTGTTTTGGCTGTGACCATGAACAATATCAGCATCTCTAAGAACCTTTTCCACATATTCCAAGGGGTATGTGAGGTCTGGGAAGCGAAGCCTTAAAGCCTTTACCCTATGAACATGAACCCCGTTTACAACCTCCTCTTTCGGTCTGTCCTCGGCACCAAACCTACTTGTAATCACATGGACTTCGTGACCCATTTTAGCTAGCTCTTCTGCAAGGCTTTGAATAGCTCTCTCTAATCCTCCTACAACAGGATAGTAGTTGTGGAATACGTGAACTATTTTCATTGTCTTACCCTTACAGCCTTTGCTATACCCCTTATTGCTGGTACACCATTTAGTAAGGCGTAGAGTGTTAGAATCATATAGCTAAGAATCTTTTTGTGTAGTGGGTAGCACCACTTATTCATAAAGTATGTATGATTCCTCCACTTCCAATACATCCTATCCTCAAGATCTGAATACCTATTTCCACCACTTTCAATAGCTAAATGGTATGCGTAAAACCTTGGCTCAAAGACTATTTCGTACCCAAGACTCTTTACCTGTTTCTGTAGGTCACTCTCCTCTCTATACCCGGTACCGCCATAATTTTCATCGTATCTTACACCCTTGCTAAGGATTTCAACTCGTAATGCCATTAATGGTGTGGTGTACTCAACGTATCTAGGTCCATGCTTCGTGTTCAAGAATATAAACCCTGTTAACTTTGTTAGTGCATCGGCTAGGTAAGGTATGTTAAGAGCGAAGTCAGGATCAATTCTTCTCTTTCTCAGATTTATTACTCTTCCCCCCACAACCCCTATCTCTTTGTTTTTAAGCCAGTGAAGAACTGGAGCAATCGATTTATCATCAGCATAGATATAGTCATCATCGTAAAGAAGAAGGATATCCCTAGAACCCAGACTCTTCTCAGCTATATCTAAGACTAGGTTACGTGCTTTTACAGATCCTCTCCTACCAACATTAATATCATACATAACCTCAAAACCTCTATCAATCAACTCCTTCAAAGCCTGAACATAGAACTCCTTCTCAGTATCTGAAGAAGCATCAATGACAAGGATAAAGCCTTTGATAAGCTTACTCTTAGTAAAAGACCTTATGCAGTAGCGAAATATTTTGCCCCTATTATACGACGGAATACCAACAAAAATCTTTGTGGTCATAGACAAAACCTAGTATATTCCATGTATTAACCTTCAAGTATGAAAGGTATTAGTATGAACATCTCTCCATATTGCTTAATAGCTCTATATCCAATACTTTCTAGTTTTTGTGCTGCTAACCTTTCTGCTTTATTGTGTACTTCGAAGAATATTATTGGTTTGCATTTGATAATTGTTTCGGTAGCACCTTTTATTATTTCGGCTCCTGCTCCTTCAACATCGATCTTTATAACATCGATACATGGTAGATGTAATTTTTTGACTAGTATATCTATTGTTGTGCATGGAATTTTATGGTTCGAAATTGTGATCGTGCCTTCGGTTGATGAGAGGGCTATGTTTAATGGTATTACATTGTGTGTGTGCAGGGGTTTAATGCGATGTTGCGTAGCATGTATTTATATTCTATGGGTAAGGGCTCTATAGCTATTATCTTGATCGAGGGATTCAGTTTACAGGCTCTGATGGTATAGTAAGCATCGCTCGCTGCTCCTACGTCGATGAAGTACTTAGCCTTGGTGATGTACTCATCGAAGTAGTCTCTCCATTGAGGTTCAACAAGACCAAACATGATTGTGAAGTACCTGCTTTCAGCAAAGGAGCCGCTCTTCGGTAACACAAACTTTGCACCCCAAAGAGTTGGAATGAAGACATCATTAGCAAGTATAAACATAGTCCTGTACACCTTAGCAAGAGCACTTAGAAACAAGTAAATTATGTGAGAGCCCCTATACTGTAGAAATCTACTTCTCAGAACAACTTTAGACATAATCCTTTTCATCATGATAACCTCTCACACCATAGCCACGACTTAATTCCATAAGGATTTCCTGCAAATAATTTGATGCTATACCCTACGTCGCCTATGTGTGGGTAGTAGGATGATGCTATGAACAACACCCTCATTATACCCTCCCATCCGCTTATTGACTGGCTTTCTCCTGTTTTTCCCAGGCTATCTCTTTTGTCCACATGTTTCTTATGCTCGCTACGATTAGGTATGTCTGTGTTGCTATCCATGTTCTGTATGGCTTGAATAGGAGTAGTGCTGCTCCTGCTATTAGCAGTGCCATAGCTATTAGTGAGCCTGTCAATGCTTTGTATAGCAGGATTGTTGCTGCTGCTAGTAGTAGCCATGGGTTTGCTAGGTGTAGCCATGTCTCTGCCAATAGGATTGGCTTGAGGTCTTTGGGTGCTTTTGGCAGTAGTTTCAGGGTTTTTGTGAAGTGCTGTACTAGGTGCTGTGCTCTTCTAATCCTCCATATGTGGTACCCCTTCTTTGGAACAAGCTCTGCGCAGAGAGCGTTATCTACTGCTATTGCTCTGTAGCCCTTCAATGCTATGAGCGTTGCTGTGTGGCTGTCATCGGCGCCTATATCTGTTGGGAATCCTCCTAACTGTATCAGCAAATCTCTTCGGAATGCCGCTAGCTCTCCGTGGAATACTGGTGTTGAGTGCTTCTTGCTCTCAGCAAGCCTGACAACGTTGTAGAAGTCTCTATAGCCCTTCTCAACACCTGCAAAACCATCTCCAACAGGTTTCTTGAGGCATGTGACTGCACCTACACGGGAATCGCTAAACCATGTCAAGGCGTTTGCCAGGGCATCTCTAGACATCCACAAGGAGTCTGCATCTGTAACAACAACGATGTCGCCAGATGCAAGCCTGAGGGCATTGTTTAAAGCAAATGCTTTCCCCCTTCTAACATCCTCCTCAACTAGGATGACCTTGAAGTCTCTGTGGCTCTCCATCCACCTCCTAACAATGTTTGGAGTGCCATCAGTGCTAGCAGAATCAACAACAATTACCTCGACAAGCTCCTTTGGGTAGTCCTGAGAAGCTATATCATCTAGCTTCCTCCAAATCAGGTCAGCCTCGTTATACGTTGGAACAACAATTGTTACCCTAGGTCTGTGGCTAGGGTCTCTCCCCAGATCCCAGGACCTGTTAAGCCACCTGCTCCTCAGGTACAGGTAGTATAGCAGTGGGAAGCTGAAGTGCAGTAACGCTAGCGCAATTGCCATAATTAGTGATGTGTCGAGATTCATAGCGCGTATAAGCTATATCAGCTTCCCATTCTAGCTAAAGTCCATAACCTTCAGTCCTAGACTCTCCAATACCTGCTTCCTGTTTATCAGCTCTTTGTCTAGAGTTACAAACATGTCTACAAGTCCTCTCTTAGCAAACTCAATCGCGTAGGTGATATGCAGTAGGTCTAGTGATTTAAGCTTTAATGTAGCTGCATAGCTGATAGCCTTCTTATATATGTGGAAGATCCTGCTCTTATCAAATAGCTCTAATTTTGGCTCATCATCAACAAGAATAGGCTTTAATTGCTCTAGTATGTCCTTGACGAGCGCATGTATTTTCCTCTCCTCATCTAGAACCATGTAGTGTGGTGGTAACTTATACCTAGATAGATTCCTAGCTATAACGGAGTATAGTTCGACTAGCGTTAGTGAGGAGATATATATCTTCTTCCGCATAGCCCTCAACACGTTGAAAATCCTTACAGAAATCTCATGAAACTTTTCTTCATCAAAGTAGTAGCTTATAAGCATATTAGTATCGACATATGCCATTACTCCTCCCTAATCTCTCTCACCACCTCAACACTACTAAAACCTGGTGGTGCTTTTGCCTTGAATCCCCCAGCTCTTGTTATCCTCACTATGTAGTCTATGAGCTCCTCTTCAGAGAGATCCATGCTTCCAGTCCACTTAACAACTATGGGGATTCCGGGAAACCTCTTCTGTAACTCTAAATTCACCTCCAGTGCTTTCCTAGCGCTCGTCTCTAACGTAATGATGTACACAAAGCCCCAGTCAGCATCCTCTTCAACACTTATAGAGTACCTAGCATTAGTGAGGTGTGTAAGCTCCTGCACCACAACACTCTTTACGATCTCCACTACGACTCCTCTAAACGGCGATTTAGCTATTATAAAGGATATAGCATTGGTGATACTATCTGGAGACAATCCCGATAGCTGAATCAATGCTGGCATTGTAAGAATATGCTCCATACCTAGCGGTAAGTGCTCAGTAGCACGTTCTTCACTCATTTCTACCAGCCCTGAACTTTTCAGCCGCTTTCCTAATGGCTTCAGCAATCTCCATAATCTCTTTCGAAACCCTCTTCTTCTCATCAATAGAAAGAGCTAGCGGATTTTGAATTGTAGAGGCTATGGAAACAAGCCTCATCAACGCCGCCATAAACTCGCCATAAACATCTGCTGGCATCTTCTTATATAGCTCACTTAGCTTCTCAGGCGCAAACAACTCTTTCAGAAACTCTGTAAACCTCTTACCAGTAGTCTCCTCGACTTCAGCAATAATCATAAGCATTCGAGCATAGACCTCTAACATGTTAACAATAACCTCAAGTGTTTTGTCCTCGGGTCTACTCATAGCAAACTCCATTTTGAACACAGCTTTCATGGATTGCTATACACAACTTCAAGATTAAAACTCTTGATACGCCTTTAAAGCGCTTAAGCGTTTGCAATTGCCTCTGTTACCCCTGAACCCTTCACCATTTACACTGCTATAAAGCCTTGCTTCACTATTGCCATCGTAATGCTGGGGATTCTGACGCCTATCCCCATTCTAACGACTGGTCTACAGCTCTTGCAGAGCTCTCTTAACAGCTTCTCTGTGTAGCGGTGTTTGCCAAGCTATGTGTTTGCCTATGCCTAGCTCCAAGTCTTTCTGTGGTGGTGGCTGGTCTACCCATAGCTCTGGATCTCGATACGTTATGGAGTCTACTATGAGGTTAAGCTCTATGAGCCTGTTTATCAGTGGTAGCTTCTCCTTTGCCAGCAGTGTATCGGGGTTTTCAACCGCTTCCAACAACC
>JAPYWC010000004.1 GCA_028276605.1 Desulfurococcales archaeon
TCAACGGATCGACTCCATCACTTATCTCGAAATAGCTTCCACCCCACTTACTAATTACTTTCTTAATGCTTTGCTTGATGCTATCATCACGAACTTCTGCTATGTAGATTCCTCGTGCACCGAAGGCGCGAGCAACAAGTGCTACATGAGTAGTTACTCTCTTGTCTCTTTGGGGTCTGTGACCTAGCCTTAAGACATATACTTCGTTTCCGAGTTCTTCAACTGTTGTACAGCTTGACATAGGGATTCCTTGAGAGCATCAATATTTAATCCATAATATGCAGATATAGCAATAATTGAATGCAAATTAATGTTTCTTTTAAGAAGGTATTCACGAATTTCGTCAATTATTTGCTGTACTACACCATTTTCTTTATCGATTAAGTCTATCTTGTTTAATGCAACTATAGTAGGCTTTCCTTCGATACCAACATTATGCAAGATGCTGAGGACAGATTCAATCTCATTAATAATCAATTCTTTTCTCTTGCTTATATCGATTACGAGTAAGAGAATGTCAGAGTATTTAATTTCTTCAAGTACAGCCTTAAAAGCTTCTACGATTTCTAAAGGCAAGTCCTTAATGAAACCAATGGTATCGATAAGTACAACCTTATCATTGTCAATACCTTTACACACATTTATTGCATATGTTTTAGGCGTCAATGTTGTAAACATTTCTGTGCCTGTAGGTTTATTTAGTTTTGTTAATGCATTAAATAATGTGGTCTTACCAGCATTAGTATAACCAATGATGGCTATGTGTATCCAGCCCGATTCTTTTCTTTTCTCACGCTCTCTTTCTCGTTTTGCTCTAAGTTCTTCAAGTTCTTCCCTGATTTTAGCAATTCTCCTCCTTATATGTGCATACTGGTAATCAATGGCATATCTACCACTACCAAGAAATCCTGGAAGTTCACCTAGTTTGCTTCTTCTAATCCATTCACGAATAATTGGAAGCTCATGTATTAGCCTTGCAAGTTCTATTTGAAGCATTGCTTCACGTGAACCTGCATGCATCTGAAATACCCTAAGAATGAGAATTACCTTATCTATTACCTCTACACCAAGCTCCTTCATAAGGCAAGAAAATTGTCGTGGCTTCAATTGGTCGTATATACAAAGCTTATTTATTTGATCATTCATTATTATGTACTTTACCTTTATCAATTTCCCGTATGTGAGATAACATGTGGAATCAATATTTGAAACTTCAATAACATGCTTTGGTTCAAAACCAGCTTCTCGTGTAATTGCTAAAATCTCATCTAGGTTTTCTCTATCATTTTTTCTAATGACTAGGACAACTTCTTCTCTATGTCTATTGCTCACTCATTACCTTCCCTTATCCTTACTATTTCACCTAGCGTAACTTCCTTTAGAGATTCCTTCTTCTCACTATATATATCTTCAATGGCTGGCACTAAAAGCTTGATATTTAGAACCTCTTCAAGTCTTTTTGCGAGGTCATGTGAGGGTCTAAGCTTCCCTGACTCAATTCTTTTAATTATGTTCTCACTAACTTTAACTTTAGCTGCTAGTACTGCTTGGCTCCAGCCTAGAGCTTCCCTAGCTCTTCTAATTCTTTCAGCATAGTCCTCTACAAGCTCATATTTTTCGTATAGGCTTTGTGATTGTCGTACACCCTTACTTTGCTGGTATACTGTGTTGCTACTACTCCTTCTAATTGTTGCCACGTCTGGTGCAGAACCTGAAGTTTCAGGCAATCTTCTGATTGGTTGTTGTGTGTATGGTGTTAGAGACGTTGTGAGTTGTTGCACTTTTCTACGTGATGCAATTTTGCTGTAACAGCCATCACATACCAGAAGCACAGCATTGTCAACTAAGACTCTATGCCCTTTACCAGGTGGTATAATTGCTCCACAAATTTCACATGTTAATTCAGTTCTTTTTTCAAGCACTGGCAACCCCTGCTTGTCATGTCTTCCCAGTATAATATACTTCGCAGTATTAGGAAAAATGTTTATAGTTTTTTTGTACTATTACTTTTTCTTCTGGGTAAAATAAGATGGAGTACGAGAGTAATGCCAATGGAGGCAGAGAAGTGGAGCTGAGCTATGCCGACATACTATCAGCTGATGTAGCAACATTGAGAGAGCTTGTACTTAAGTATAAAGAGGAGCTCGAGTATTACAAGTCCCAGGTTGAGAAACTTCTAGCTCCACCATTAGTTGAAGCCACATTAATAGACCTTCTACCTGATGGTAGAGCTCTTGTAAAGAGCTCGTCAGGACCTGTACTGATAGTACATGTGCTAGATACTGTTGATAGATCAAAACTAAAGCCTGGGGTTTCAGTAGCCTTGAATCAGAGAGGGTCTGCGATAGTTGAGGTCTTGCCTCAAATTGAAGATCCGCAAGTTAGAGTTTTCGAAGTTGTTGAAAAACCTAATGTAACTTACGATGATATTGGCGGGTTGGAGGAACAAATAGAAGAGTTGAGGGAGGTTATTGAACTCCCCTTAAAGTATCCACATATATTTAGATTAATGGGTGTTGAGCCTCCGAAAGGAGTTCTACTCTACGGTCCACCTGGATGTGGAAAGACTTTATTAGCTAAGGCAGTAGCACGTGAAAGCAATGCAACATTTATAAGGCTTGTCGCCTCAGAGCTTGCACAAAAGTATATAGGTGAGGGGGCCAGACTTGTTAAAGAGATTTTTAGCTTGGCAAGGAGAAAAGCACCAGCAATAATACTGATAGATGAGATAGACGCCATTGCTGCTAGGCGTTTAGATGTGGGGACAAGCGGAGAAAGGGAAATTCATAGAACACTAACTCAGTTGCTAGCGGAACTAGATGGGTTTGATCCTTTAGATAACGTAAAGGTTATTGCAACTACAAATAGAATAGACGTATTAGATCCTGCACTTCTACGTCCTGGTCGTTTTGATAAAATAATTGAAATACCATTACCGGATCTTAGAGGGAGATATGAAATCTTCAAGATACACACTAGAAAAATGCCTTTAGCAAAGGATGTTGACTTGTATGAACTAGCAAAAATCACTAAAGGTGCTACAGGAGCTGATATCAAGGCTATATGCACAGAAGCAGCAATGCACGCTATTAGAAACGGTAGATACATTGTTGAGATGAAGGACTTTATGTATGCTATTGATAAAGTTTTGAAGAAGAGGTTTAGACCCTACGCAGGTTATGGATTTGCATCAAACCAGAATATGATCTTTACTGATCGGTATCATGTATAGTTATTGGTGATGAATCAGGTGCAACGTATTTACAATGCAGTGGAAAGAGAATTGAATTGTAGAGCTATTGAGAGAGAAGAGGACATAGAAATGCTGGTAAATCTTCTAGTATATTTCTACGGTATACATGCACAACAAGCAATTAATTATCTGGATTTAGGTAGTGTGAGATTCTGTTACTCCAGATCCACGGGAAGATTAAGGAGAATAGTGCAGGGATCCGAGGAACTCGCATTCATAAGGCCTTCAGACTTTAGGCTTATACCAAGGCTAACCATGGCAATAATATTACAGAAGGTTCTTCCCTATCCCAAATCTCGTGTTGTTGTAGTCAATGAAATTGTTGATGACATTTTAGAGGGGCATACAGTATTTTCAAAGCATGTTATAGGAGGAGACCCTACAATAAGACCCGGTGACGAGGTTCTTATAGTTAATGAAGAAGATAAGCTAATAGGTGTTGGAAGAGCATTAATCAGTTTTGAGACAATGATCACAGCTTTTATGGGTCCAGCAGTTCAGATTAGGGAGAAGGTAAAGAAAGATGAAAAGAAAGGAATATAAGCTAAGAATAATGGATAACAGCGTCAAGGAGCTTAGTAATAGATTGCAGAGGAATGTATTTATAACAGGATTTCAAGGATTTGGCGGAGTTGGCTATCTCACAACTAGGTACATAGTAACAAAATTAAATATGAGGCTCGTAGGACGTATAGAACCTCTTGAAATACCTGACTTTACATCCGTTGAGGATTATGGTTTTAGTTATCCTCATGAGATATTCCTTACTACACTTAACGATACTAATATTTTTGTCTTGTTAAATAGGGTAAACCCTGAAAGAAAACGATTATCGAATTTTGTTGAGACGGTTATGGAGGCCATTAAGGAACTTCACATAAATGAAGTTTACCTAGTAGGAGGTCTTGATGTAAGATTTCGTGAGGGAAACGAAGAATTTAGATGGCTTAAAACATCGTCAGCTTCGGTAAGCATAGAAGCTCCATACTTTATCAAGGGCGCATATATAGTTGGTCCGCTTGCAGCTTTGCTATTATCGCTTGAGAAAAGCGGTATTCCGGCTATAGCTGTATTCCCCTACACAGAACCTGAAAGCATAGATCCAAAAGCAGCTGCTATAGCAATTAAGGTGCTCAGTTCTCTATTAAAGATTGAGATCGATGTAAGTGAACTAATGAATTATGCTGAAAGGATAGAAGAGATGGAGAAGAATATACAAGAAATACTGACAAGCATTGAGAGAAAGGAAAGTATTATGCATACATAAATAGAATTGATGAAAGCGATTTTGAATCTAACTTATGATTGGGGTACTATTTTGACGTATACCTTGTCCATTACTTTGAATTCTGAGAAGGTCTCAGGTTTCTGAGTCGATAAAATTAAAATGAATCCCCACAAACTTATGTAAATAACGTAATTTGAGTTCTCCATTCTCTTAGAGATTACATATCCATGCGCTACAAAATCCCTTCCTTCAACATACTGAGGCAATGATTTTGATATAATCACGCTAACTTTTTCCCCTACCTTAAATATATTTACCTTTCTATGAATATCCATTTTTATCTTGATATTATCATTACAGCTAAGCTCCATTATGCTTATATCCGGCAGGTACGAGCTTTGCATGTTCTCTATTTTGCATGTTGTTTCAAAGCTCATAGTCATAACCTCACTAAGCATTGTGTCAGTAACACGTATCACATTTAAACTTCTGCTAAATAAAAGCTTGTGAGAGGATTTGCTTAGAAATGACTCCTTTTAGAGAATCTTAATGATGCTGATCGTTGATCTAAATTAGGTCTAGGTTACGGTGTATTTAAAGCTTTTAATCATACTGGCATCTACTATAGAGGATGTTGGGTGCAAAAAAGATGAGTGTTGGCGTCCGAAGTCTTGCAGGGGAGCTCTCTAAGGCACTTGACAAAAAGGTTACGGTAAGACTAGCTGATGGCAAAACATACGTAGGGAGACTTCTCTCCTTTGATCAGAATATGTTACACCTTGTTTTAGGAGATGTAGAAAGTAGTGATGGAGCTAAGTACTACAGGGTCATAATTCATGGTTCTCGTGTATCAGAAATAATTATTCAGGAACAACCCGTATTTAATGCAGAGGAATTTGCTCAACTTCTTCAAGCAAAACTTGGGCTTAGATCTGATGTAATTAAAGTTCTTTACGATGTTAATGCGGTGGTGATTTACGATAGAATAAAGGTTAGCGAAGCAGGTGTTGAAGGTTCGGGAAGTCTTGCTCAGAAAGTTTATGAATTATATGTCGAGTATATGGAGAGCAAGAAGAAAGGACGATAAAAAAATGTTTGAAATAAGGGATATTGACTTAGCTGGTAGAATAGGGAAGTTGAAAACAAAGTCTGGAGTAATTGAGACGCCATATCTTTTTCCTGTTATAGATCCAACACTTAAGGAGCAGTATGTAAAACCTAATGAGATGCTGAACCTAGGCTTTTCCGGCATTATAACTAATGCTTACCTACTAAAGAAACATGTTGGCATAGACTATGATGTACACAAGTATTTGGGGTTTGAAGGAGTTATAATGACAGATTCCGGGGCTTATCAAATACTTAAGTATGGTCACGTCGACGTTACGAATAGTGAGATCCTAGAATATCAATGCACTATAAGAAGTGACATAGGTGTAATACTTGACATTCCAACAACGTATGAAGCGTCGTATGAAGAGGCCTATAATAGCGCCTTTATAACGCTTCAGAGGGCAGAGGAGGCAATAAGAATCATTACCTCTCAATACTGTAAGGACATTCTTTGGGTTTTGCCTATACAAGGCGGTGTCCATATAGAAATTCTGCGTGAATTTGCCAAGAAGTCTGTTGAAGTATTCTATAATGGATTTAGCATTTTTGCTGTTGGGAGTCCTACAACATTGCTAGAGCAGTACATGTTTGATAAAGTGATTGACATGATTTTTGCTGTCAGATCCTCAATTCCATTTGCAGCACCTCTACATCTGTTTGGCGCAGGACACCCATTGATACTACCGTTTGCGGTAGCCCTAGGTGTAGATTTATTCGATTCTGCAAGTTACATACTTTATGCAAAAGATGGTAGGTATATTACTAGGAGAGGAACATATAGATTTGAAGAGTTGGAGTATTTTCCATGTTCATGCCCGGTATGCAGCAAATATTCGCCACGTGAACTACGTGAAATGGCTGAGCATGAACGTATTAAACTTCTTGCACTACATAACCTCTATGTGCTTATAGAAGAGTTAAAGGAGATTAAGCAAGCAATAAAGGAGAATAGATTTTGGGAATATTTAGAGGCAAGAGCTCAAGTCCATCCAGCAGCTAGAAGGGCGTTTAATAGGCTTCTTCAATACCTTGAGTTTCTTTATAAGCATACCCCTTACTCAAGTCCAGATTCAAGGGCAGTGTTCATTTTATCTAGTGATTCTGTATATAATCCAAGGGTTTTGATTCCCAGAAGAAAGGTATTATCAATTGGGCGTATACAGTCTAGAAACAAGAAAGTAATTGTCTTGGTACCTTACATTTCTAAAAATTCAATGCGTATACAAAATATTATAGATGATTTAATAAGTCGTAGCGGAATTGAAGCTTCTTCCATTATGGTATATCTATATTTGCCTGTTTTGGGTTTAGTTCCTTTACGGCTAATGAGTGTGTATCCATTTTCCCAGTTTGAGGTGGGGTTGAAGGTCACAGAAGAAATTATTAATGATCTAGCGTATCTGATGCTTGAGCTAATTTTGTTATCTGGAAAAACTAAGAAGGTTATTGTGCTTTGGTGCATGAATATACAGTGGAACACGATGTTAATAAATAGGCTTATTCAAATAGTTAAGAATAGTATGTTAGAAGAAAATGTACATTTTGTTCCTGATGTATGTGAAAATGTTGAAATAAACCTTTACTGAAAGAGCATCTGCTTTTGGTTGGAGTTTCTTTCAGTCTGTAACTAAGTTGAATAACATTATATAAGGCTCTTTTTGTCACTGGAAGGTGTAGTGCCGATGTGTGCTATCAACTTTAGGGGGCTTTCAGTATTTATTGAAGAACTAGAGGATGTAATGAGAATTTTCCTCCATAAAGGCAAAGAATCTCAAGAAGTTTATGCCGTCGCACTTTCTATAAAGAAGATAAGTAGAGGTGAAGATAAAGAGGAGGATGATGTTAATATAAAGGTATTAAACGCAATAGTAACAAGAGCTTCTGAAACAGGTTATAAATATGTAATTCAAAGCTGTATCGATGCAAGGTCGCTTCATACATACATCATTATAGTTGCTGAGGACAGGGAGTCAGCACTTAAGGAAGCGGAGATATTGTGTTCATTAATCATAAGTATAACTGAAGGTTCTGTCTTATGCAAAATTGAAAAATCTAAAACTATGATTAACACAATTAAACGGTGCTTCATTGGCTATGATGTTGTAAACCCTTTTACTTGGCTGAGATCATTAATGGTAAGAAAGATGGGTCTTGAAGTAGAGAACTTTGTTCTCTTCCCCCCATTATCTTTTGAATTAGGATATCCATTAGTTAAAGTAGAGAAATATGATCTGCTAGAATCAGTATTCAGTGAAGGAAGGATCAGGTTAGGGACAGTTACTACTACGAAAATTATTGCGAAACTTAAAGTGGAGCATATACTAAGGCACATACTAATCGTTGGATCTACTGGTAGTGGAAAATCAACCACAGCTTCAATTATTGCACGTGAGCTGCTACGAGAAGGTGTATCAGTGTTCATAATCGATTGGCATGGTGAATACAAGGAACTTCTAAAAGGTGTTGAAGTGGTTGATTACACAAACCCAGTTGAGGGCACAATTCCAGAGTTTTTAAATTTAAAGGATCTCATGTTATTTGAGCCCCTTGCCTTTATAGAAATTCTTGAGAGCGCTCTTGAATTAACGCCAGCACAGGTACATATCTTAGAGGAAGCAGTAAGGGAACTAGCAACAAGAAGGTCAATAGGTTTTTACGACATAGACATTCTAATTGATGTAATCCAAAACACACCGTTATCTGCTAGGTGGATTGCAGAATCAAGAGAAGCTCTGATCAGAAAACTAAAGGTGCTTTCAAGTGACTACCTTAAGATAAAGTGGCGGGATCTTAAAGAGGTGCCCACTAGAAAAGGCTATGCTACAATTTTTGATTTGTCCCAGATTCCAAATACAAGAGTTAAACGTGTATTAGCCTCTATATCTATTAAAACTGCTGCATTGAAGGCTCAATATAATAGAATTGATAAGCCGTTCATAATAATTGTTGATGAAGCACATAACGTATTTACAAAAGATAATCCTGTATCTAACTTAATTGCTGAAGTGAGGAAATGGGGTGTAGGGTTTATAATTGTTACGCAATCTCCCTCTGCACTAGCACAAACAGTGTTGAAAAATACTAATACACGAATCGTTCACGCATTGAAATCTAGCATTGATGTCAAGACAATGTTGGGCTTACTTGTCCTTAGGAAAGAATACAAAAAGATTATTTCATCCTTAAAGCCAGGTGAAGCACTGTTGTCAATACCAGAATTATCAGAACCAGTTTTGTTAAAAATTGGGGTGTTTTGAGTTACTTCTCTTCCTCTTCTTTCTTCTCCTCTTTCTTCTCTTCTTTCTCTTCCTTCCTTCTTGCAGCTGCAATTACATCGTCTATCCTTAGGATTAATGTTGCAGCTTCAGTGCCGGCCTTAAGGGCAGAGATCTTTACCAGCAAAGGTTCGACCACACCAAGCTTCTTTGAATCTACAATGTTACCTGTGAACACATCTATTCCTGCCCACTTACCTTCGGGCTCCATGTGCTTTGCTCTAAGCTTCATTATTATGTCTACAGGGTCTAGACCCGCGTTAACTACTAGTGTTTCAACAATTCCTTCTAATGCTTTTGCAAATGCTTCAACTGCAAGTCCTTCTTTCCCTCCTACTTTATTGGCGTACTCTCTGATGTACTTGGCTAACTCCATTTCAAATGCTCCAGCTCCATACACTATCTTTGGTAATCTAAATACATCTGCTACTGCACTTAAGGCATCTCTTAAGCTTCTCTCAGCCTCGTCTACTAGTCTCTCTAATCCAGCTCTTAGCACTATTGAAACTGCTCTGGGGTTCTTACAGTTCTCTACGAATACCATCTTATCTTCGCCAACTTTCCTCTCTTCAACAAGACCACAGTACCCTAGATCTTTCTCCGTCAAATCCTCAATATTGCTCACTATTCTTCCTCCTGTTGCTCTTTCTAGTTTCTCCATGTCGCTTCTCTTCACTCTTCTCACTGCCATTATTCCTTTCTTTGCTAGGTAGTGTTGTGCTATGTCATCGATTCCCTTCTGGCATATGACAACATTTGCACCAACAGACGCTATCTTCTCAACCATATCCCTAAGTATATTCTCTTTCTCTTCAAGGAATCTCCTCATCTGGAGTGGGTCATTAATCCTTATCTCAGCATCAATTTCGGGTTTCTCTATTTCTAGTGGAGCATCGAGTAATGCTATTCTCGCATTCTCAACCCTTCTAGGCATTGCTGGGTGAACAACCTCCTTATCAAGAACAACACCATATACAAGCATGCTGTCTATAAGTCCTCCTCCCTTCTTCTTAACAATCTGTATGTTGTCTAAATCCACAACCCATCCACTTCCTCTCTTCTCAGCAACCTGTCTAATAGCCTTAACAACCAATTCAGCAAGGTATTCTCGTGCTCCATGTACAGCCTTGCTTGTTAAGGCTGATAAGGCTACTTTCTTCAGTATCTCATCAGCTTCTGGAGACTCTACATCTACAGTTTCAGCTATCTCATGCGCGATTTGGATGGCGTATTCAAGTGCACGCTTGTATCCTGAAACAATTACAGTTGGATGTAATCCTTTATCAAGCAACTCCTCTGCTCTCTTGAGTAACTCTCCTGCGAATATTACTGCAGTCTTTGTACCGTCACCTGCTTCCTCGTCTTGCCCCTTTGCTATTTGTACAAGCATCTTTGCAGCAGGGTGCTGTACATCCATTTTATCTAGTATTGTAGCGCCATCATTGGTTATTGTTATGTCGCCCAATGCATCAACAAGCATCTTATCCATTCCTCTTGGTCCATAAGTAGTCTTTAACATTTCTGCTATTGTTAGAGCTGCCATGATGTTTGCTCTCAGCGCATCCCTGCCGGCAGTTCTTGAAGTTCCCTCCTTTAGTATTATTACAGGTATACCAGTAGGTTCATAGACAGCAGGTGCAGCCATAGGCATTACACCTCTGAGCTAGTATATAAAAGCGGTTCTATATAAGCTTTAATGCAAAACCTTAAGAATTGCTTCACAATAGTGAGAAAACCAAGTTTTTAGCAAGACTTATAATGCCTTATACAAGATAATGAAATAATGCAGTCCTCTACGTGTTGTGCAAGGAAGCAAGTAATGCAGTGGTGGTGTTGACTCGATGGGAAAGGTTAGGACAAGTCTTGTTAAAAGAACTGCAAGGAAGCTTTTACAGCTATACCCAAATGAGTTTACAGAAGACTTCTATCACAATAAGGAGGTTCTAAAGAAGTACTTGATAACACCTTCAAAGAAATTAAGAAATCAAATTGCAGGCTATATCACACACTTAATAAAGTTAGAGAAGAAGCGAAAAGAAGCTGCTCAACAAATGCAGCAGTCCTAGGCGGTTTCAAAATACGGTTTTGAATTCTCTATTTTATCCGAAACATCAAAGCTGTAGTAAATTATACGGCTTTCAATCGGTATGCGGTGTGGATGCTATGGTTAAGCTTATATTTTTGGGCCATTTAAAGAACCTGATTGGAGCTTCGATGGTTGAGGTAGAGATATCTTCACCGTTACAACTAAAAATGTTTCTAATTCACGTCACCAAGATCTATCCAGCACTAAGTAGGATAATAGATAGTGATGGACGTGTTTCAGCTGAGGTACTATTACTAATTAACGGAGTTGATGTAAATGTGTATGAAGATCCATATAATAGCATTGTCGTGGAAAACAAGGATGAATTAACATTTGTGCCTATATCACATGGCGGTTAAAGAATATTAATTGTGGCGTTGAAATAATGGTCATAGTAATGATATTGTGTAGAGACGTAAAGAATCCCGAAGGTATATGTACATCGCTCATAGATGAAGGTGACTGTGTAGTACTAAAGCCTTGTATAAGGCTTCCACCACAAAGCATTATCATAGGCGGAATTAAAGCATTCGAAGCTTTCAGAGCTGGACGCAATATAGCAAAGGTGAAGGCTTATGAGATTCTTACCAGGCTTTTTGGTGAAAGACAAATAAAAACAATTATAAATGAATTGATGATTGCCTGTAATGAAGCAGGTATTGAGGGATACACAGTGATATTAATCCATAAAAACATACGTGGAGATGATTTGCAAAAGTATGTAAAACACTTAACAGATTTAGTAAAATCTTATGAATGTAACTTTATGCAGCTTCAATCACTAAATAAATATGTTCAGGTATGTGAGGTTTTAAGGAGGATACATCACGAAATTGTAGAATGCGATGATATTACAGCTATTGGAATTAGTGGTACAAGCGAGATCTTTTTATCTAAAAAGTAGGGTGTAAAGCACACTTACCGTTTTATCTCATCAGAGATGCTTAGAGATACGTAGGTAAAGATTATGGTGCCTGTATCTTTAATGATACGTTGAGCTTTTATAGTTATTCTTTAACCGAGATATGTGAGGACACAATTACAGGAACGAGGATTGATGAATATGTACTTTGAGGAGGAATGGGAGGAGGAAGAGGAAGAAGAGTGGTGGGAAGAAGAGGAGGAATGGGAAGAAGAGTGGTAAAATAATAGTGAGATAATAAATGAGGAAGCTCATGAGGGTATTAGGGTGCTAGGTATCGGCAACCAAGGGCTTGCAGAATTGAAGTAAATACAATAATGTTTTTTGTCTATAAGGGTGATTTAATGTCAAGAGTTGCTGTAATAGATTATAAGCTCTGCAATCCAGATAAATGTGGTATTCCCTGTATACGTTTTTGTCCAATAAATAAGACTAAGCCGTATAAAGCGATAGAGCTGAGTAAAGAGAAGCAGGGTAAGCCAATTATTTATGAGGATAAGTGTATTGCTTGTGGCATCTGCGTAAAGAAGTGTCCTTATGGAGCAATTCGCATAGTTAATTTACCTGCTGAAATCGAGGAAAAGCTTGTTCATAGATTTGGTTTAAATGCATTTAAATTATACGGTCTTCCAACACCTATAAAGGATAGAATTGTAGGTGTATTAGGGCCTAATGGAGCTGGAAAAACTACGGCCATGAAGATTTTATCAGGGCAAATAATTCCAAACTTCGGTGTATTGGATAGACCTATTTCTAAGGAGGAAGTGCTAGACAGATTCAGAGGAACACAGCTATACAATTACTTCGAGAAGCTCTACTCTAATCAGCTTAAGGTTATACACAAAATACAGCAGGTAGAACTAATAAGGCAATACATCAAGCTTGGCACGGTTAAAGAGTGGCTCAGAAAGTACGATGAACGCGGCATTATCAATGATGTTGTTGAACTCCTCAACATCAGTTACATGTTATCAAAAGAAGTTAGAAGCCTTAGTGGTGGTGAGCTGCAAAAGTTTGCAATAGCAGTAGCACTAGAACGAGACGCCGATGTCTACATATTTGATGAGCCGACAGCTTTTCTCGATATACGAGAGAGGCTTAACCTCATTAGGGCTCTAGATGTATTAAGGCCTAAGCAAAGCTACGTATTTGTAGTGGATCACGATATCATGTTCCTAGATTACATAGCAGACGTAATTGTTGTTGTGTATGGCGTTCCTGGAGTTTACGGCTACTTCTCAAATCCATACCCCGCAAAAGCAGGTATCGACTACTATCTGAAAGGGTTCCTGCCATCAGAGAACATGAGGATTAGAGATGAAGCAATAACATTCAAGCTTCACGACACACGAGACGAGGTAGTAGTAGTTGATGAACTTGAAATAATTTCCTGGAGCAGTATTCGCAAAAAGTTAAATGGTTTCGAGCTAATTGTTGAAGAAGGGAATGTAAAGAAAGGCGAGATAATAGGCATTATAGGTCCTAATGGTATTGGGAAAACAACCTTCATCAGGATTCTTGCAGGAGAACTAGAGCCCGACGAAGGATACACCACCTCTACAATGCTTAAGGTAAGCTACAAGCCTCAGTATCTAGATGCTAAGTCACTAGAATGCGAGTTCGTTGAGGATTGTATAAAGAACATTAATAAGGAAGCTCTAAATGAAAATAGTTGGCTCTTTATTGAAATTGTGAAAAGACTGGGTATCGATAGATTACTCAAAAGAAAAATTGAAGACCTTAGTGGTGGTGAGCTGCAGAAGTTATTTGTTTCACTAACTCTGATGAAGGATGCAGATGTATATCTAATTGACGAGCCTTCAACACACATTGATGTAGAAGATCAGCTTGCAATAGCGAGAGTAGTAAAGAGAGTTGCTAGAATAAGAAAAGCACCAATATTTGTTGTAGACCATAACATCCTTATGATAGACTACGCAGTTGATAGATTAATGGTGTTTACTGGTGTGCCAGGAGTAAGAGGAATTGGAAAAGCACCTATGCCAGTGGCGCAAGCTTTCAACGAGTTCTTGAGGGAAGTTGACATTACTGTTAGGAGAGACCCTGAAACAGGTAGACCGAGGATAAATAAGCCTGGTAGTTACTTAGATAGAGAGCAAAAACAATCAGGAAAATACTTTTACTCACCCTAAACACTGCTAAAGTCCTTTTAGGTGTAACAATTATTTAGCATATACTTGCTATCAACCTGCGTTCCTGAGTTAAAACATAATTATGTATAATAAACACAAGATTAAAATTCCTCTTAGAGTTAAAGTAGCTCAGTGAAAAACTATGACAGAGAAACAAATGGTTACAATATCAGTTATCAAAGCAGATATAGGTTCACTGGCAGGGCACCACGTAGTTCACCCAGACACAATGGCGGCGGCGGCTAAGGTTCTTGCTGAAGCAAAGAGTAAAGGAATAATAATCGATTATTATGTTACGTATGTGGGTGACGACTTACAACTAATAATGACACATAGGAAAGGTGTGGACGCTCCGGAGATTCATGAAACTGCGTGGAACGCATTTAAAGAGGCAGCGAAGGTTGCAAAGGAGCTCGGTCTTTACGCAGCGGGACAAGATCTTCTATCGGATGCTTTCTCAGGAAATGTTAGAGGTCTAGGACCTGGAGTAGCTGAGATGGAGTTTGTTGAACGACCTTCGGAGCCTATAGTAGTCTTTATGGCTGACAAAACCGAGCCAGGAGCATTTAACTTACCTCTGTTCAGAATCTTTGCAGATCCATTTAACACTGCAGGTCTAGTCATTGATCCAAAGCTTCATGACGGCTTCAAGTTCGAGGTCTATGATGTCATAGCAGGCAAGTATGTTGTGATGAGCGCTCCAGAAGAGATGTACGACCTTCTAGCTTTGATTGGAACACCAGGAAGGTTTGTAATAAGAAGAGTTTATAGAAAGTCAGATAACGAGATTGCTGCTGTAGTATCAGTTGAAAGGCTTAACCTTATTGCTGGAAGATATGTTGGTAAAGATGATCCTGTAGCAATAGTTAGAGCGCAATCAGGGTTCCCAGCACTGGGTGAAATACTGGAGCCATTTGCATTCCCACACCTTGTTGCTGGTTGGATGAGAGGAAGTCACTTTGGTCCGCTGATGCCAGTGCCACAGAGGTATGCTAAGTGTACAAGATTTGATGGACCACCACGAGTAGTGGCTCTAGGATTCCAAATAAAGAATGGCAGACTTATAGGACCATCTGATCTGTTCGATGATCCAGCATTTGATGAGGCTAGAAGACTTGCACAAGTGATAGCTGATTACATGAGAAGGCATGGCCCATTCATGCCACACAGACTTGGGCCAGAAGAGATGGAGTACACAACGTTGCCAGAGATATTACAGAAGCTTCAGAATAGGTTCGTGGAAGCAAAGCTATACGAAGTTAAAGCACCTAAGGTTAGAACAGAGCTTCTACACGATTAAAACTTAAACCTTATCATTTTTTTCTCAATATTGAAATATACCAACACGATTTCATTCCATCAATATATATATATGAATTTGGTTGGGGGATCTATGTGAAGGTACCAGTGCTAGCTATAAACTTTAAGGCTTATCCTTCAGCCTTTGGTAAGAAAGCTTTAGAAATAGCTAAAGCAGCAGAGAGGGCTGCTATAGAATATGGGGTCGAGGTTATCGTTATACCTCCAGCTACAGAACTTAGGCAAATAGCCGAATCAGTCTCAATTCCTGTCTTTGCTCAGCATGCAGATCCTTATGAGTTTGGCGCCTATACTGGATGGCTTCCTGTCGCTGCATTAAAGGAGATGAATGTTAGAGGTGTTCTAATCAATCACAGCGAACATAGGCTTAGACTAGATGAAATTGTTGCTGTTGTGGAGCTTGCTAAGAAGTATGGTTTAGAAACCCTCGTATGTGCCGATACGCCATTGGCGGCAGCAAGTGTAGCTGTTTTAAGGCCTACGGCGATAGCTGTAGAGCCTCCAGAACTTATAGGTACAGGGATTGCAGTATCAAAGGCAAAGCCGGAGATCATAACAAGTACAGTTGCGAAGGTTAGAGAGGTAAACAAGGACGTAATAATATTAACTGGTGCAGGTATTTCAACAGCAGAAGATGTTGAAGCAGCAGTAAGGCTGGGTACAGCAGGTGTGCTTGTTGCTTCAGCAATAATGAAAGCATCGAGTCCGGAGAAGGTAATAAACGAGATGGCTGCAGCATTAGCAAAATCTTTCAAGAAGTAATTAGGGTTTATACCTACATTTGAAGCTTGTTGATATCAATATGGCATTTTTTCTCTTTTAAACCTCCAATTACTGTCAACTCTATAATGTTATTACCACTAATAATGCTTTTTGCTATGATTCTTCTGAAGTCCTCTAAGGTTGAGACCTCAACATCATTAACCTTAACAATTACATCACCAACATTAAGGTCGCACATCTTTAGCAACTCTTTGTTCAGTACCTCAGCCACTATAAGCCCATTCTTAAGTCCTAGCCTCCTCAATACAGTAGAAGACTGAAGAAGTCTAATACCTAACTTGATATGGATGATTCTTCCCACCTTCCTAATCATATGATAATCAAGAAGAATTCTTGTAGATGGTAATGCTAGGGACAGACTTTGACTTGAAATAGCTCTAGATATTATCATTCCAACACCTCTACCATCAAGATTAACAATAGGGGCTCCGCTCATTCCAGGAGCTATCGACATATTGAGCAAGATTAATCCTTCTAGTTGTTTTTCATAAACGTTGGATTTTACCTCAAGTCCACTTACCAAGCCGTAGGTTATAAAAGGCCTTAAAACACCTTCAGCAAAACCCACTGAGAGAACAAATGAACCCTCCTCAACCAAACTGTCAAGAAGAGTTAAGGGAGAGCCTTCAGCGTCAACGTCTAAGAATATGACATCGTTATCGTCATCAATCCCTACTATACGAGCTTTATATACCTCGCCAGCGGGTGTAGCTACGCATATATTCATGGTTTCGCTTGGCACTGCTTTGAGTGTATGGTAAACACTGACTACGGTATTCTTATCTATATAGAATCCTGTAGCAATAATTTCCTCGCTTAAGTACATAAGGGTCTCGCAACGACGTTTGGTTAGAATGATTGTGACTATGGAGTTTAGAAGTGATGAATACAACCTTTTAAAGGATGCTTCAAGGAGTTTCAGCAAATTGTCCTGCTGTGGTATTGTCAATGACATTGTTTAGCCTACCACTTAGTATTGTTTAAACCCTGCATATTAAAAATAGTAAAGATAGGCAGGTTTAACACATCTTCTAGTAAGTTTAAGGTGGAATAATATCTGTTTGAAAGTTTGAGGTGTGTATTAAATGCCAGCCATGGTTATTATAGTTCGCGGTGTCCTGCGAGGATTTGGAGTGAGAGGCTACATTTATGAACAGATGCGTATGAGAAGATTGAAGGGATTTATAGAAGATCTCGATATCAATGAATTACTGGTTTGTGTTGAAGGTGACGCTGAAGCCATAACGAGTCTTGTGAATGCATTGCGTAAGATGGCTATACCCGCCATAATATCAGATATTGAGACTTATGAAACCGATGATTGTTACCATGAACAAGCCGATGGTGATATTGAAATAATAGTCAAAGACTTTGATCCGTAAGTTCTACAGAGTTTGGCGAAAAAACAAACAAATTCTATAAGAGGTGCTTTAGGTTAGCTTAGCTCCTTTATCCGTGGACGTTTCTCTCTTTCCTCCTCGACCTCACCTCTAGTTTTTGTTGTCTTAATGTTAAATACAACCTCTAGATCTTGCGGCACATTAATGACTCGTTCTTCATATATGTATTCGCCTTCGCCTTCTCCTTTCAATTCTTTATATACATAAATACTGAACTTTCCTTCAGGCACCTCTAGCTCACAATAACCATTGCCATCTGTTTCACAGGATGCAACAGCACGACCTTCAGTTTCTATAGTAACCTTTGCACCCTGCAATGGTGCATCTCTGAACAATGCCTTGACCCTGACCTTGTAATACTTGAGCTCCTTTACGCATGTGCCGAACCCCTTACTCGAAAAGAACTCATTTGTTTTTTGTGCTAGTTCCATTAGAAGCTTTTTGCTGTTCTCGCTAACTTGTTTGTCTAGCATAATGGTACGATAGAGTCTTGAGAAATTATCGCAGAACTCGGAATACTTGCTATTGTCAAAACGAACAGTGAGAGGAATAAGCTTATCCCTTACAGATTCTAGATACCTAAATAAAGATGGCTCAAACTTAATTATGTAGACATTAAACACCTTTGTTAAGAACTCGTGAATTTCATCGCTCACCGTCTTTACAATTTCTTCCTCCTTCTTCTTAGTTTTCCAATCCTCAAAGCTCATTTATTCTCACCTCATTTTTCCTACAACAGCTTTTATTTGCTCATAATTAAGTTAATAAAGTTTTTCTTGAGAAATCAAGAGAGCTAACCTTAGAAAAAGTAAAAACAGGTTAAGAGGGAGGAACATAAATGAATCAGCAGGGCATTTCAATACTAATTGTAAGTGCCTCACCACATAAATATGGTAGGGTCAGATTAACAGCCGAGGTATGTAAAAGAATAGCTGAAAAAATAGAGAATGT
>JAPYWC010000081.1 GCA_028276605.1 Desulfurococcales archaeon
GTACCTGAATAAAGAGTTTAGGGAGGATCTATACGAGAAGCTCTTCTCAATAAGGGTAGCCAAGCTGCTTGAAAAGTATGAGAGGATCTGGAACATCTACAGTACGCAGGTGCCTGACACTCCGAAGAAGTTCTTCGATATATTGCTAGAGCAGAAGAGGAGATTGAAAGAGGCTCTAGATCGCTACGGCACTGTCATAAGCCCGTTTAAGCTTGATAGGAGATAGAATTAGAAGGTATTCTAGTTTTGCCTCAACAATAACTATTTTCGCATCTTCCATCAAGATTTCTTTCAACATTCAATACCTTCTTAACCATTTAATCTCTTAATCTATCTCATCCTAAACACTGAAGAGCTGTTACCTATATTAATCCACCATGTAATGACCTTTCCTACTTCTCAACAAGGCTGATCTCTATAGTTACGTTTGGTAAGCGCTTCTCTATATCGGTAGGTATTATAATTACTGGTATAAGGACTCTTACACCCATATTCTTAAGAAGTCTGATATTCTCCTTCTCACCCTTAGTATACTCAGACCCTACAAACGCTCCTGCCACTATATGGCTGTGACCTATTGGCACTACAAAGAGACCCTTATTATCTACGCATAGAAGTGTTGTTTGCTTACAGAATCTTCTGGCTGTCACAATACTCTCTATAGTCTCTATGCTAGAGCCTTTGAGCACCCTTACACTCATGAACCTCTTAACGCTGTCTAGAAGCATCTTCATAACTGAGAAAACGTATTTTGTTACACTGCTTTGTGGGTAGCATTTGTGATAGCCTGTCCCAATCCTACTGCACCTTATATCCCCTCTCTCACTAAGAATCTTCACATGCTCACTACACAGCTTAAACCCTCCATAAAATATCCCGTAGCCTACATCCATCAAAGCCCTTACATCCTTTAAGCACACAGGGCAACGCCACATAAGGCTGTAGAGAAGCTCATTAACAGTTAGGTCAAGCCCTGAGAGCGTTTCCAAACCCAGGCTCTGCCTCAACCTATTAACAAGCCCTAGATACTCATTAACAAGTGTAGCCTCGTCAAGTGCTCCCGGCACTCTACCACTCTCCTTAAACATTTTGTAGAGCTCTGCAACCCACGGGCAAGGAGCACAACTAATACCTCTAAATAGCTTCCAGAAAACCCCACCCTCACTAACCACAGCCATAACAGCATTGCCTATAACCCTAGCAGTATCAGTAAAGCTAAGCCCAAATACCTTAGCAGAAGCTATAGCCCCCTTAATCGCCTCAGCAATACCTATATCACTCGAAACATCGAGTTGTGCCGAGATGCTCACTGGTTTACATCCCTAAACAAGTGCTACTCTCATAAGGAAAACTATTAAACATTTCTGCAACAAAGAGATCTGTAGGACATGTAGAAGAGGATACTATAAAGCATGAATACCAATACAAAATCGTCGTAGAGCACCTACACAGTGCCGAAAAATATAATTCTAGCATTACGCATCAAAACAATTGAATTCTCTAAAAATATTATTCCCATCTCTAATCAGCTTAACATTCCCTCATCACGTCTCAGCAACTCGGACCCCTCATCATACATGCAAAAGCTGAAAGCTCTTCGCATCCTCTAGAATAAGTTGATTTCGCTAAGAGCTTTTGTTTCAATGCCACATACTAAAACCTTCTAGGAACACCTATTTCCAAAGGTGTTGATGCAATAATTCTGCCTAGTCTACATCTCCTCATCTCCTCATAATCTCAATATACTAAAGAGAATCTAAACTTTAACCTTAAGAGACTTACGCACTTCTCAACGTATTGCTACCCATAAGCTTCTCCACGTCTTAAATCCCTATAGCTGTGAAGCGGACCTATAGGGCTCTCTATTCCTGTCAAGAAGTGTGAAGCTAGCACCCTATGTATCCATTTCATATTTTCATATGAATAGGTGGTGCTTTGCCTTCATACCTTTATAAGCAAGCCTTATACCCTTCTTCACCTCAACCCAAAGCCTAGGAACATATAGACACTCTTCTTACTCAGCTAAATTAAAGTTCTGCATTTGATTCCATACATAGTGCGAAAGACGTGACAAATAAGATAGGTATTGCTATGAAATTGCTTCGCGAGTTGCTGTATCCATATCTATTCTTTCCCTTATCAGATGTGAAAGCTGTACCTGTATATAGAGTTTATATCTATGCAATCGCATCTTTTAGGTTTGGTGCATTAGTTATGGAAAGTTTTGAGAGTGTTATTGAAGGCTTTAAGGTAAAGGTGTTTAGATTTGGTCACATCTTGGTAGGAGTCACCACAGATATTGGTCCTCGAATTCTTTACCTTGCTCTTGACACAGACAAGGAGTTTAACCTCTTTGGTGTTGTTCCATCGCTAGCTGTTGAGACGCCTGAAGGTGTATGGAGGATTTATGGTGGTCATAGGCTGTGGACGTCTCCAGAGGCTATGCCTAGAAGCTACTCCTTAGACGATAAGCCTGTTAAGGTCGTAGCCACAGATAGTGAGGTTGTTGTTGAGGGCAATCCAGAGCCTTTGAACTCTGTTCAGAAGAGAATAATAGTTAGGGAAGGACCTGATGATCATAGCGTTGAGGTTGTTCATGAGATTAGGAACATTGGTAGGTGGCCAATAGAGTTCTCTTGCTGGGCCATATCACTTATGAGAACCAATGGTTTCGCTATAGTACCTATAAAGCCTAGGTGTGTTGATGAAAGGTGCTTGCTGCCAGATAGAGTAATCTCTTTATGGCCCTATACATCGCTTAATGATAAGAGGCTTGTATTTGGAGAACACTATATATTCGTTAAGCAGGATC
>JAPYWC010000005.1 GCA_028276605.1 Desulfurococcales archaeon
GTTTACAGAATTACTATTATAAGATCCAGGAACTGGTTTCAAAAGCAAGTGTAGATGATTCTTTTAATGAGCAGGAGCTAATGGCTATAGCAAGGGTGGAGGAGATGCTAAATAACGTGAGAGAAATTGTGGGAGGGTTAAACACAGAAGTGCTTGAAGCTGTTGCAAGCTTAATCATGCTTTGCACAGATGTGTACCCACCTCCAGAAGATCCAGTGAATGAGCTTGTTATTAGAAAGAAGATGCCGAGGAGCATCATTGCAAAAATACTTGAAGTTGTAAAATCCTATGGCTTCTGTTTACAGCACTAATGCCCTAACAAGACTTACTTAGCCTAAGACATATATACGCTTTGAGAAAATTATAGCAAAAAATGAAGTAAGAGTAAGAATGTAATATAGTAAACTAAAGTGATGTTTCTTGAATCAAAAGATAAAAAGCAGAACAAGCATAACAAGTACTAATACTACGAAAAGAATCTATGATGAGGTACACGGATACATAGGTTTGACTGATGTAGAGCTAGAGATTGTAAATAGTGAGGTGTTTCAACGGCTAAGATTTATAAAGCAATTAGCAGCTGCATGGTATGTTTACCCAGGAGCAACACACACCAGATTCAGCCATAGCCTAGGTACAATGTACTTAATGGGGTTAATAGCACAGAAACTGTTTGAATTAGGTTATGTGCACTCAGCTGAAGATATTCAGCTATTGCGCTTAGCAGCATTACTTCATGATATAGGGCACACACCCTTCAGTCACGCTATTGAAAGTTACTACAAGAATGCTCTGGGCTTGGACCACGAGGAACTTACCAAGATAGTTATACTAGGTAGCAGTATAAGGGATATCCTTAACTATTATGGTTATGATCCAAAAACCATTGTAGCCATTATTAGTGGGCATTATAGAGAGCCTCTATATAATCAACTTTTATCTAGTGAAGTGGATGTAGATAGGATGGATTATCTTATAAGAGATGCTTTACACACTGGTGTTACCTATGGTATCATAGACATGCAGAGACTCATATCAGTTATTGTTGTTGATGGCGATGGAAATCTAGCGGTCCTTGACAAAGGTCTTGACGCATTAGAGAACTTTTACTTAGCCAGGCTTCACATGTACAGAGCGGTGTACTATCATAAAACTGTTGTTGGGTATGAACACCTGCTGGCAAAGATTTATGAACTCCTCTGTCAGTATTTTGAAGACCTGTTACTTCCTAAATCTCTAAATGACATAAAGAGACTTGTATCTGATGGTTACATAGCTATGTGGCATGATGACTGGCTCACAGGATACATAATTCAAAAGTATAGAGATCAGTCAACACCAGAACCATTGAGAGAATTGATAAGGGCATTTCTCTTTAGGAAAGGTTATAAGGTGCTAATAGACCTATCAAAGTTTAGTGATAAACCATTAAGTGAAGATGATGATGACATCAAGCTATTAAGATCCGCAGAGGTTAATCTCAAAAGTTTGCTAAACGATAATGATGTTTCAATGTTTGTTGATGATATAAAGATTGTTGATGAGGATCCCCATACAATGCCAAGAATAATTGTAGGTGGTAAGCAATCCATACCTCTTACAAACATTGAAAATACTATAATTTCTCGATTGCCTAAGAGATATCACGTGAAAAGACTTTATGTTTTGTCACGAAGCTTTGATAAGGCTCGTAGCCTTATTCGAGTTTCGTGAAAAAGCCATGCTTAAACTGCTAGGCTTAGGTCTTTCAGCTGATACTATAACTGTAGGTGTCTTGAAGAAGATTGTTACTGAATGTGATGTCATTTTTGTAGATAGCTACACGAGTGTGTGGTTTCCAGATATTAGTATGATGCTATCAATGCTTAGTGTAATAGGAAAGACCATTACTGTTGCGAGCCGAAGGCACTTAGAAGGAGAAGGTATAAGGGATATAATCAAATTAGCTCAGGAAAAGAATGTATGCATTGCTGTAGTGGGAGATCCTCTTATCGCAACAACGCATAGTTCAATAATTGTTGAAGCAATTTCACAAAATATTGATGTTGAGGTTGTGCCATCGGTATCAGTACTCAATGCAACTATATCGTTTTCATGCCTACAATCATACAGATTTGGTAAAATGGCTACCGTTGTAAGTCCAAAAAATGGAATTACATATGAATACCCCTATGATGTTTTGAAAATGAATCGTTCATTGAACTTACATACACTGCTCCTGCTTGAAATAGATTTAGAGAAAAACTATTTCATGAAACCCTATGAAGCATTAAGCATCTTGCTCTATATTCAAAGCAGAAGATCTGAAACAATTCTCTCAAACGATGATATAGTGATTGTAATGGCTGACTTAACAAGCTGCTCTCATAATGTATGGGTAACAACCATAAGTGAAGTTTTAAATAATAAGCATGAATTCAGTTCAAATACATTGTACACCATAATTATACCAGCAAAACGTCTACATCCTATCGAGGAGGAATGCTTGAAGTATATTAGAAGAAAGAAACTTGTATATAGATGTAGCATCAATGATAAAAGAGATTTAGAAACACTACTTCAAGCACTTCTCCAGAGAAGCTCATTAGAGACAGTAAGTCAAGACCTCACAAAGTCTAAAACTTAAAAACACGTCAAATAAATGTATCAAATCTGTGGTTATAGCCGCGGTAGCTCAGCCTGGTAGAGCGCCGCCCTGGTAAGGCGGAGGTCCCGGGTTCAAATCCCGGCCGCGGCTCCAAAGAATTGATTCCTGTCGTTGCTCTGATTTCTCTTAGCATCTGTATATTGTATGTTATACCCCCTACTTCATCTTCCTCGTACGTACTGGTAATACCTTTAAATGAAAATAGTGTGCAAATATGCAAAAGCGTTGGCATTAAAAAATTGATTCTTAGTAACATTAATTTGCAGTAGGCATAATCATTGAAAAATTCACTTTAATTAAGCCACGGTGTTCCTTTTGCTATGATTACAAAACCATTACAGTTTTAGTCCTACACTTCTAAGTCTATCGTATATTGCCTGTGCCTCCTCACCAAAGATTTCAATAGCTTTCGTAATCTTATTCTTATCTAGTTTCACATTGTTTCTCTTAATGAGTTCAAGGGCAAATCTTATTTCACTTAGATCTTGCATTGCACCTCTCTTTGCTTTTAAAACAAGCCAACACTCCTTTGATAAACATTTAATTTTTGTACCATTGATATCATATTCTTGTAGACATAGTTCCATTAGCTCTTGCGGTATATAGAAATCTAGTATGTTTTCATAGAGTTCAACTGTGATGTCCACATCATTTACTCTTAATGTTATTGAGGGTGTTCCTAACTCTGTTGTGCCGGTGCCCCATCCTTTCTCCTCTGCCACAACAATTATCCTATTTGACTCCATTATAGGGCTCATGCTTGTAACAAAAAGATCCACATCTCCTTCTAGTTGCTTATTTCCAAGCTCAAGATTTATACATGTATCTCCGATTATTATCCCCTCAATCCCTATTTCACTTAACTTTCTAAGAGCCTCTGCTAGTTGCTCAACTGTGTATTGCATATTTTATCACTTTTATCACTTTCCTAAAGTGCTACTTCTTCATTGCTAACTTCTTCTTCTTAGGTCTTAGGTTACTACTTCTACATCTCCTACATCTAGTTGCTGTAGGCGGATTTAGCGCGCCACATTTGCGACATACTTTCTTGTTTAGTACCCTCGCCTCAACAATCTTCAAAAGCTCTGGATCTGCTACTGGCATTCACTGCACACCCTAATTATAGCCACCTTTCACACTTTTTTACACTTTATGGTACCTTGTACAGACTAAATATAAGCTATATGCAAGCAAACAAAACCCCACAAAAGCTTGTTTGACTAGACTTAACTTAACCACTGTTTACAAACTTGCAGTTGTAGATGTAGCATCGAAAACCTAAAATAATGAAACGAATATCCAGAAGTAAATAAAACACATACGTTGTAGAAATTTAAACTTATAAACCAAACGAGATTTTCCTATACCTATGGTTTGTGTATTTAGTGTAGGAGGTAGCGCCTTAAACAATAGAGGCTGAGTATAAAGATGAAGATACCACTTGACGTGATATGCGTCAAGAGTGGTGTACTATGCCCACGATGTCGAAGACTTGTTGAGAGTAATACATATACATGGCGCGAAGTAGAGATAATGAAACACCTACTAGAACTTGAAGAAACGGATGCTAACTTCAAATTCCTAAAGGATGCAACATACGTAAAAGCTTATGAGACAAACTCAATGATAGTAGTGGTGATTGACATAGGCACTGATATACCTCAACACGCACTAATAAAGCTAGGACGCGTATTGAGCTCTAAGCTAAATACAAGAGTGCGAATTATAAGAAAAAGCGATCCAAAAAACATGATCCTACAAATAATAGCACCTGCAAGAATTGAGGGGATAAACCGTGTATGGACACCTGATGGCGACGTACAGAACATTATAAGGATTCCTAAAACAGATGCAAGACTACTACCATTAGAAGCCTCCGAATTAGAACGTATACTAAGTATAATTCTTGGCGAGAACTATAGAATAAAGATAGGCTAGCTCAAAGCAGAGGACGAAGAAGTAATAATCAATTATTTATTATTTGATATTTTCATCACAAACCCTAACTGATTCCATCTCAATACTAAAACTTCCCTACAACCCCTCATTTAATTCTCGATTTAATGAACTTTATATGGGAAATAGTAAAAAGAAAAGCAAAATTTGGTAAGTCTTAATGGGCCCGCGGGGATTTGAACCCCGGACCTCCGCCTCGTCAGGGCGGCGTCCTACCAGGCTAGACTACGGGCCCGCACAACCACTAATACAACTCTAACCCTAAAATATGCCTTAATAAGCTTTATTTATTTTGTCTTTCTACATAGCCGATAAGTAGTCCTAAATTTCTTAAGTATGTTATTAATGCTAGAATGGAGCCGGGGCCGGGATTCGAACCCGGGAATTATCGGGTCTCCGACGGGCGATATAGCCGGAGTCTAAAACCCCCACTGCAGCCCGACGCCTTAGACCGCTCGGCCACCCCGGCTCGTATGGTCTCCAAGATTATAATATCTAAAATATTTTGTGGGTAATAAGGTTATCGGCTTAATCTATTGAGTGTTGCCGACCGATGTTGAATATTATTGTATAGAAAGAGATTAGATGCCGCCGGGGGGATTTGAACCCCCGACCTCCCGGTGTCTGAAACTTTAAACTTTCTTCAGCCGGGCGCTCTCCCAGCTGAGCTACGGCGGCATCCTCAGCAGTAGTTACTAGTGGTGACTGCTTTAAAAATTTTCTTTAAGAAGGTTTCTCTACTCTATGAAGTCCTGTGTTTGTATTTTTGTTGGAATGTACGTGTCCATCAAGAAGTATAATCCTTTACCTGTTAAAGCCTCTATTTCTAGTTTGCTCTGCTTCTGAAGGAATATATTTATCTCCTTTTGCCATTTCTCTGTTTTAAACCATTCGTAGTTTAGGAGCTCTTGCGCTCTTTTAATGTCTGCTTTCTTAGCCTTAATTATGAAGTTCTTTCTCTCCTCCTCCGTTAGGTAAGGTTTCTTGTCTTTATCGCCAAAGATATCTGTCATGCTAACACCTAGGAACTTTGCCTTTGGCGTTGCAAGTCTTTCACTCTCATATGATAGCGTTATGGATCCTATCTTAAACACGCTATAGATGTACCATCCATAGGGGTCTGCGTCTGTTAGTATATATACGGGAAGGTTGAGCTCCTCATTAAGCCTTCTAACAAATCTCCTTGTGGCTCTATCAGGCTGCCCTGCACTTGTAACCAGAATTGCTTTATACTTTCTCCAAAAGCCTGCACGGTGAAGCTGCTGAAATACTGCATCTTTCTCTACAACTAAAACGAACTCTGCATTTACATCGATGAACTCAATTAGATCGGGTGTAGGCTCAATAGCGTAAGCTCCGTGACCCATTTTGCTTAAGTCTATAACGTCGTCTCCTGATCTTATTCGCATATCCCCTACCACTTTTCCTTTCTCTTTGCTAAGAATCAGCATCTCTTCCCTTAGAAGACCTGTGTACACCTCTATATCCCTAAGGACTGCATCACTCTCTTTCTGCTCATCCCATGTATTCTCCTCCTCAACCCTACCCTTATGATCTCTATACCTAATACTGTGCTTGCCTCTGTAATACAGATCTCTTATTGTTGGATACTCATTGTTTATCAAGGCTTCGTAAATTATTTTAGCCATCAGCACGGTCTGCATAAACTTTCGAGCTTCTCTAACATCAAGAAAACTTCTCTCAAACGTTGCAGGGCCTAGAAGAAGAAGCCCCCTCTCCTTATCGTATATTGTATTTGATAATGTTCTTTTTGGAATTATGAGCTTAGGCTCTTCACCGTTCAAAATAGCTTCAACAACTTTTTCAAATGCTTTAGCAAGCTTTTCTGCAGCAAGCTTACGTGCCTTTATATCGACTGAGGACATGAACTTCTTTGATTCAGCACTCATTTAGTTCACCATAGAAACGTCAATCTATATGCATGACTATGTCCCATGGAGAAGAAATGTTCTTTATCACATCACCGTACTTCATCTTGACGAGCTCAAACAGCTTCTTTTCCAGAGTTTCCCTATCAATATTGATAGGATTAGATTTCGCAAATGTTGCTAGAGCTCTCGCAACTTCTGGTATATACTTGATTATTGTGATGGCTTTCCTTATTGCCTCCTCTTCCCTCTGCTTCCTTGCCAGGTAAAGCTTTAATGATCTTGCAACAGCTCTTACTCCCTCCTCAATTTCATGCTCTATTATAGGTACATCAGCTATGCTCTCTTTACCCAACCCTTTATAGGGTATCTTCGTACCACATACATGAACTAGCACTGCTAAAGGTGCTGGGAATTCTACGCCATAGTATTTCCAATCAATGTTCTCTGCAACAACTTTCCATGCGACATCACTCTTCTCGTCATATAGCAACGGAATTTTATTTGCGAATCTAAGTAGTATAATCTCTTCTTGAGGCTGAATAGCACCTCCATATGCTAGACCAACCTCAACTATTATTGCGTGGCCCTCATACACCACAGGTTTTCTGGTAACAGCATCCACAAACTCCGGCTTTAGTATAGCCTCCAATCCAATTTTAATGAGTTCTGCACCAATAGGAGATAAATGATCTGCACGTGGCCTTCTAAACTCATTATATTCTCGCAATGCCTTGACAAGCTTCTCCAGGTCCTCTTTACCTAGTGATTTAGGATTTACATTGGGGTCAAAACCGTATGTTTGTAGAAACCTTTCAGCTGTCACTCTTCCAATTCCCTGGAACTCTTCTTCTAAGAACTCTAACAACGTCTGAGCCTTTGTTTCGCTTATCATAGATTTTAGCATCTCAAGATCTACACCATGTGGATGAGGCCGCGTCTCCTTTGGTGGTGGCGGCATCTTCTCGGTTACTCTACGATAAACTATTATCTCATTGTCTGGAGTCTTCAATACAATGTTCGCGTATGGTGTTACTATTGCCGTCTTCTTAAAATACTCCAAAATCTTTTGCTTGGCCCTACCCCAATCTCCTTCAATAGCAACCTTCACTATTGTGCCATGCCACCCTGTTTTATTGGGCCACGAAGCCTTTTCAAGAATTACAGGTTTGTTCTCTTTAATGTCTATCATTAGTTTATACATGTAGACCTTACTTGAGTTAATTGTGGCAGAAATTATTTCTGCAGGCTCACCAACAGTCATCTGACCATAGAGTATAACCATTTTTGCCCCAAGACCGAAAAGACCCCTAGTCTGTCTAAGCACATACTTTGAGCTGAATAGAACTCTACCAAACGCGTCTGGAATGTAGTTCTCTGGAATACCAATGCCATTGTCTTTTACAGTTATCCTGTAGACATACGATTTCTGGGTATCTCTTTCTATTGTTACCATAATGTCTGGCAGTATTCCGTGAGCATCTGTCGCGTCTAGAGCATTCTCTACAAGCTCCCTTACCGACTGATATAAGGCTCTTGCAGGATTTGAAAACCCTGCTATCTCCTTATTGCGATAGAAAAACTCGGCAGGACTTATACTCTTAAACCTCTCTATTACTGCCATTGCTAGGCAACGCCCCCTCTGCTCACTCCACTCACATATTATTATATAATGTCTATGCTTTTAAGCAGTAATATTAAAGGATCGTTTAGAAACAATTGAAAAGCTCCTTAGCTACCTATGATACAGTGCTGCATATGCAATTATTGGGAGAACCAAGGTAGCATCTGCATATACAACAACACTGCGAGCATTCTCCTTTAGTTTACCCCACGTAATAGCTTCCTTAGGTCTAGCCCCACTTAATGATCCATCCCATTCAACAGCTGTTGTTATATAAACTACATAATCTAGCCCTTCATGAAACTGGGCCCACCAAATTGTGTGGTGCTTGCTAATGCCACCACCAATTATTAGTGCACCCATGCACTTTGCATGAAAGACTATATCTGCTAACTCCTTCTCGTCTTTGAATACATCAATATTCAGCTTATTGAACTGACTAAATGTGAAGAGAGCTGTGCCAAAGGCTCCATCTAGAAATCCTGGTACATAAATTGGTATATTTTGTTCTGATGCAGCCTTGAGTATGGATTTCTCATCAGATATCCTCTTCCCTATCTCATACAGAATTTCTCTAATGCCATACACACGCGATGGATCCTTAGACACTAACTCCTTAAGTATGTTATGTACAACCCTCTCTATTAGAGGTCCATAGCTTGATACAGGTATGTATATGTTACCTAGTCTATGAATGCCCTTTCTATGCAACTCAATGTCATCGGCATCGAAATATCCTTTGAGGTACTTTCCACCAAAGCTTTTTGCGATATCATGATCTATCGCGCCACAGGTTGTTATAACAACATTGAATATTCTCTCCTTTAGTAACTGAGCAATAATCCCTCTAACACCTGTAGCAACAAGGTTGCCTGTAAATGATAGTACTCTCACATCGCATTTATCTCTAATCTCCTTCACTATCCTTACAGCCTCGTAGAGGTGAGACGCCATGAAGCCATGTATATTCCCGTAGAGCTCTATTAACTCATCCACACTCATATTTTTCGAAAGCCAAGCATCTTTAACAGGCTGTGCTTCAAAACTCACTCACAGCCACCTCAACCTTATCTATAGGTACTTCAAATTGAGTCCACTTCTTAAGATTTCTTAAAACAACACTTCCTTTATTCAGCTCTTTCAACCCTATTATCATAGCATAGTCAAAACCCATTTTAGATGCGTACTCTAGCCACCTACCAATTTTACTAGGCGTGGTTATCTCAACCTCAACTACAAACCCTCTTCCTCTAAGCTTACGTATAGCATCCCTAACACTACTTACATACTTTATGCTCTCATCAAGTAATAGAACCAGTATAGATGGTTTGTGTACTAATGCATTAAAATCTATGCCAATATGTCGAAGTGCTAGCATTGTTCTCTCAACACCTATGGCAAAACCAGTAGAGCTTAGCTCTTCACCTCCGTAAACAACACTAAGGTTGTCATATCTTCCTCCACCAGCTATACTAATTGTCATTCCTGGTACCTGTACTTCAAAAATTATGCCTGTGTAGTAGGCTATACCCCTAGCAAATATGGGGTCCCACAGGACCTGCGCTCCAAGCTTCTTTAAGGCGTCAATATACTTCACTAACGCTTCAATGTCTTTTTCCACCTCTTGATATACCCCAGCATCTCTTAAGATAGACTCAAGAATTGAAATATCGCTTTCGTGCCCCCTCAACTCAGCGAGCCTTCTTAACACCTCAGAATACTTGAAGTAGCCGCGTGACTCAAAGAGTGCGGCGGCTTCTTCCACAAACCCTTTATCGAGGAGGTGTAGTAGCTTCTCAGTTTCCTCAGTAGAAAAATTCGCTAAAGCTGCCATTTTCTTGAATATGGCAATGTTGTTTACTTTATATATGCGCCTGCTAAGATTAATTCTATTGTAGAACTCTTCAAGGATTTCAATGAGTTCTATGTCGTAGTATATTGTATCTCCTCCAAGTATCTCAACGCCTGCCTGAGTAAACTCTCTATACCTGCCAAACTGAGGCTCGTCATATCTGAACACGTTGGCTATGTAGAAAAGCCTTAATGGCTTTGGCAACGCCTTAAGCTCCTTTAGATAAACCCTAATAACACTTGGTGTAACTTCAGGTCTTAATGCAACCTCTCTCCCTCCTTTATCAACAAAAACAAACATTGAGTTACGTATCTCCTCACCAGATTTAAGAGCAAATAATTTAAAGCTTTCAATTGTTGGTGTCTTAATTTCTTTATATCCAAAGGATCTCACAACTTCTTTGAAAGTATCGCAAATCCATGTTAACACATCGCTCTCAGGTGGTGTATAGTCCTTAAAGCCTCGTATAGGTTCTAGCAAATCTTTGTTCAAGCTATACCACCTCCTCTATTAATTTTTTGAAAACTCATCTTTGTGACCTCATAGTATGTAACGTCGCCATGCATATCGATAACCGCTATAAGAAATCTGTATCCCTGTTTTAACGCGTTATCAACCATATTGTAAAGCTCTCTCGCCTCAATATCCTCATACTCATTAAGAGGCTTTATAATAGCTCTTTCATTAACGAGTATTACTTCCTTCTTACTAGGACTTAGCACAATCTTCTTCCCCTTCTTCAGAAGATCCATAACCACAATCAACACAGTATTATCTATTTCTCGCTGAAGCTTCTCAATAAACTCGGCGAGTCCTAGCTCTCTACCACTTTCATCTTCAACGATAACTGCATTAGCTAGTACAAGTCTTAACGCTGTTAATGGGTCTATGTTAGCACCCTCCTTTATAACCCCCTGTAAATCTTTAGGCACGTTTACGACTGTCCCAACAACTATCCTACCATCGCTAAGTATCTTAAGCCTTGTCTTTGCCTTACTCATCTCTGCTCTCCAAAAATTATCTCAATGCCTTGAATATTAATAGATAGGGAATAAGGCGATAAACTTAAAAACACATCAAAGCGTCTGAAAAACTAAATCAAAATGCGTTATGTGGTGTCTATGACATGGTTTCCTATCCCCTAGTTATTAAAGCTGTTGAGTGGGTTAATGGAAAGGTTAGATGGCTTGATACTTCGCTTCTTCCACATGAAGAGGTTTATAGAGAGAGTAGTAACTATGAGGATATCGCTAGAGCTATAGAGAATATGGAAATCAGAGGTGCTCCTGCAATAGGTGTTGCTGCTGCCCTAGCTGTGGCCGCAACAGTGTATAATGCTCCTACTTCAGACCTTAATGAGTTGCGTACATTGGCGCTCAGGGCTATAGAGCGATTGAGTAGAACTAGACCTACGGCATACAACTTATTCTGGGCTTTAGACAGAATGAAGAGGGTTGTAATGGCGGACTATAGCGATGGAGAGGCTTTGAGGAAGGCTATAGTTGAAGAGGCTTTGAGGATCTATCAGGAAGATATAGAGACAAACATTAAGATAGGTGAGATAGGTGAAAAACTTATTGAAGATGGTGATACTATACTTACGCACTGCAATGCTGGTGCCTTAGCCGCAAGCGCATTTGGAACAGCTCTTGCTGTCATTAGGGTTGCTTGGTATAAGGGAAAGAAGATAAAGGTCATAGCAACAGAGACTAGGCCTGTGCTTCAAGGTGCTAGGTTAACTGTGTGGGAGTTGAAGAAAGAGGGAATACCTGTAACACTGATAACAGATAACATGGTAGGATATGTAATGTACAAAGGGCTCGTGAATAAGATCATAGTTGGTGCTGATAGGATCCTTATGGATGGCCACGTAATAAATAAGATAGGGACTTACACTATAGCCATAGCGGCAAAGAGGCATAACATACCATTCTATGTTGCAGCGCCAACCTCAACCTTTGACCTGAAGTCTAAGATAAACGAAGTGGTAATTGAAGAAAGGAATCCTGACGAAGTTAGAAAAGTTTTGGGCAAGGTCTTAATAACTGTTGCAGATGTCCCAGTGCTTAACCCAGCATTTGATATAACACCGCCAGACCTTGTCTCAGCAATAATAACAGAGAAAGGGGTTATTACTCCGCCTTATACAGAGAACATTAAAAAGATTCTGGGAGCTGGCACCTAACCTAACAATCTATTACCTCTTTTTAATCGCTTCAATTATCTTTACGGCTGTATCAAGCCTTTCTTCAACAATAGTCCCTGTAACCACGATATCTGCACCAGCATTCACAATCTCAACAGCTTTTTCAGGTGTTCTTATACCCCCACCTACTATAAGGATTGTATCCTCTATTACCTTCTTAACTGTGCTTACAACATTTTGAGGTACAGGTTGTGGCGCTCCGGAACCTGCCTCTAGGTAAACAAACTTCATTCCCAGATACTTAGCAGCTAGAGCATAAGCCGCTATTATCTCTGGCTTCTCAAATGGTAAAGGTTTGGCGTCGCCCATTATACTCACTGAGGTTTGCCAGTTACCAACTATTATGTAACCTGTTGGCAAGACTTCTAGACCTATTCTCCTTATGATTGGCGCTGCAGAAACATGCGCCTTGATTATATAGTAGGGGTTCTCAGAGTTTAGTAAGGATATGAAAAGAATTGCATCTGCATTTCTAGCCAAACCTGCAAGACTGCCTGGAAAGAGTATCGATGGTTTGTTAAACTCTTCAACAACTGAGACTACTTTCTCAACATCATCAATGAATACTTGTAGACTACCTCCAATCAGTATAGCGTCTGTACCTGCATCAACAACGGTTTTCAACACTTTCTTTAACTGATCTATTCCTTGAACTTTTTCAGGATCTATAAGCGTAAAGTGCAGCTTTGAGCCTGACTCAATCTCTTTCAATATATATCTATAGACGTTGCCTCTGAACTTCACCTACCACACCTTACTCTACAACACCAGACTCAAGTTGTCTGCTTTGATAGTGCCTTCCTTAAAAGTTTTGAAAAACCTTGAAAAAGCACTTCAAGCACAATCTCCTTCACCTCCTCATGACCTAGCTCTAGCTTGACATATTTTTGCTCATTTAACGCTATGTAAAAACCCACAACATGGTAGCAGGGATACGCTCTTTTACCCCAAACAAAATGTATCAAGAAATCGCTGCAGGTGCACATTCTGCACGGAGAAACCAGGTAATCTCTTTCAATACCCCGAAACACGTACAACTCAAGCCCTGTATCAATATCCTTAACCACCACAAACCTTTTATTCCTCAAAGCATCAATAAGCTTTGGATAATCCTTAAACCTGCTTATAATCTCCTCTGAACATAAATCTATAGAGCTTCACCAGTATATCATTAAGCGTAACTAGATGAAGCGCTTAGATAAGCTTTTAGATTAAGCTTAAAGAATAAGAAATTATATTTTTGAGGTACAAAAAAATTCTAGAGTTTGCAACAAAATCGAATATGATCATAGGTGATGCCTAGTCATGTCATCTAGAAGAAGATCAAGAGTGGGAATCTCATCCTATGTAGGGCTTGTAAGATTCTATGAGGAAGTAGAGGAGACAGTTAAAATAAATCCATACTTATTGCTATTCTTAGCTATAGTAACACCAATACTAACAATAATTCTCATGAAAATATTCCGTCCACCTATCTAAATTGAACACTAAACATATAAGAGGACAACGTAACAGAGAGATTAATGGGCTCCGGCCCGCAGGCTATTACGGGTTTAAACCCGAGGAAACACCATCCCCCGCGTGGCACCAGAGCCCCGCAAGGGGCTAGGGGAACACCCTAGGCTCTGGCACAGAAACGACACGGCTGCAAGTCGATGAGGATGAAGCGGCAAGGCCCCCTAGGTAACTAGGGGGCAGTAAATCCGCAGACGAGGCTTGCAGATGCGGTGAAACGGCCAACCTCTGGGGGGTAAGGCCGCCTCCCGATGAAGGCCACGTGAATGGGGGGCGAAGCCGCTTAGCCAAATATAGCCTAAGTACAGAAGATGGGTTATTGCGGGCCGGGGCCCGCATCTTACTTGCTAGGTAGCAGCAAGCTTAATGCCCATTATCCTCCTTATACTTGTGCGCCCTTTTCCACAGGAACTAAGGGGGTCAGTAATACCACATAGGGTTTTAATCTATAATTGTTTGAAACTGATTGATTGTATGTACAGACCCTATTCTTACATGTGCAACTATGTTTTACACTATCTAGTACTACGAGATGATGATACAATGATTATGCATTATCGATAGGTCAATTCTATAATTTGGTTTGTATAAAGTATTATGAAAAGTAAAATTAAGATAGTTTTCTTCTTCACAGGTACTGTACATTAATGATCTTAATTAAAGTGAAAAGTATGTGTATGTATATGGTGCATATGAACTGGTGGGGTCTGTCTGATTGTGGGAAATAAGTGGGCTCTACAGGAACTCGAGGGGTTCAATAATTTGTGTTGCATTGGTTACAGGTATTGGTGTGAACCTCCATAAATAGTGTTCTCTCCCATATCTTTCGATAGGCTTAATCAGGTGTTTCTGTGCGTGTGAGGGAGGTAGGTAGAGGCCGTGATTAAGGGTACGAATCTCGGTTGTGCAGTGAAGTACGGGATTAAGTATAGTTATGTTGCAGTGTTCGCATTCATAACCTTTGCCAATACCCTTTCTCTTCATTCTCCTGCCACATCGTGGACATGGTGGTGCTTTGCAATGCACCTTTCTGCTAATGCTTAGTAAAGCAATTTTCTCACCATGAAATACCTGTACACCATTCCACAATTTAACGTGTCCCTGCACCTCAATAAGATCGCCAACATCAAGTTTGGATGCTATCTCAGTTAATTTGCTGGGCTTAAAAAACGCTACTAGGATCTCGCTAGTAGAGTCAAATACCTTTACCAATACAGCACCGCCTTGAAGTATCTTAGGTGCTGAAACCACAACACCTCTTATCCTTCCAGTTCTGAAAGGTCTTAAAGAATCTATGGTTCTAGCAACTGCATGGCTGTCTGTTCCTTGATTGGTTCTAAAGATGGTCCACGCAGCTATAGGTTCGCAAACCCTTATTACATGCAGTCCAATCCTCAATATTTCAGGGTCTTCACCTCTTATCCCATAGAGAACAGGGTCTGGACCGTGAGGTGCTATTAAGACTCTACCCTCATTATAGTCATAATTGTTAAAAGTGCTTCCTCTAGTTAATTCATCGAAAAGCTTCACACTATTCTCATCAATACACCTATCCCTAGAGTACATCTTTCTGGATCTATATGTTAGTAATTCGTATGTGTAGTCAGATTCTTCATTAAGTATCCAAGTAATAGCTGCTAAAGCTCCTATAAGACCTCGCTTGTTGAATCTTTTAGAAAAAACAATACCTCTCCTACTAAGCTTTGAATATAGATCCTGATCAATGAAAATAACGTCTGATACGGCTTTCCGATAAATCCATGCAAGACCATTTAATGCAGTGTGCTGTGCCACAACAAGTCCTGGTTCAATACCTGTACTTTCCAGCTCAATACCCATCTTCCTCATATAGTCATCGATAAGCTCTTCAAGAATCTCCATAACGTTTTCAAGGTTCTCCACAATTTCACAAGGAAGTAGAATCCTTAGTGCTACAGCTCCATTTCCACGCGTTTTCCATGGTATGGAAGGGTTAAGCCTTACAAGGTTTGGGTAATCAAATAGCATAATATTTTTTATTTTGTTAGCCAAAGAGTTGAGAAGATATGTTGCAAGATGTGTTGTACATCCACCTATATGTGAATCAAAATCGTCTAAACCTATGTCAATAGCACAAAAATTGGTGCTGTTATTCTCCATGGTTATGCAGATCTGTGCGTAGTACATTACTTTTTAGTAAACGATTCTACGACTACTAGGGTTATTGTTGACCTAACCTTTGGGATTTTCCTAAGGGTTTCTGAAATCGCCTTTCTTAACTTTTCAACAGAATCAGCCTCAACTTCTGCCACTATATCGTAGATTCCATAAACCATGTAAGCTTCTTTCACACTCTCAATGTTCTTCACTTCATTTAATACCTCCTCTTCCGCACCAACTTCTGTATTAATTAACACTATTGCTTTGGGCATCTAGGCTCACACAATTACTACTGCTAATGCTAGAGGCATAAAAGTCTCTATGTCAGATCCACGTCATCTGCTTAATTAAAGTAAAGTGCTGGTGTTTAGGACTCATCATCGCTTTCAAGCATTTTGTGTAGCTTTGTCAAGATCCTTATGTCCTCTTTGAGTTCGGGGAAGAATAATTCACGTTGAATTTTCTCGACTTCTTCATCTGTTTTGGCCTCTGAATAAAGCTTTAGTGGAATGCTATTCAACTGAATAAATATGGGTCCCCATTTAAATAGAGAAGCAATCTTGTTTGCCTCCTCATTAAAGCCCATGATTATCAGTGCTGCTATCACAGCCTCAGCAGTACTTAGCCTAAACGGTTTTCCATAGTTCACGCTATTAGCGGCTAGCAGTATCGGTAAAACTCTTTGTTGTCCTCTACGTAGAGCCTTCAAGATTTTTACACCTCTTTTCCACGATACATCAATGGCTACAAGACCGCATCGCTCAGCATAGTACCGATCAGCACGCTTTAGGTATGAAGTGGCGAAGGGGTTCAGAACCACTGAGCATGTCGGGATCTCCTTAAAGCTATACACCCTCTCTACAACACCATGCCTAAGCATCTTCTCAGCTGTACATGCATCTGGCGAATCCTCATAAGCTGTGTAGACCAGGATTTTAACCACTCTTTTGCACCTCATCTTGTTATTTTGGAAAATGCTAAACAAAGTAATATACCCAAATAGGTAATTTAGATAAACACTTAATATGCTGAGTCAACAAGTAAAAAAAACTATGAATAGGGCCCGTAGTCTAGCCTGGTAGGACGCCGCCCTCACAAGGCGGAGGTCCGGGGTTCAAATCCCCGCGGGCCCACCTTTTCAATGTTGCTACATCTTGTAACTACTGTTGGCATCTTTATGTAATCTAATGCTTCATTTACTATTTGTAGTTCGCAAACGCCTTAGCTCTGAAAATAAAGAACTTTAAACAAATCTTGTAATGTTAAGTATATGTTTAAGGTGCAGGTGATGGTGGTTGACTGATGTTTGTGAAAGGTTGTGGAGGTATATAGCAAACTTTAATGAAAGTCTGAAAAGCTTGAAGATTTTAGACCCTTCTGCGCGTCGTATAGTTGATTTGGCAATGGCTTACTTCAGCGACTCGCGTTACTACTATGAGAAGGGAGACTGTGTAACAGGTATTGCAACAATTTCCTATGCTGAGGGTTTACTGGATGCTCTTCGCAGTCTTGGATTAATAGAGTGGAGCTGGGTTAAAGCAAAGGAGGTGAGAGTCTTCGCTGCAGGCTCATTCGATGTTCTTCATCCAGGCCACATAGAGTTTCTTAAATGGGCTTCAATGCAAGGCAACAAGCTATTTGTTGTTGTTTCAAGAGATTCTAACTACATCAGGATTAAGGGTGTAGAACCCATTTTTAAAGATTTTGAGAGAGCAATTATTGTAGGGGCGTTACGCTACGTATATAAAGCTTTTGTTGGGTATGACGATTTTTTGAGATCTGTTGAGGAGGTTAAGCCGGACATCATTGCTTTAGGACCTGATCAGATCGATGTTGATGAGCTTGTAAGGGATTTGAGGAATAGAGGTATTGAGGCACATGTTGTAAAAATGCCTGAGAGGGTGTTAGGATACTCATCATCTAGTGTAAAGGAGAAGGTTTGTAATGTATGGTGTAGGGGTAGAGCTCAAAATAGAAGTAGCGTTTAGTTACATATTGTAGGCTAAGGTGTAGGAGTCTAGAATATTTGGTACAAGCACTACAGCCTCTTCTATTCCTAAGCTTTTCCCTCTTCTCTCTATCTCTCGCGCTAATGAGGTGACAGCCTTCTTTTCTCCGTGAACCAGAATAATCTTTGAAGGCTTTGGCTGTATATGCTTTATATAGTCAAGAAGTTGTGTCCTATCTGAGTGTCCTGAAAAGCCCTCTATTGCGTAAACCTCCATCTTTACCTTTACTATCTCAACCTTCCCTTGCTCATTTACAAAGGCTATTTCCCTAGCTCCATCTCTTATTCTCCTACCTAAAGTCCCCTCTACTTGATAGTTTACAAAGATCATAGAGTTGTTTGGGTTTGGAGCCATAAGCTTAAAGTATT
>JAPYWC010000082.1 GCA_028276605.1 Desulfurococcales archaeon
AATGCGGCAATCCAATGGATTTATGGAGCAGGATAGTAGGCTACTATAGGCCTGTCAGGAACTGGAATAGTGGAAGAGTAGCAGAGTTCAATGTTAGGAGAGACCTAAGCAAAGATATACTTGATCTCGTAAACTTCTAATTTAATTTACTACAAAATTCTAATAGTTGTACAAGAAAAAATTCCGGGATTTTAGGTACCAATGATTATGGGGGTGGCTAGTGCTGTAATCGCATTTAGAATGTTTATAGCGGTTGTTTCATCAGCTCTAATCCTTATACCCTCAACAAAGTCCTTGTACATGTGAAGCACTCTTCTCAACCTAATGTAAAGCGCTTCACTCAGCATACCTGCATTTCTATAAGCCTCTACTAGTATTGATATTGTTACGTATCCTGTTAGACCCACCCTGTAAGCTTCATCAGTAAGACCGTGAACATACAATGCCTCTACCTTTTCTACATAATCCATTAGCAGCTCCAATACCTGATTACATTCAGCACTACATGAATCCATATTCTAACGCCGAGAAGATACTGTAATGCAGTAATACCATTTAAGATACGAGCAAAAACTATGTTGCGATGTTCATAGGCAGCGATACACTAGCTTGACCATAACCTTATCTTCGAAAGTTTCGAGTCTTTGACATGCTTTAATGCTTCAGAACCACAGATACTGCCTCCACTACCGCTTTCAATTTCTATATAGATCTTCTTAGTGTTGGCATCAGCAAGCATCTTTACATCTCTGCCTTCCACAGCGGCAGACACGTAAATCAATTTGGTCTTGCCTGTACTAATAGCTTCACCAATCTTCTTAACAACATCACTGTACGTTGCTTCTGCTAAAGTTCCTAGTAGCGTTGATGACCTTATCACAGTGTAAAGTGTTAGCGGGTCTATACATTCATCAGCTACACTAAGCTCCTCTATCTTTACCTCTTCTACGGGTTTTGGTAGCTGTTGTTGTGCTACTGGTTTAGCTTCGATCTTTGGTGGAGACTCAGCTGGTTTAGGTATTGGTGGAGGTGCTATTGGGGCTTGCTGTGGTGGAGTAGGCATCATTACAACAGCTCCGGTTATTGTGGTGACGAGCTTATCATCAGCTGCTAGGGCTGCGTGTGGAAATGTAAGTACATCTAGTAACACATTATCCTCGCTCAGCTCTACAACCTCTACAGTACCTATAGATGTGTAGAGGTGTTTTAGTGCTGAGGCAGAGCAATCAGCTCCCTCAACAACGTTACCACCTTCAATACCCCTACAAGCAACGATTAAGCCTCGTAGAAGTTCGACCGAGATGGATACTGATGTTGTTCGTCCAATGTAAACCATGCCATATTCGGTACGAAACGTTATTCTTCCTGTAAATCCTTTCTTCACATACTCAGCTATAACCTCACCAAACTTCTTTCTAGAAGCATCATGCGTTTCTATAACTTTACCACTACTCAGAAACATTTCCCTCCCTCACTACTTGCCTTAGCCATCTAAGTCTTATCTACAAGATAAAATTAGATATTAAAGAGTTTTTATCTCTGCATGCTATATTAAAGATAAGCATTTTTTTTGCTCTCTCCTTTATCTTTTCTCTGGGCTCTGCTATGAGCGTAGCTGTAAGGGAATTCAGTAGCGTAAATGAGCTACTAAAGTTTTTGGACGATGAGATTGCTAATTATAGGAGAGTCTTGGGGGAAATGCTTAAGAGGTTAGAAGAGCTTAGAGTTAGGGCAGAGCAGGAGAAGAAGCTAAAAAGCGTATTGGCAAAGCTAGGTTTGCCAGAGACGCAGACTCAGAATGAAGTTGCTTTAAGGAATATCAGAATCGTTGTGAATCCATCAGCTTCGCAAGAACTTGCCGCTTTAGAGCAAGCTGTAGAGTCCTTGAATAGCAGAATAACACAGTTAATAGCTATTAGGAAAGAGGTTGAAACGCTGAGCAATATAGATGTGGAGGCCAAGATTGCACTAGTGTACGTAGACAATATGCCCAGGATAGTCCTATTAAGGATGTAGCTATAAAGGTTTTCAATTTAATAAATAAGAAGCACTTTTTTTAACTAGAAGACCTCTTCCTCAGTTGCCAACCTTCTTGCAATCATTTCTCTAAGCTTGAACCCAGCATAGATAGCTATGCCAACAACTACTAGTGCTATTACCACGGGCAAGAATCTTTGAATCAATGTTAGTATTGTTGGTCTTAAATAGACTATTTCAGTTGTATCTGCATCCAATGTACGAATAATAGATTGTTGAACATAGCTTGGATGTCTAATGAGGATTTCATATGTTGAGAATGGAAGTTTCGTTGATGCAGCACCGTTTTCGTCTGTTATTAGTGTTGTTATGGCAGTCCCTGTTTCAAGACATCTAATAGATATCTCTGCATCTTTCACGGGTGTTGCTCCTTCCCTTACATAGAGTGTTAAGGTGTAGCGCTTCCTATCAACACCTATTGTTACCGCTTGACTCTTTGTTAATGAAACTATAACGGGTTTTGAAGTTTCGTAGTACTGTGAGAAGGCTGCTGATGGGATTAGCTGTATTGCGTAGGTGCCGTAAGGCAATGTTATGTTTCCTCCTCTAAAGTTATCAGCATATTTTGTGCCGTTGATTATCAGATCGAAGCCTCCTACAAGGATTCCGAAAGGCTGGTCCCTGATA
>JAPYWC010000006.1 GCA_028276605.1 Desulfurococcales archaeon
ATTTTCGGGCTTCTGAAAATTGCAAGACAAATGAGTGAAACCATAGCTGCTGATGTCGAGACTGCAAGAAAGAGAAGGTTTGCAGCACTAGATATACAGACCCTAATTGCAGCAATACATGAAGCTTATAAGATTCTTGGAGTACTGAAGGAAGGGGGAAAAAGCCCTATAAGACATGTAAGGCTAATTATAGACTCTCTAAGTGCTTTCTGGGCAGATAAACCTGCAATGGCTAGGAAATACAGCTATGAACTCAAAATAGCTACACACAGAGAAAATGTCACTGCATACCTAGTTAGTCAGTATGCGATGACAACAAGATCCACCTTTGGTTTTGGTCTAGAGCATATAGCTGATGGAGTGTTCCACTTATGGATGGATGATGTGGAAACCAAGAAGGAGGTTGTAAGATACATGATTATAAAGAAAATGAGGATGACCAACCACTCTAGGCGTGCATTCAAGGTTGAGATAGAGCCTGGCAAAGGAATAAGACTGAAGCCCGTTACGTAACACTAACTACAGTTAATATGATGCGAATCCGGCATGAGGCTACTCTATACCTTGGCTAGACCTTTTAATTATGATCTCAGCCTTCGCAACTATCTTTTGAGCAAGCTCTTCAATATTCTTGGATTCTGAAAAGGTGTAAAGACCTTGGGGAACGTACTCTAGGTAGTCACATCTCCAATAAGGCTCAAGCAAATCATCTGCCCTCACAATCTTGGCATATATGGAATGGAGACCTTTGTAGATTCCAGTAAGTATGTTCACTCCCTTGAACTCTATTAAGAGGAGAACACAGTCATACCTGGATTCAACAACAAAGACCTTCTCGAATCCTTTCTGCATCAAAACCTGCTTTACAGTAGATACCTCAAGACTCATATTATTCACACTCTATACAACTGCTTCTTATTCCAGGAAACACTTTAATATGTCTACCTTTCCACAGCATAGTAATAGTAAATAAAAATTAGAATGTTAAAGGAAGTGACATAGCGTGCTTAAAGGAGCATCACTAAGATATTACAGAATGCTAAGGGTTCCATCGATTATCTCTAAAAGGCAGATATACATCTATCTCTTATTCATTCTCCTGCTCCTACTTGCAGATACATATCCCTATATACTTCTCCACAAGCTTCTTCACACAAATCTTCTCTTAATTCCAGTCCTTCACGCTACTTCGATATTTGTGATAGTGGCTTCGGTGAAGTTTATTGCTCGTTATATAAAGTTTAGACAAGCCACAAACGCCACATTATTCCTAATAGCACCTGGTTTACCAGTAGAATTCATATCATCTTTTTTTGGCGTGTGGGGCTCGATCTATACTGCGTTACCCATCCTCAGCCCCTTCCTATTTTCAGGTCTTACAGGCTCTAAAAAACGAGGTATAGCATACTCAATTATGCTGAGTATTGCGCTCCAGCTTCTCTTTATAGTGACAGATACCAGCATAGCTATTGCTATTGCAAGATTTGTAATACTATTCCTCTTGTTCATCCCATCCATTCATACAATATCACAACTAGATGATTTATCTGACCTGGATGTGTTTATGCTTGCTTCTGCATGGACCAAGCTAATGCTCACTGGAAATGGTGATGAACTTGAAAGCATCTTCAGCTCCATTGCTATAGATAAAGAAGTTAAGGTGAGAGTGCTACGCTTTGAGAGAGCAGGGAATGATATTGTAGTAGTTGTGCCAGCAATTCATTTCGGGCCCTACAAAACTTTAGGGAGTACATACTTCCCATACATATTGGAATCTGAGCTTAGCAAGAATAACATAACAGCATTTATTTTTCATGGTGCAGGCTCCCATGAATTAAACGTAGCAAGTAGTGTAGAGAGCGAAAGACTTGCTAAAGAGATTACCAGAGCACTACTCAATACTGGAAGGAGTAGCAATACATATGAATCTCTTTACGAGCCTTTCAGAGTATTCAGCAACCTGAGAGAGGCTTTCTGCTTACATACCGATACTAAAGCGTTTATAATTATTTCCTCTCCTGTTACAGGAGGCGATGATTTGCCCCAAGAACTTCAGAAAAGAGCTGAAGAGATAGCAGCGCTTTATGGTTTTGCAGATGTGGCGGTAATAGATGCTCATAATGTAGAAGGTGACAGGGAGCTTAGGGTAGATGTTTTTGAAGAGCTGATAAAGTCAGCTCTTTCAAAGCATAGTAATCAGTGTTCAATTCTAAGGATTGGTTATGGCGAAGAGAGGGTGCATGGTATTGTTAGGGGGCTGTGCACAAATAAAGTAAAGGTGCTTGCCATAGAATGCAATAGTAAGAGGTATGGCATAATATATCTCTATGGAAATAATGCTGAACATGGTGTGAGAGAAGCACTAAGACATTTAGCGCTACAAAATGGTTTTGTAGATGCAGAAGTTGTTACACTTGATGATCATACATGTGCTGGCACAGCCTTTGACTCGCCATACTATGCAGTAGAACTTAGTGAAGCACTACTAAATGCTACAACCATAGCATTGCATAAAGCTGTGGAGGATCTGAAAGATGCAAGGGTTACAACATTTACATATACCTTTACCGCCAAGCTCATGGGGGAGAAGGTATTTGATTTACTAGAGCTAGCTACACGAAGTGGAAGCGCCATTTTGAGAACCTTAAAAGTTGCTACGCTCTTGCTCTACATACTTTGGATCTTTATTCTAGCACTAATACTGCACTGAAAATTCTTAGATAATCACATTACATAGCTTAATTGAGGTTCTACCTTATATAAATTCTCATGAATGGAGATTATTAAAGGGGATTAAATTTATGAGTATAACTATCGAAAATATAGCTCCATACATAGGTCAATCAATACTGGACATATATGGAAGAAAGGTAGGAATTCTCGTTAGCGTATATAGCGATGTCGAAGGCAATGTATCAGCAATCGAAGTAATGATTAATGATACAACCTATGAGACCATACCTGGCGAGAGACTGGTAAAGGATGTTGACGGCCTAAAGATAATGCCTGAGTGGCTTGTAAATGTTAAGAAGCTTGAGCGAAGGCTTGACATATTAAAGAAAAGAATTAAGGCAATGGAAGAGCTATATAAGAAGGGTCAGATACCGGCACATGCTTACCAGGAGCTAAAGGAGAAGTTCGCAAAAGAAGTCGAGAAGGTGAAGAGCGAGGTAAAGAGCGCTAAAGATGCGCTGCGAAAGAGATTGTATGAGATCGAGAACTTTGTTATCCATATAGAAAAAGCCATGACCCACCTCATGGTGAGCTACACAGCTGGGGAAATAGCTGAGAGCGGGTTCAAAATATCAGCAGACTTTATGCGCTTTGCAAGACAGGCAGCTCTTGATGAGAAGAGGGATATAGATAAACATATAGCGATGCTTGAGAAGCTTGAGCAAGAACTCCAAGCAATTTTATCAAGTAGCGAGGAGGCAAAAGTGGCAGAAGCAATGCCTATAACATCATCAGCTCAACAACCAATAGCTGTAAAGGTTGTGAGCTGAGGAGACTCTCTAGATTGTGAGGACTATGACAACAGCCCCAGCAGGGATTTTTGATCCTCTCGCCAGGATTATACGAATAGCTGTGCCTGGCAAGGATAAAAGGGCGTTGATATATATCCACACAGCTTTAAACGACTTGAAGCTGAAGCTTGAGGAGATTTACAGGAGACTAAAGGAGAGAGATAGTGAGCTCCTAGCTAATGCGGTAAAAGCTCTTAGTGGTAGTGATAGGGAAAGAGCGGCGATATATGCTGCTGAGATTGCTGAGGTAAGGAAGTTAATGAAACTGGTTCAGGTGGCGTTACTAGCTGTTGAGAGACTCTTAGAGAGGTTAAAGACAATGCACATAGTTAACGATATGAAGGTTCTTCAGACAACAATAGGCGTTCTAAACCAGCTTAAACAGATGTTCGCCTCAACAATGCCTGAGCTAGCATCATCTCTAGATACAATAGTAGCTAACGTTAATGCTATTGTTGCAGAGACCCAGGCTCCTGAAGTAAGTGCAAATGTTACGATTGTGACAAAGGAGGTGCAAGAGATATTAAAGGAGGTAGAGCTACAAGCAGAGGAGAGGATTAGACAAAGCCTCTCACCTATACCTGTTCAGCTAGAGGATCTTGTAAAGAAGCAGCATTTGGAGAGTATAGCAACGGCACAGAGCATTATAGACAGCTTGACGAAGGTACCTGCAATGCCAACAGCATACACGCCTCGCATACAATACCTACAGAGATTCTTTGACAACGACATAGAGATGCAAGTGTACTTGCAAATCTTAAACAACAATGGCGTGCTTAATGTGAGAGAATGCGCAATAAAGTTAGGGGTGCCTGAGGAAGAAATAAGAGCTGTCCTTAGGAGACTGGAGAGCAAAGGACTCATAAAAGTTGTGACATAACTTTTTACTCAATGGTAAACAGCTCATTAAGTATCATCGTTCAGGTGCCTTAAAATGAGTAGTGGTCGTGAATATCTCGAAGCACTTGCTAGAAAATACGTAAATGATGCAATGATAAATGAACGCATAGGCAATCTTATAGATGCTGCGAAAAACTATAAGAAGGCTGCAGAAGTTCTGTTTATGATAATAAACAATTACAAGAACGACCCAATGATACATATATACAAGAATCTTGCTGAAGGCTACCTCAAGAAAGCTGAAGAGCTTGAAAAAGAGGCTAAGTTGTCAGTACCTATAGGTGGTAATAATCAGGGAAAGGAGGAGTCAGAAGAAGATCTAGTACAAGATTTCATAATCGTTGAAAAACCCCCAGTAAAGTTTGAGGATGTCATAGGGCTTGAAGAAGCTAAGCAAGCCATAATAGAGGCTATTGTTTACCCCACCAAAAGACCTGATCTCTTCCCACTTGGCTGGCCTCGAAACATATTACTCTACGGTCCGCCTGGATGCGGAAAAACCTTGTTAGCGGCTGCTGTAGCTAATGAGATTGATGGTATATTTATGCAGATTGATGCAGCTACATTATTATCTAAATGGTTTGGTGAAGCAGAGAAAAGGGTTGCCGCCATATTTAGGTATGCTAAGAAGGTTGGTGCATCGAAGCCTGTCATAATATTCATTGATGAGGTTGATAGCCTTCTGGGGGTATATGAGCATGAGCTTGGTGCAGAAGCGAGAGTTAGGAATCAGTTTCTTAAGGAGCTTGATGGACTTAGCGATAAGGGGAAGAACTACTTTGTTTATGTTATAGCGGCAACTAATAAGCCTTGGAAGCTTGATATAGGTTTCATAAGAAGATTCCACAAAAGGATTTACATTCCTCCACCAAATAAGGATGCTAGGAAAGCTCTCCTCGAGTATTACACTAAGAACTTCAAGTTAGCACCTGATGTAGATCTGGATAAACTTGCTGAATTGACTGAAGGATATTCTGCAAGTGATATAAGGGATATAGTTATAGAAGCATATCTGAGAACAGTTAGGGAGCTATTCAAATCGAACAGGATCGATGGGACGCCTCGTCCAATAACAATGAATGACTTCTTAGAGGTTCTAAAGCGTAAGAAACCAAGTATTAGCAAAGAGATGCTGAAGCTTTATGAAGAGTGGACTCGAAACTTTGGTGCAGGTGGAAGCTGAAAGAGAAGAGCAAGAATTCTTTTTAATACCCTATCCTACTCATATTGTTATATCTAGTCATAAACCCTCTACGCCTTTATTTTGACTTGCTCTGCATTTCTATATACTCTAAAAGCTCTGGTACATACTTCAAAATATCATCAACAGTTATAATTCCCAAAATTTTGCCTACCTTATCAACTACCGGTATGTGTCCATGTCCTGTACCTAATATTAGGTTCACAATGGATTTTAATGGTGTATCAGGCTCTACAACTGTTACAATATTTGAAAGAATTTCTGATACCTTAACCAATTTGGGGTCAAGACCTTTTGCTATAACCTTTACTACTATATCTTTAGCCGTTATAACGCCCCTTACAATTCCAGCTTCATTAACTACGACAAGGGATGCTATGTTATGCCTCTCCATAAGCTTAATAGCTTCGTGAATCGTTGCATTCATGTTTATTGTAATTGGATTGGGCACCATAATATCAGATGCTTTCAGCATTCTTCAAGCACCTTTTTTACATCTTCTCTTACAACAATTTTAACTATTTTACTCTTGCCTGGGATCTTTGAGCGAAGCTCATTAATGTCAACAGCCTTTACAAGGGCTCTTAATTCTTTGGAGTTGAGTTCATCTAAGAACTGCTTAATAACATCATCAACCTTTGAATCCCCTGGCCTAATTACAAAGTAGACAAGGCAACGCCTTGACACATTGTTTTCAGAACCAACAACTAATCTTATTGTACACCCCTCATCAAGCTTTAGAATTTCTATCCCTATTGCAAGCTCTAATGATACGCTTCGCACATAGTTTTTCTTTCCATACACCATGAATCCACCCTTAGGTAGATACTCTCCTGATGGTGGCGATAGAGAGACCTGCGATGCTGGAACCCAAAACACGTCAATAGCGTGTAAGCCCATTTTCCAGGCCTTGCTGTAGCAAGCTGCAAGTAATGCTGCCTCGTGTAGTGTTTCTTCATCTACAGTTCTTCCACCCGTTTTTATTATTACTGCGCTACCCCCGTGAATGTCTGCATGAAGCACTATATCCTTCTCATCTAGGTACTTTCTAATCAGCATCATGTTCTGCTGTGCATCCTTACCACCAATTACTAGAAATCCTGATGAAGTTATTGTCCAGTGGAATCTTTCAAACCATTCCCTCACCTTCTTCATAGCTAGGCGTATTGACCTCTTTTCAGTCTCAACATTTTGCTCTAGCTCAACCATTTTACTCCTAAGCTTACTTATTTCACTTTCTATTCTCTCAATGCTTTTCTCCACATCTTTGAGCTTCTTTCTATAGTTGTTATACACATCAATGAACTCTAACCTAACATCAAGCTCAATACTTGTACTGTCAATCCTTAGAACATATTTACCGCTAGACTTGTCGTAACGCTCAATGGAGTTGCTACATTTAGTTACCCTGTCCCATCCTTCACTCTTTATCACAGATCTGACACAGCTATGTATCTTCTCAATTTCTGGATACCTTTCCTCAATTAATTGCACAATATTTGATAAGGTATTGAGCTCCTTCCTGTACATCTCCAACCTTTTCTCCATATCATTGATAGTAGCCCTCAGCTTCTCTATATCTTCCATCAAAGAACCTAGCCTAGCTTTTTGAATAAGCTCCTCTAAATCACGCTCAAAGTACTTATTCACAGCATCATTAAACTTCTCAAAAAATTCGATTCTAGCACCATGAATCTTTACGATGTGAAGAGGTTCAAATGTATAGAAACCTACTGCAGTATCCTGGATGTAGACAATACAAGGTTTTGGACTTTCTATTGCAAGCTTTTGCAAACTTCTCAGTTCATTAATTACACATTCTACAACGGAAGAGATGTTATTATCTTGCCTCACTTTCTCGATACATATGTGGTAGGAGAGTTCAACAAGTTCTGGAGGAATCCCAAAGCTCTTAACAAAGTAGGAGATTATATTTTGCTTCTTCTCAATAACATCCCCTACAACTTTTTGAGCTTCGATAGTATCTAAATCCTGAACCCATTGTTTAGGTGGAAACTGGTAAGGATGTCTAGGTGCTATAATTCTGTCCTTCATTTTCCTATACTCTAGCGCAAGTAAAACTTCTAATGTTGAAGTTGTTAAGATTACTGTTCCTCTTGGAAGAAGCTCTATTATAAGTTTCCTTTCCTCTGCCCCACATTTAAGGTCCATCACTATTAAACGCTCCTTATCATATTGCTCAACTCCTGCTACTCTACAGTCCCTCACATGCCTCCTCCAAAGTTCTGTAAGGTTTCTATGAGGTTCGAGGCTTAGTTGAGAAAATATTATCGAAACCCTCTTACCGGGCTCTATAATAAGGAAGAACTGTTTATCCTCTCCTCGCTTCCTAAGCCTAAGTACCATTAATTCCTTTGAGTAAACAAAAACATTATCAATATATGAATCTACTAGCAGCTTCTTTTGCTCATTGAGCCACACACTTATATCTATCCAGCTCATAGACTTCTTGGGGCGTATCTGCTGTGACGCAAAGTAGTCTGCACTCATCGGATCCAATCCTAAGGCTTAAAATCGTGTTACTACGAGGTGTATATGGCGTTTTAGCGGCTATTTTAACACATGTGACTGGAGCCCACAGAGCATACTACACTGCAATAGCAATGTTGCTGGGTCCATCAATAGCTCAATACTTTGTATGGACATGGATTTTCCTTATTTACATACCGAGCATAGCTATACCCATGCTACTGAATGCAAAAAAGAGATTTGATATTTACTTCCGCGGAATGTCCGTGTACTTCTCGCTATTCATACTCACACATGTCCTTATAGCCAGCTAACAGTTTGGATTCATACACTGGTGCATACTCAGCAACAATCCTTATATAATCATCAGGTAGTGCAACCCTTCCATTTTCATCTAGAGGAAAACTATAAGGTAACTCAATCTCGAGCTCAACTCCTGCAAGATTCCTTGTTATCCTTAACCCAACTATATACTTAATTTCATCTAATCTCTTCCCACCTTCAATGAGTTTCAGTACATATACTGCCCCCGCTATGGTATACTGGTAAGGACCTATGTTCCTCTTAAGAGCTCTGGGCATTTTTAGCGATATATACTTCTTTGTCCTTCCCTCCGGTGGGTGAGACCCCATTATTCCCCCAACAATTACATAGCTCGCCCTCATTAGATCCTCTACTGTCAACGGTGATTCAGCTTGAGGATCTAGAATCACTACATCATCTCTATCGTTGAAGAGCTTAGTAGCAGATTCTTTATATACAGTTCCAAAAGACCTTAGTATAGCAGCTTGCTTCTCACTCTTCACGTTTGTGAATATTAACCTTCCTTTGTATAGCAGCGATGCCATTTCATACTCTTTCAAAATCCATCTATTTAAGCAAGGCTCTAGATGCTCTATAACAAGTATAAACATTGCGTTTTGGCCTCAACCTTATTAAGGTCTACTATGAAAACATTTAAGACAGAGCTAATTAGAGCTATAATGAGTATTGAATAGCAATTAGGTTGAATAAAAATGGCTTCAACGCAACAGAAAACAATTGTATCACCACTGAGAATACTACGAGGAGCAGTGAATAAGATTATAATGGTTAAGGTTAAGGAGAACACAGAATTCGTTGGAAAACTTGTGATGACTGACCCCACAATGAATGTTGTTTTGGAAGATGCTACAGAGTACAAGGACGGGGGGACAGAGGTTATAGCAAAGTATGGTAGAATATTGATTAGAGGAAGCCAAATACTATACATATGCGTTGACTACACCGAAGCAAAACTTCAGCAAGCTTCAAAGTGATGATATGTGAAAAAGTTGAGAACGCCGAGAAGCTGTCCTATAAATTTTGAATTCTCAGTAGACAATATTGAGTGCAAGGTTTGCAAGTACTTTGATTCATGCCTAGTTATGTACATGAAAGCAAAGAGGCTTAGTGAGAATCTGATAAGTAAGAGAAATATAAGGAAGCGCGACGCCTTAGCATAATATCTAAATGGCTATAATAATATCTAAACGTTTACTGAAGTGCTTAATGCATGTAATCAATTAGTTAAAGATATAAACATATTAACTTTGGGTAACATAGTTAAGTATATTTAAGCATAATCTAAAAAGTACAGAAGGTTGTTGAGAGAGGTGAGGATGAGACGATGATAAATGTAAAAGTCTCTGAATATAGATGGCCTGGAATTGAGAACCTAGAAATTGAAATAGTTGAAAGAAAAGGCCTTGGACACCCAGACTATATAGCAGATAGCGTTGCGGAGGCTATAAGCAGAGAGCTCAGCAAATACTATATACGAAGGTTTGGCACTATTCTGCACCATAATGTTGACAAAGTTCTTGTTATTGGTGGACAAGCAAATCCTGTGTTTGGAGGAGGCGAGGTACTTCAACCAATATACATAATAGTATCTGGTAGAGCTACCACTTACGTAAAGTCTAAAGAAGGGCTTGAATTTGTGCCCATAGGTACAATAGTTTTGAGAGCTGCTAAGAACTGGATTAAGGAGAACTTCAGATTTCTAGATCCTGAAGAACATGTAATTGTAGATTACAAGATTGGGCAAGGAAGTGTAGATCTTGTAGGACTTTTTGAACTAGGTCTAAAGCGTTATCCTCTAGCCAATGACACAAGCTTTGGAACAGCCTTTGCACCATTATCAACATTAGAGAAGCTAGTATACAGCGTTGAAAGGTATCTAAATTCAAAAGAGTTGAAGAATAAGCTACCCGTAGTAGGTGAAGATGTCAAGGTTATGGGACTTAGAATAAATAAGAAGATCACTTTGACTATTGCTGTAGCTATGGTTTCTAGATTTGTTAGGGACAAAGGCGAGTACCTTGCACTAAAGGAAGCCATAAGAGAGGAAGTTTTGAAATATGCATCAAAGATTGCACCTGATTATGACATTGATGTCCACATTAACACAGCTGATAAACCTGATGAAGGTGTACTATACCTAACCGTTACAGGCACCTCAGCTGAGCATGGAGATGATGGTGCTACAGGAAGAGGAAATAGGGCAAACGGGCTCATAACACCTATGAGACCTATGAGCCTAGAGGCGACAGCTGGTAAGAATCCTGTAAGCCATGTTGGTAAGCTATACAATGTTGTTGCTTATAGAATCGCTAATAGGATATACAGTGAAGTAAAGGGCGTTAAGGAGGTTTACGTTAATATATTGAGTCAAATCGGTAAACCCATCAATGAACCTCAAGTTGTTGATATAAAGATACTTCCTGAAGACAGATTAACAGCTGATATGGTTAATGAAGCCAAGGCCATTGCAGAGGATGAGCTTAACAAAATCCATCTACTTACTATGGAGATTGTCGAAGGGAAGGTTCAGCTATTTTGAAGAATTTGAAGAATTAGTGTTTTTTATTAAACTCCTTCTATACTCCTCTATTATCTGCCTTAGCTTCTTTAAATCAACAGCTGTAGCTTCACGTTTCTTACGTATATAGTCAGCTAGGTAATTATATCCTTTAGATACGGCTTCTTCAATTCCTCGACGATCGAAAACGGCTATATCTCCTAGCACCGTAACCGGACTTACATCGCAAATAGGGACAACTTGAAGATCTAGCAAGCTCTCAGCAGACATGACGCTACATTTGTCTAGTATCAAGATCAGAGGCTTCTCAATATCTTTTAATGCATTTAAATCTATCACACCTTTACTAAGGTACAATACGTTGGCACCACTTATGCGCACAACATTATTAGGGGTTATACTATTGGCTACTGGAACAAGCACTAAAGCTCCTGTTGCAACACCTCTCAATACATCAATGAGTTCTTTGCGTTCATTTTCATAGTTCTTAATTTTCTCTTCTAATAGGGTAACTAGAGCTCGTAACTGCCTCAGTTGCTCCCTTAGTTCATTTACAATCCTATCCTTAATGGTATCCACATCTATGTTCACAAAATCGAACCTCTTAGCAAATTCTAGTTCCTGTAACCTCCTCTCCAAATCAATCACTCGACTCCTTAACACCTCTCGCTCCTTAAATAACTCATTTAATTTCTCCTCCAACGCCTTTATCCTATCATCACAGTTCACAGTCTCACTAACACCTTGCACTCTATTAGCATTAGCACCTTGAGCAGTTACATAGGCATATACACCTGTTAGATGCTCCTCAATAGCATATTCTAGCACTTCATTCACTGTCTTACCTTTTAGTAACTGAAGCTTCAACTCATCAACATCAACATCAAGACCCAGTTCAGCAACTTTTCTTTCAATTTCAACAAATTTCTTCTCAAATGCTTTGTAAGCCTTTAACGCAGCTGCAAGTGCATCCCTCTCATGCGGTGTCTTAATGTCTATTGCTACCCCCCTTTTCATAGCCCAATTAATTAGCTCCTCTTTTTCCTTAATTGAGAGACTTACTGATGGTACATATAACTGTACACCAAGCATTGAAGCTATCTTTTTCACGGTATCTGGCGGAGGATTCTTGTCTGTTGCCACCAAAACAGGAGTTCCTAGAGAATAGACCTTACTTATTATGGATAACTTATCGAACTCCTTAGATGAGAATGTGTGACAGAATCGCAGAGACAAGTCTATTACAGCAATGCCTGTTTCTATACCAGGATCTACACCAACTATGATAGGCTTCTTTACCTGCTCTTCACCTTCAAACTCTATCCCTGAAAAAATAGGCTTTATAACCACCCTTACGTCACTGCCATGAAACGGCTTGACAAGTTTTCTCACAGTTTCGGTATCTGCATAGGCTATTATAACAGCGTTGTCTAACCCTCCTTTACCTCTTTTTAACACGATATCATAGAATATCTGGGCATCCTCTAATCTCTTCCTAATCTCTTTCACCGCTCTTAGAACTGCTGTCCTCATTCCTCTAGCAAATATGTTCGCCCTACTTCCGCCAGAGCCAGGAGATCTAGCTCTAGACACTATAATTTTAGTCCTTGTGCTAACACCTCTGATTACTGTGCCTATGCCATTTAAAGTAAGCAAAGCTATTATGTACGCTGTTTGCAAAGGTCTAGGTTTCGAAGATACATGCACACCTATCTTCTCCGCTTGTCTAAGCAAATCAACAAATTTGCCATTCTCTAACGTAACTTGATATATCAGGGTGTGAGCTGGAATTAATTCGAAAACCTTGCCTAGCTGTTTTCTTGTAGGTGCAAGCTCAAAGACATTATCCACACCTATTCTATCAACTTTAAAATCCCAAGCAATCCTGATAACGCTACGTAACGGCACTTCTAAAGCTTCATAAAGAACCTCATACCTATCATTTATAATGACAACAGCATAGAGAGGTGGACTTGTATGAGAAAGCGGGCTACCACGAACTATATCTATGCCCATAACCTTCATATTATCACTACCGTGAAGCTACCGTGCCGACTTAATTGTGCACTAATTTGATTCACTGACCTTCTGTTATATACTTCAAAACATCATTTATATCTCTTTCTACTCTAAATCTTCTTCTAAAGAATTTCAAGATGTTCTCTATATCTTTTCTAAGAACTTGAGGTGCCACAGGGTTTGCTGTTGAAACGTATTGTGGCCAGTCAATTATATATGCTTTTGCATTCTCAATATCTACCCTAACATTGTACTCGCTTAGATCTCCATGTACAATCTTAGCCTTTGAATAGGCCTCCTTAACTATGTCAATTATTTGTTGCAATACATTCTCCGGGTCTTCAATATGCGATTCAGATGCTTCGTAAAGATCTATGCCCGGAATATAATCTATAACTACCGCATGCAACGCACCTCCATAAAGTTTTGGAACGCCATTTATGTTATACTGGTTCAGTATTGAAAGAGCCTCTCTTTCTCTCCTACCAGATACAATACTTTTGACAAGCCACTCCGAACCTTCAGCATTTTCACCATAGCTTCTAACCTTAACTATGTTTCTAAAGCTTCTCCATATCCTGTGAAACTTCACAACAACGGTCTTGTCATCGTTGGATAATGCTAGATAAAGTTTGCTCTCCTTTCCTGTACCAATCTCGTCTCCTATAGCCTTAATAATATTTTTCTTCACAAGTAAATGTAGTGCAAAGATATCGAGACCTAGAAAACGGAGCCTATAGGATTCAAGTGTTGGGTGTCTCTCAATAAGTTTAAGTTTCATCAACTTCTTAACACGTGCAATAATCTCTTTCTCTGAATACCTCTTCTTGAAATGTGCTACTATAACCTCTAACGGAATATATTCATACTTCCTCAAATTTTTAGTAAAAAAAGCCAGTATACGGAAATCATCATTTACAAGCATCCTATATATAGTCCCTATCTTCATCCATAGCTACACCTCTTAATGAGCTGTCCGCGGCGGCCGCGATTATCTTCATCCCTACTTCATGGTCGAGAGCGCGGAACTCTTCATCCAGCCAGGTTTAGGTATATGTAACACAAGTTTTAAGTCTGATTAGCAAAAGCTAGTCTTGGCGTAGCCTATGGTCGTTAAGCTTAGAGCTCCTCCAAGGATAAAGGTTCTAGAGGCCTTGGGGTCTATAGCTGACGGAAGAGTTAAGATACTTAACGAGAGATGCGCTAAAGTTGTCTCATCCGAAGGTGATAGAGTATATACTGTCTATGTAGATCTAGATGAAAAGGTTGTTTTCAGCGATGATAACGGCACAAAGTTTAGAGGATACATTGGTTATCCCATAATCGCGTTCCTAATGATAAAAGGTGTATTACCCTTTGATGAGAGGCTTGCAAACGCCTTGAAGGGCATTCCATGGAGAAAACTTAACGAGGAGTATAAGAGCTATTCAATAGTCGAGAAAATTGTTAAAGATATCGCTAAACAGCACGGTGTTGATGCAGCAGTTCTAGACTCTTTTGTGAACAGTGTTATGAGCAAGCTAAGTAAGCTTTCATTAAACTATGATGAAAGTAAAAAATGTACAGAATTCCAGTGATTAACAGTAATCCAATTTTGGGTGTCAGGGTTTTACTGTGAAGTATAATCTCTTCCTCTTCTTACCCTTATTCTCAGCTTTTAGCAACACTATTTCACCTATCTCACTAGTATTTCTAACATGGGGTCCTCCATCAGCTTGTATATCTACTCCAGGTATCTCAACTATTCTAAGCTTTGGCACTGCTGGAGGCATTCTCGATGCTAGCTTAACAATTCCTGGGATTTTCAGTGCCTCCTCTCTATCTAGCCAGTATATCTTGACCTCAATACCTTTCTTAACGATTTCATTTGCCTCTGCTATAACATTTTCAAATATCTTTTTATCGAAGACCTCGAGACTGTAGTCGTCATAAGCATATTCAGGCGTAATATTGCCTCCTGTTACAAGAGCTCCGTACTTTGAATACATTATTCCTGCTATTATATGTGATGCAGTATGCAATCTCATTAGTCTATACCTTCTCTCCCAATTAATGATGCCTGTAACCTCATCCCCCACACTAATTCCCTCAACCTTTCCTTCTACACGGTGAAGAACCTTATCACCTTCCTCACTGAATACAACCTCCACAACAGCAAATCTCTTATCATCCTTTACAATGTATCCAGTATCACATTCAACTCCACCTGCTCTTGGATGAAAAGCAGTTCTATCTAAGACAATTAACTCGCCATTGATTACTTCTACAACCTTAGCTTTGAATTCCTTGATGTAACTATCATATTGATATAGAAGCTCCGTCAAGATCTACCTACCTTAAAGAGATTAAGCTTATCAAAACAGCTATAAATACCTTACCTCTTATCAATTTGAATTGAGGGTCCAGATTTTGACAGATATTAGGACCCTTATATACAATGTCTGTTCCAGCAAAAGAGGGGTAAAACCATTAATAGAGCCTGCACATGTTATTAAAGCTCTTCTCTTACTGTATGAGAGAGAACCTATGGGTAGAACACTATTATCGAGATTCCTTAACCTTGGTCCAGCATCTGTAAGAACCCTTATACGTAGGTTGAAGGAATATGATTTAGTGCATGTTGATAATGTTGGTGGATGCTTATTAACTGAGAGAGGCAGAGAGGTTGCTAGAGCAATTCTTAGTATTGTTCCAGTTATACGCAATGTTAGTGATATTATAAACGATGAGCTTAAGCTTGCTTACCATGCATGGGCTTCTCTGATAAAGCAAGGTGTGCAGATGATTGAAAGGTTAGGCGTGGTAAATGTTCGAGATAGGATAATACTCTACGGAGCTAAGGCAGCCCTTATCGTATTTATTAATGAAAAATACGCCTATATTCCTCCAGACACTTCGTTGAATGAACTGAGATATCAAAGCTTAAGAGAGTTAAAAATGCTTATGCAGGCCTACGCAGGCGATGCAGTTATTGTATCATTCTCTGATAGCATGAACATAGCTGAAAAAGCCTTATTAAATACTATTGCAGATCTCTTTCTCGATTACTTAGCCAATGATAAAGCTTAACTCATATTTAGAAGCTCCTTTTTTACTAATCCTGGGCTCAAAATGTCTCAACAACAAGAGAGATCCTCAAGAATACCGGGATTTTATAAATTGCCTCTTGAAGAAAGGCTTAAGATTGTTGCGACATGGGCTAACCTTACAGAGGAGGAGATTAAGCTACTTAGCAATTTTGGTAACTTGGATAGGAAGCTTGCGGAATCCATGATCGAAAACGTTATTGGTGCTATGAGCTATCCATTTGCTGTTGCAGTAAACTTTAGGATTAATGCTAAGGACTACCTGGTACCCATGGTAATAGAGGAGCCCAGCGTTGTGGCAGCAGCAAGTAATGCTGCTAAAATGCTCCGTGAAGCAAATAATGGTGACGGCATTAGAGCTGATGCCTCTAAGCAGATAATGATTGGGCAAGTACACTTAATGAAGGTTCCATCACCAAGAACAGCAGTATTTGAGATCTTGAGGCACAAGGAGGAGATTCTTGATTTAGCTAATTCAACTAGCGAGACACTTGTAAAACTTGGTGGTGGTGCTAAAGATCTTGAGGTGCGTCTTATTGAGACTAGGAGAGGTCCGTGCATTGCAGTGAATCTGCTCGTCGATGTAGTTGATGCTATGGGTGCCAACATTGTTGATACTATGGCAGAAGCCATAGCACCATACTTAGAGAAAATAACTGGTGGAGAAGCAAGGCTTCGTATAGTGTCCAACTATGCCATATACAGGCTTGCCAGGGCTTGGGTAAGAATAGACCCTGAACACATTGGTGGTAGAGAGGTTGCAGAGAAAATTGTTGATGCAAGCGCTATTGCGGAAGCCGATGTTTTCCGCGCTGTAACACACAATAAAGGCATTATGAACGGAATAATAGCCGTTGCCTTAGCAACAGCTCAAGATCACAGAGCGATAGAGGCAGGTGCACATGCTTATGCCTCTAGGAACGGTGTTTACAAACCCCTTAGCGTTTGGGATATCGACTCGCAAGGCTATTTAGTAGGTGTTTTAGAGCTACCTCTACAAGTAGGCATCGTAGGAGGAGCTATCAAGACCCACCCCATAGCACAGATAGCGCTTAAAATACTGGGTGTAAAGACCGCAAAGGAACTTGCTGAAGTGATGGCTGCAGTAGGGCTTGCCCAAAACTTTGCAGCACTAAGGGCATTAGTTACTACGGGTATACAAGCAGGTCATATGAAGCTACATGCACGCAACTTGGCTATAGCTGCTGGAGCGCAAGGGGAGCTTATCGATATTATTGCTGAGGAGATGATAAAGGAGGGTAAGATATCATATAGTAAGGCTGTAGAGTTGCTAAAGAAATACCAAAAGGAGATAGCAAAGTAGTTCACCCTATTAATTTTGATGTGGCGGGCCCGCCGGGATTTGAACCCGGGACCTCCGCCCATGCATTTGGTCTACGGGTTAAGAG
>JAPYWC010000007.1 GCA_028276605.1 Desulfurococcales archaeon
AAGGCACTAACTATAGACGTATACGATTACGATATAAAGCCGTGTAAGGGGTGTGTTTCAGAGGATGTAAAGTTGTGTAAGCTTCCATGCATCTTCGATGATGATATGAAGAAATTATATAACTTAGTCGAGGAAGCAGACGGAATAATATTTGTAACCCCAATATATTGGTACAATGTTCCAGGACCACTAAAGAATTTCATAGATAGGCTTACAGTATTTGAGAATGCAATATTTATTGAGGGTAGGAGTCGCTTAGAGGGTAAAGTGGCAGGATTCATAGCAATAGGCAACGACACGGGAGCTATCGCTGTTATTCAGAACCTAATGGCAATACTTAACAGCATGGGCGTAGCTATCCCTCCATGGGCATTAGCATACCACGAATCTGAAGAGAACATAATAGAGAATGAAGGCTTTATGCTTGATGTGGCAAATGTAGTTAGAGGCGTAGTATTAATGATAAAGGCTCTCAAAGGCATCGAAAAACCTTCGTATTGGTACAGAGCAGACCAAGAATATTTACAGCACATCAAAACCATATTCCAGCAAACATACACAGAGTTCAGTGCATTAAGAACGCTTAAAAATAAGCAGTAAAAACAGATACCATTAGAAAGTGTGCGGCGGTCGTCTAGCCTGGTCTAGGACGCCGGCCTTCCAAGCCGGAGATCCCGGGTTCAAATCCCGGCCGCCGCATTCATACATTCATGTACCTTTCTTTTTCTTTAACAGAAGTAATTTTCTCTAGTACAAGCTTTCCTTTTTCAGTAAGACTGTATCTACCATCTTTTTCTTCGATTAGACCTAGAAGACGTAACACATTCAAATCTCGAGCCAGCTCTTCGGCCGACATATAACTTGTCGAATAATCAATTTCTTTCTTAACCAGCTCAAACAATTGCTGAAGTGTAACGTTATTGTGGCGCATTAATGCAAGCAGGATTGCTATTTGTGGTACCATATTACTAGTTGTGCGCATTTTGTTCGCCATATAAAGTTTAATTGACTCGTAGTACTATAAAAAGATGTAGATCTGTGATGAAAACGGGGTTTTGACGAGAATCGGATGAAGAAGCCCTCGATCTCTGAGATCTTAAATGGATTCAATCAGATGAGACAGGTTTCATCACAATGGGCTCAGAGTAAGGGGTTCATCATTCAGGCTTCTCCAACTTAATATTTTAGCCTTAAAAATATAAAACCTAATAAGTAGCCCTGCCACAGCTAATTTTATGTCTTAATAAACTGTGATGACACGACGGTCTCCTGAACCTATGATGAGACTTCTCTTCGCTGAAACAATGTTAAATTGTTATGTTTTGTAAGCTGCTCAAAATATGAATAAACAATGCTTGCTTAAAATGAACATGAATGCTTATAATGTGCGTACACCAAACTACTTCAACCTTATTTAGAGGGAAATCCTAATTTTATTGGTTTTGCATTGGTGTATTTATTTGAATGCTATAAGTGTTGAAAATAAAAAACATGGAGATGTTTATACGCTTCCATTAGCAAAGTATATGAGCTTATGTATTAATTGTGGAGGACCTATAGATGATATTAGAGCATTGAATAGAAATGCTTGTGAAAAGTGCATGAATACCCCATCTATTGTGAAGATCAATACGTTTGCGGAGTTGATGAAGTATGTGAGGAACCCAAGTGAGAGACTGAAGGAACTAATCGAAATGGAGCGTTTTGTAAATGAGTTTATAGAGTTCTTCAAGGCTTGTGTAGGTAATGATCCTTGGAATTTGCAGGTGAGCTGGGCATACAGAATTGCTCAAAAGCAAAGCTTTGCTATGTTAGCTCCTACCGGTGTAGGCAAAACAACGTTTGGTCTTGTGATGGCTCTGTATCTTGCTAGTAGAGGGAATAATGGAAGAGAGAGAAAGAGAATATATGTAGTGGTCCCCACATCTGTACTCGTTGAGCATTACTACAAAAAGCTTATAGAGTACATGGATAGAAGTGGCGTAGTAGTAAACGTAATAGCTATACACTCAAAGATCCCTGCAAAGAAGCGTGTAGAGCTAGAGAATGCAGTTATACAAGGAGATTTTGACATACTAATAACTACTTCGAATTATTTGCAAAGAAATTTCGATGAGGTGTTCAAAAAGTTCATTTCTAATGGGCATCATTTCAGCCTCATATTTGTCGATGATGTTGATGCGGTGATGAAGGGAAGTAAGGCTATTGAATATATCATTCAGCTTCTAGGGTTTTCTCAAGAAGATATTGAGTTAGGGTACAAACTTGCTTCGCTTAGGTTAAGGCTAGCGAGATGCGAAGGGGAGCAAAAGCAGGAGAATAAGCATTGTCAGGAATTACTGGAAGAGTTTAAGAAGGAGCAGAGAAGGATACTTCAAAAAAGAGAGAAGGCAGGAATATTAATTGTAAGCTCTGCTACTGGAAGAGCTAGAGGTAAACGTGTAAAGCTTTTCAGGGAGCTTCTAGGATTTGTTATTGGTGGCGGTGTTGAAATATATAGGAATGTTTTAGATGCCTACATAATCCCCGATTCAAATCAGAATGTCATTGATGTGCTCTATACCATTGTAAGAAGGCTTGGACCTGGAGGCCTAGTATTTGTGCCTATTGATAAAGGTATTGAAGAAGCTGAGAGAATTGCTCAGGAGTTGCGAAATAGAGGTATAGAGGCAGATGTTGTTGTCAGTAAAAAGAGTAAATCTCTCTATGATTTTATGGAAGGTAAGCTTCAGGTAGCTGTAGGAGTTGCTACATACTATGGTCTCCTAGTCAGAGGTATAGACTTGCCAGATGTGATAAGGTATGCAGTCTTTGTTGGAGTGCCAAGGCATAAGATTTCATTGACAAAAATTGAGTACAGTCCTAGCACCTTATTAAGGTTGTTATCGGCTTTACTAGAGGTTGTTGAGGATAAGGAAAAGCAGGAAATACTTGCTCGTATAACAACTCTTAGAAGAATTATTAGAAGAGTTTCTGCTGCAAGGATACAGGGTATTGTACAAGCACTTGAAACAGGACAGGAAGTTGAGGAGGATATAGCGAAAACGATAAAGAGTATACATGATTATGTTGCTGAAATACTTAAGCGCGTCGATATTCTCGAAAGGTTGAGAAGAAGTGAGACGCTGGTCATATATGAGGAGAATGGTCAGCTTTACATGCTTTTGCCTGATGCTCCTACATATATTCAGGCTAGCGGAAGAACTTCACGTCTTTATGCAGGGGGAATTACTAGGGGATTATCAGTAGTTATAGTAGATGATATCAGGTTGTTAAAAGGACTTGAACGTAGGTTGAGGATGTATATTGATGATTTCAAGTTTTACTCATTTAATGAGATTCCTCTAGATCAAGAACTAAAAAGGATTGACAGAGATAGAGAGATTGTTAAAATGCTTAAACAGGGTAAAGTATCGGAAGAGGTAAAGCGTAAGGAAGAGCTTGTAAAGGTTGTTCTCTTCATTGTTGAATCCCCCAATAAGGCTAGAACTATAGCTTCATTCTTTGGAAGACCATCTGTTAGGGACTATGGAGTTACGAAGGTATACGAGGTTAACATAGGCAAGCAACATTTATTAATAGTAGCATCGGGAGGGCATATATTTGAGCTCGTGGAGGAGGATCTTTCGCAGGAATCTATTTATGGTATTGAGAAGCACAGAATTAATGGAATCACATGGTTTATTCCTCGCTACGATTATATAAAGCGATGTCTAAATTGTGGAACACAATTTGTAAAAGGTGATAGATGCCCAATATGTGGGTCTACAAATATTAAGTCATCAAAGGATGTTGTAGAGGTTCTGCAGCGTTTAGCTGTAGAGGTCGACGAAGTTATAATTGCTACGGATCCTGATGCTGAAGGAGAGAAAATCGCTTATGATCTTGTAGTAGCACTGGCACCATATGCTAAGAAGATTAAAAGGGCAGAGTTTCATGAAGTAACAAGAAGGGCAATATTAGCTGCGTTGGAGAATCCGAGGGATATAAACATCAATCTTGTTAAGGCGCAGCTTGCTAGAAGGATTGAGGATCGCTGGCTTGGTTTCTCTCTCTCAGAATATGTAACCAAACGTTATGCTGAGCTGGTTGGCAAAGAAAAGCTGGAGCGAAGATATAGTGCTGGTAGGGTTCAAACACCTGTACTAGGAAAGATCATTGAACTGGCCTTGATGAGGGCGTTAACACTTAGAAAGAGCAGAATAGTAAGTCTAGGGCGGCTTGAGTTTGAAATACCAGAAGAAGTCATCAACAAGCTTGGTCTCGATAAACGTAATATTAATGTTAATAATTTGAGGATTGTGCTGAGGCCCCTGAGAACACGTGTCGAGACTATTTATCCGTTACCGCCATTTACAACAGACGAACTACTTGCAGAAGCGCAAAGAGTTCTTCTGATAAGCTCTGTAGAAGCGATGAGAATAGCTCAAGAGCTCTTTGAGCTAGGTTTAATAACTTATCACAGAACTGACAGCACACGTATTTCAACAGTTGGTGTAGGTGTAGCTAAAGAGTATCTCACAAAGATTCTAGGTACTAGGGCGCAAGAGTATTTCGTTCCAAGGACATGGGGTGAAGGAGGAGCTCATGAAGCTATAAGACCCACAAAACCAATTGATGTCAACGAATTGAAGGAGATGATAACTCAAGGAATAATTGAGTTGCCTACTCAATTATCGTCGCGTCACTTCAAGCTCTATGACCTAATATTCCGAAGATTTATTGCAAGTCAGATGAAGCCTGCAATTGTTGAGAGGAGCATATATGAGGTTGAAATACTGTATGTAGGGGATCCAACACCTATTACCTTATACAAAGGTCTAATAGATGTCGTGACAAATATTATTGATCCAGGTTTCTTAATGATATACTCTACGATTCCAGTAATTAATCTACCTAAGCATGAAACTATTATGATTCCTACAAAGGTTAGGGCAGCAGAGGTTAGTGAAGTTAAGTTGCCTACTCAAGGCGATATAGTTCGCTGGATGAGGAGAGTTGAAATTGGTAGGCCAAGCACATACGCAAAAATTATTGAGACAATACAGCGAAGAGGCTATGTAGTTACGATAGGTAAAAACATTCAGTATCTGGTGCCTTCACCTCACGGCATACTAATATATACATTCCTAGCTGGCGATAGATTACCAGAGGAAAAGCTTGACATCTTGTCCGCCTTAACGAAATATTTAAGCAAATACAGATTTAAACTAAGACTCCCCTCCGATTTGCTTCAACCAGATCAGATAATTAAGCTTATTGAATATGTCATAACTAGTTCGCAAAAAGAGATAGAGATACTATCAACAATGGTATCTGTTGAGAGAACAACTGAATTGCTCAAGAAAATGGAGCTTATTGAAAATGGTGAAGTAGAGTATAGGGAGGTTATTGAAGGGGTATTTAATGAAATTTGCAAATATGTCCTACCTCTCATATACAGCATCGATTATGTGAACGATGTATGTATGAAGTAAAATTAGAGAACCTAAAATTTGCAGTTATACACACGGTATTTGAGATAGGTGCAAAGAAGAGGAATATAGAGAAGGTTAATCAGCTACTCGAGAAAATAGCTCAACGAGGAGAGCGAATTGATTTTGTTGTTTTGCCTCAGATGTTAAACGGTGTAGCAATGTACGAAAATGTTGCGAGAAAGATTGGCAAGAGTATTAAGAAGGTGGGGGAGAAAATACCTGGGGAACTGTCAGAAGAACTAATTGCAACTAGTTCACGATACAATGTAGGCATTATTGCAGGGCCTATTCTTGAACGAAGAGGGTCTAGATTGTATAGATCCGTAATGATAGTAGTGGACGGCGAACTGAAGGCAGTTCTAAGGCAAGTTTTTGCAGAAAAAAATATAGGTAGCTATAAAGGTGTGCCCTATGCTGACTTAGGCAGTATTAAGGTAGGGGTGCTTATAGCCGAGGATGTACTTTATCCTGATATCGGACTGTTTTTCAGTCTTGTAAAACCCCATATTCTAATAGTTTTTCCTAGCCTTGATAAAGGATTGGAAGAACAGTTGGTTCTAGCTAAGGCAAGGGCCATTGAATGCAATTGCGCTGTTATATTTGTTGGCGGAACCTTTACGTATAAGCATGAAATATTATCTGCTATTCCAACTGTTATCGTAGATGAAAATGGTGCTAATATTGAATTCGTTAGTGAGACGGACGAGAAAGTATTGATTCTCAATGTCAAGAAGAGAGAATCCTTTGCAGAATCCATATCAGATAAGGAGAGGCTCAAATTTGTAAAGTATATGCTAAGACTCATCAGAAAAACTTAAATCGATGGTAATTCACTTCTTTTCTACGAGAATTACACGCCTATTTCTAGCTATAAGCTTTACACTTCCGGACCTTATCAATTCCTTTAAAATTTTCTTTGCAATACTCATTTTAATGCCCAGCTTTTGAGCAAGCATAAATGTTGTTATGAACCCAGAATTATTCACCTCCTCAAGAGCCTTTGATATAAGCCCTGGATCAATAGAAACTACTGCTTTCACTGTTGTTGTTGGCTTCTTTTCTTCCTTTACCTTCTTCGCCTCTTTCTTAGCCATCATTCTCATTTGTCTCTTCTCTAATGCTGAAAGAGGTTTACCCCCTTTCGTGCCCATGAGCTTTCAGTCCTCAACCCCAATCTATTTCGTACTCGATATCTATTTATTTGAGTTCTTACTTATAAATTATTATTGTCATTAAATAGGGTAACTGGTGAAAAAGCATAATGCGAATAGTCACGGTAAAATTACCAGAGGCTTACATAGAGGCGATAGATGAGCTTGTGCGAATGGGGAGATATTCATCAAGAAGCGAAGTCATAAGAACTGCTATAAGGGAGTTATTGAAAAGAGAGCTTTGGGAGAACAGTGCCAGCGAAAGAGTCATTAAAAAGAAGTCTATGAAATCAAAACTTGTTGAGGCTATTGATGAGCTTTAACACTTCGGTTACATGTTACATTTTTGTTAACTTTCTTTAAATTTGTTGTGACATTGTAATATCTATTATTTTTCTGTTTTCTCTTAGTGCATCACATACTAATTTAGTTTTAAATTTAGTTTTAATTAAGTATACATAGAGGTGATGATGAAGGCTGGTATTGCAGAATGTGATGATGTATGGCACCGGTTCTGAACCATAACAATCCTGGAGAGAATTTCGTTGACTATGGTAACGAAGTATTGCTGTACTTTGATAGAAAGAGGAAGTTTTTGGTAAAACTTGAGCAAGGAAAGAAAATATCTTCGGATCGAGGTACTATAGCTACTGATAATATTGTAGGGAAACCTATAGGCTCTTCATTTATTACATCACTTAATGTAAGGGGTTGGGTACTCAAACCGCTGCTCATAGATTACTTAGAGAAAGGGATTAAACGAGCAACGCAAGTGATCTATCCTAAGGATTTGGGCTTCATGATTTTGATGCTAGGGATTGAATCAGGGTCTAGAGTGCTAGAGGCAGGTGTGGGTTCAGGAAATACAACAGCAGTTCTGGCATATTTTGTTAAGCCATTAGGTCATGTGTATGGATATGAGGTGAGAAAGGAATTCATAGAGATAGCTAAAAATAACATAGCTAGGCTTGGGCTAGATAAATATGTTACGATAAAGCATGGCGACATTAAGGAAGGCATTGAAGAACGTGATTTAGATGCAGCAGTAATAGATATTCCGGATCCCTGGGAAGCATTAAACAACATATACATAGCACTAAAGCCTTCAGCACCAGTAGCATTCTTTGTACCTTCAATGCAGCAGTTGATAAAACTTTATGATGCGTTAAACTCTCATGGAGGGTTCATAGACATTAAAGCGTATGAAATTTTGCTTAGGGAAATCGAGCTATCGCCAACTTCTGTCAGGCCTGCTACTAGGATGATAGGACATACAGGCTATATAGTCTTTGCTAGAAAAGTTCTTAAAGACTAGTTTTCCTATGGAAGATAAAGATTTAAAGGTACAACACATCAGCCTCATCATAAAGAAGAGCTTAGGTATAATTTGATGTCTGAACATATAATGAATGAGGTAATAGACAATGAGCTTACAAAAGCCGCAAAAGTATGGCGAAAGCTTTAGTCAGTGGTTTGACTGGATTATAGCAGAAGCAGAGATCTACGACTATGGGCGATACCCTGTTAAAGGAATGGGTATTTGGCTACCTTATGGATTTCAAATAAGGAGGAGGGTCATTGAGCTCATAAGATCTTTACTTGATGAAACAGGTCACGAGGAGATTCTGTTACCATTGCTTATTCCTGAAACTTTGTTTGCTAAGGAAAGTGAGCATGTTAGAGGTTTTGAAAGGGAAGTATTTTGGGTTACAAGGGGAGGGAATGAGGAATTAGATGTTAAGCTCACTCTTAGACCAACTAGTGAGACTGTGATTAGCTATATGGAAAGCTTTTGGCTTAAAAGTTATAAACAGTTGCCCAAGAAGTACTATCAGATAGTCAACGTGTTTAGATATGAAACCAAAATGACGAAACCAATGCTAAGGGTTCGAGAAATAACAACGTTTAAAGAGGCTCACACAGCTCATGAAAGCTTTGAGAATAGTGAGGAGCAGATAATTGAGGCTATAAATATATATAGTAAGTTCTTTGACATGCTAGGAATACCATACATAATCTCGCGAAGACCGCAATGGGATAAATTTGCAGGGGCAATATATACCATAGCCTTCGACACCATATTTCCAGATAAAAAGGCTGTTCAGATAGGCACTGTACATAATCTTGGTCAAACATTTTCCAGGGTATTTGATGTGAAAATACAGAAGAGGGATGAGACTCTGGATTATGTATGGCAAACAAGCTACGGAATATCAGAAAGGGTCATAGCCTCAATAATAGCCTTTCATAGTGATGATAAGGGCTTAATTCTGCCTCCAATCATAGCACCCTATCAAGTTGTTATTGTGCCAATATATCAAGAAAATACAAAAGAGGTTGTAATCAAGTATAGTGATGAGGTAGCGCAATTGCTACGTAAAGCTGGGGTAAGGGTGTACGTAGATAAAAGAGAAGATATGAGGCCCGCTGAAAAGTTCTATGAGTGGGAGTTGAAGGGGGTTCCACTTAGAATTGAGATAGGCATCAAGGAATACAATACAAACACAGTAACAATATTTAGGCGTGACTTAAATAAACGAGAATCAATTGAATTGCAAAAACTTGTAGAGAAGGTATATACATTACTAGATGAAATAAGTCAAAACTTAAGTAAAAGGGCGTGGAATGAGTTCATATCAAGCATTAAGCTTGTTAGTAGCTTAGATGATGCAGTGAAAATTATTAGGAGTGGAGAAGGTATTGCATTACTGCCTTGGTGTGGCGATGAAAGGTGTGTTTATACTAAGTTGCAAGGATTAGAGGGTATAGATGCACTAGGCGAAGTCATGGATCAAACATTAAAGAAGTTGAACATAGATATTGAAGGAATTAGGAAGTTTAAATGTGCTTTTTGTGGGAAACAAGCTAAATTCGTGATGGCTATAGCGAAGAGGTTATAACAAAGAAATATTAAAGGTTAGTATAGAGTTTTAAGCTACACATTTGTTATAGATATTAATTGATTGTTTTGAATTTTAGTGTGGTGTATATGCCTAAGAAGAGAGAGAATCGAGGAAGAAGAAAAGGTGATAAGGGCTCAGTTGCACGAATACACTGTGATCAATGTGGTGCTCTCATACCTGAAGATAAGGCAATTTGTGTAACAAAGATGTATAGTCCTGTAGATCCTCAGCTAGCTGCTGAGCTTGAAAAGAAGGGAGCAATAATAATGAAGTATCCAGTGACAAAGTGCTACTGTATTAATTGTGCAATATTCCTAGGAGTTATAAAGGTTAGGCCAGAGGAAGAGAGAAAGAAAGTAATGCCATTAAAGTAAAATAAGGTTTTAAGAACCCCTCTCTAATTCCTTAAGCTTTTTATGTATGTAATGCAAGCGTTGAAGTACTGTTATGCTGCTTAGCAACGCTAAAGTTGCTATAATAATGTTTGCCATTAACTTTCCTTCTTCTCCATAGATTATCAGAATTGTAAGTGCTATCAAAACTATTATTAGCCTTTCTGCTCTTTCTATTAATCCTACTCCCTCAATCTTTATACCGGCTTTTTCGCCTAATGAACGCAGATAACTTACTAGAAATGATGTGACAAGAGCTGAAATTGCAATATACTCGTTAACCCCTAGCAATAACGGTATTAAGAGTTGAACAGCATCCCCAATCCTATCGCAGAACGAGTCCAGAATTCCACCCCATAAACTAGCTTTTCCTTTCACTCTTGCTACTGCACCATCCAATGCGTCAGCAAATGATGATAACAATATTAAAACAAGGATTAGTGGTAAGAAAATTCTTAGCACTGCAATGATTAGTGCGAGAAAGGATAGCGCAAGACCAATCAATGTAATTATGTTTGGATTCAAGTCTATGTTCTGGGCAATAACATTGAGATATTTCGATGCAATAGGTCTGAGCCTCGTAAGCATTAATATATCACCATCAACTGTTATAGGATTGCACAGCCTATCAATAAAGGCTCTTTAAATCGGCATCAGCGTGCTACTTTACTCCAGAATAATAAAAATTTTTATGAAAGACATATTAGACTGTTACTTACTTCATATCTATTAAGATTCTATAAGATGAAGAGGAATCCGGGAACTGAATAGATGATGTAAGGTCTGCATTAAACTCTGATACGGGGGGTGAGTATAGTAATATACAAACAACGTAGAAGGATTATAGTTTCAATTTATGATGCTAGGCTTCTTTATAGAGTTGTGGAGCTGTTAAGGTCTCTTGGGCTTGTTTTTCAAGGACTGTATCTAGGAGTTGATACTTGTACTCGAGGTATTTTAATTGCTGATAAAGAGGGGCTAGAATATGCACGACAAGTATGCAAGGACATCAGAATGAGTACACTAATACTTAATAGTGATACTGTTGAAGGAACGGTTTTTAAAGCTATGGTTCTCTCTATGCTTGAGAATGACAGGATTCACACACTTGTAGCGGGTATTGACTACGGCAAATCCATAGGGGTAGCTTTGCTTGCTGATGGAGTAATAGTTTATGTAGGTAAATTTAGACTGGAAGATGAGGCTTTAAATACTTTGTCACAGTTCTTTAAATCTGTTGAAGCATCAAAAAAGATTGTCAGAGTTGGGATTCCATCAACAATAATAAGTAAGTCATTTGAAAGCTTCATAGAGAAATTAAACTTGGCTATGCCCAGTGATGTGATTATAGAGCTTGTCCCTGAAGTTCGTAGTAATAAACCTAACATACTACTTTTCAATGATAGAATAAGCGATGAGGATATTTCCGCAGCACTCAATATAGCTCTACGCTCGGGCTCTAACACTTAGCTAAATAATAAGATCAAAAACCATGGATACAAATGAACTTAGTAATGGGGTTAAGATGCGGCCATGATACATACAATTGTTTCGCATATGACACCTTTAGCTAATATATCTATAATGAGATTGAATGTTGAGGCTGGAAGGATTCTAAGAGTTTTAGGACCTGTTAGAATATCTGTTGAGAAGGGGAGAATAAGGATCCTGGGTATAGATATTGTAAGTGGTAAGGATGTGTGGATTAGTAGGTATAGAAGTTATGCAGTCAAAGTACTTGAACCTAGTACTATTGGTGTGGTTTTGGGCATTGGAGGAAGTATAGAGAATGCACAGCCAGAGGAAGAGCCCATAGATGTATGGGAGAATACAGCAAACGAAATAGCCAATCGTGGAGGTAAGGTTTTGATCCTTGGATTCATTGAAAGTGGGAAAACCACATTTGCAACTCTTCTATCAAATATAGCCATAGAAAAAGGCTTAAAAGTAGCATTAATTGACGCCGATATTGGTCAATGCGATTTAGCGCCGCCAGGCTTTATCGCCCTAAAGTTTATGGATAGAAAAGTTTTGTGGTTGAGGGAAGTCACAGGGGATATCATAAGGTTTATTGGCTATCTCTCACCAAGTCAAGGTACAGCTCTCTCAAGGCTTCTTTCATCTGTAGTTGAATTAGTTAATATTGCGGAGTCAAAAGGAGCTGAACTAATCATCGTGAATACAGATGGATGGTTTGGAGATACCGAGGCAATTCAGTACAAGCTTCAGTTAATTAAAGTATTAAAACCTGAGAACGTAGTGGTTATGGGCGAGGATGCATGCAGATATATAGAGCCAGTTCTTAGCAAGTTTTCTTCAATGAAACTACTTTGTTTGCCGATACCAAAGGTTGTTAAGAAGAGGGATAGGGAAGACAGGCGCCAATTGAGGAAAGCAAACTACAGCAATTACTTTCAAAAAGCAAGGCGAAGATGCTTCAAATTCGATGATATTTCAATTCTAAACTCATGTTTATTTAATGGAGTAAGAGATGCAGAGATGCATTTTAAGCTACAGCAAGAGCTAAATGTACCTATATACATGGTGAGCCGATATGATGATACAATTGTAGTTGCTGTTCCTGACGATGTATATATTGATAAAAAAGATTTACATATTATCAAACCTGCTCAAGCAAAAGGGCTTCTAGTAGCATTACTTGACAACTCTCTTGAAGATGTAGGGGTAGGTATTATAGATAGTATAGATTTTGAGAAACGAGAAATATGTATACTAACGGAGTACGAAGGGGAAGTGAGAGGAATAGATATTGGCAGAATAATTATAGGCAAAGATTGGATGGATAAGGGTATAGCTTTTAAATGCGTTATTTAATAAACACATAGAGCAAAGATTCGAGGAGTGCACAATGTCATTAAGTCAGTTCATTTCAGCATTAGCTGAAGATGAGGTTATAGACCGTTCAACCAATATTTATGAACCTGATATTGAACCAACAAAGCTTCTTCTTGATGCAGACAGACATGAGAAGGTTACGTTATTTAGGGTTCGTGGTGCAGAGGCATTTCTGTGTGTAGGCAATGTGTTAAATAGTAGAAGAAGGTTGTATGAGAAGGTTCTTAATGTAAAGAGTGATAGCGATGCATACAGGAAATTAATGGAAGCAGTATCTAGGACTATAAAACCTAGTGAAGTCGATTTCTTCAGCAACTTTAAGCCTGTATCCGATGTAAACCTCTACTCGATTCCCTTTATAAAGTTTTATCCTGGAGATGGCGGAAGGTACGTAACATCATCAATATATATAGCTTGCATCGACAATATTTGCAACGCCTCTATACATAGAACAATGATTGTGTCTAGAAATGCTGTAGTAGCTAGGATAGTGCCTAGACACCTTAGATATATATACAATGAATATAAAAAGCGAGGTCTTGACACTCCAGTAGCTATTGTTGTAGGGGTTCATCCAGCAGTTATGCTCATGGCTGCATCATCACCGCCTCTCGGCATTTTTGAATTATACCTCGTTCCCAATATACTGAACGGTTTTAAGATTACGTATACGCCAAAGTATGGTTTGCCTGTTCCTGCTTCTGCCTCCTTAATTCTCGAAGGGAGGATTTCAGCCTCAGAATTTGTTAATGAAGGACCTTTCGTTGATTTGCTCAATCTTTATGATGCTGTAAGGCAGGAACCATTAGTGAAAATCGAAGCTATTTATGTAAACTATGCAGAGCCTTTTCATGTGATACTACCAGGAGGCAAGGAGCACAAGCTCCTTCAAAGCTTTTACAGAGAGGCCTTGATATGGAGCTATGTAAGCAATGTTGTGCCAAAGGTACATAAGGTTAGGTTGATTGAAGCAGCAGGCTCATGGCTTATTGTCGCCATCTCAATAACTAAGAATGTTGATGGAGACGCAAAAAATGCAATTTTAGCAGCATTTGCTGCTCATCCGAGTGCTAAGGTGGTACTGGTATTTGACGAGGACATTGATTTGGATTCTTACGAATCGATCTTATGGGCTTTTGCAACAAGGTTTAGAGGTAGGGATAGTATTGTAATTGTTGAAAAAAGCCGTTGCTCAACGCTAGACCCCATATCTCCTAATGGCGATTGTGATAAGTTAGGTCTCGATCTAACAATTCCTTCAACTCTAGATAAGAGCAAGTTTAGATATGTTAAAGTTGAGTGATTGTGAGTTGTATCTCACAAAAGACGAGGAGAGAATGTATAATGGAGAATATGGAGAAGTAGTGGAGAAGGCCATCAAAATAATTGTTAAAGTGGGGGAAGCACTAGGAGCAAGTAGGCTTATTCGAGTATCGCATGCACACATATCAGGGGTATCCTACTTTAATATAGGTGACGAAGGTCTAGAACTGCTTAGAGATCTTAGGGATAAAGGTGCTAGGGTACAAGTATATACAACAGCTAATCCTTATTCACTTGCTGGTTTAGGTCTATATAAAGAAAAGGGAATTATAGAAAAACAGCTAGAGATTGTAAAGATCTTAACGGATATTGGTGTAGATCCACAAAGCTTTACATGTATACCTTATAGGCTCAGAAAACCGGGGTTAGGAGAGCACCTTGCATGGGCAGAGTCCAGTGCAGTGATATATGCAAATAGCGTTATTGGTGCCAAAACAAATAGAGAAGGTGGATTAATAGCATTAATGGCTGCTATTATTGGAAGAACATATTATGCTGGAATGCATCTAGACCGTGAAAGAGTTGCTAAAATTGTAATATTACCAACATTTGAAGTAGACTCAATACTCATAGCTAGTCTTCTTGGGCTCTACATAGGCAGGATCTCGAAAGCAATCCCATATATTAAAGCAAGATTTAAAGCACAGAACAGCATTGTGCTAGATATAATGATTAGGAATATGCTTGCTTCAATTGCGTCAACATCCGATATTCCGCTAGCTGTAATAGATGGTATAACACCTAAAGGTACGTACTCTGTAGAAGTGGAGGAGAGGATAGAGATAGATCGTAAGGATATAGAAGAGCACATGCATTACTGCGATAGCGATACACTACTTCTTGGGTGTCCTCATATAGAGCCTCACGAGCTACAGTATATATTGGATTACGACAACATGAGAACACTAATGAATTACGGCATAAAGAGGATCTTAGTTACAATGCCAAAAACTCCATTAAATGCTGAAGTAAATGAAATTATTCAGAGGGTAAGAGAAAAATTCAAAATATCAGTAGAGATATTCCCAGGCGCTTGTGCCGTTGTGTCAAATCTAAGTATGCTTGGGTTCAGCATTATTGCAACACCACATGGTAAGGCTTTGCACTATTTGCCTAGTCTAGCAGGTGTAAAAGTATGCCCGATAAATGTATAGAGGTAAACAATATCGTATCGTTTAAGGAAGGTATAGTGGTTGGTAATGTTATTAAGGTGCCAGAAATATCATTCTTAGGCGATGTGGATAGAAATACGGGAATAATAATATCCAATGATATGCCGAGCTATAGAGGGGTTAGTATAGCTAACAAGATACTTGTAGTCAAAAGATTTAGAGGTAGTACTGTAGGTACCTATATACTGTATGCACTTTGCAAACATGGATTAGCACCTAAAGCAATACTTATGTCTAGGCCGGATCCAGTAGTGATAGGGGGTATAATACTGTGCGATATTTATGGCGCAAGCAACATACCGGAACACATATTCTATAAACTTTTCGACAACGTAACAGTATCGATACACTTTACAATGAATAGTTTAAAGATTTGCACTGACGAAGTCAATATAGAGTAGTCAATATAGAATAGTGTTGATCTAATGTATTTATCGCAATACCTTTGCAACTACTTTTGTTCCTTTCCCTTTCTTTGAACGGCTATCTCGCTGCTTTTGCGGATTACTAGCTTTATCTTCTCAATTCTTTCTAATGCGTCTAACCATGATATTAAGTTCCTTATTTCTTCATAATCTACCTCTCTATCACTTTTTAACATATTGATGTATCCACTTAGCTTCATAGCAATAGCTTTTTCAAGCTCTGTAAGAACAGATTCAACGCTAGCTCTCGAGACTTCTTCTTCGCTTTTAACAAGCATTACACGACCATGAATAGGGCACACAACCTCTCCACTTTTTAACTTAAACAATGGTGAATGGCATATGGGGCAGGTTTCAGCCAACATTGTTGCGCCACTACGTAAAAGCTCACTAGCCTTCTTAATCAAAAGCTCTCTATCTATTGATGAATCCGACATTGTTTCTTACCTCAGAATCTTTAAACTTTGTATGACCTCTAATCAGCTTTAAAATTTATATATTCTATTGCCGAAGTACATTCAAAGATGTAAAGCCCGATAATAATTAGTGCTGAGGACCGTAAAAGTATGGTACAGAAATGGAGAAGAATAAATCCATTAATTATCGGGATAATTATTGGTGTTATTGATAGCTTTGCCAACAGCTACTCATATGCCGTATCAGGTTTCACAACATCAGAACTATCAATAATCTACATACCGCTTCTAACATTCTTCTCACTAAAGATGATAAACAAGGATTGCAACTTGCAGGAGGTCATATATGCGTCGGCTATAGCTATTGGAATCGACATTACAACGACGCTGACTAGTGGCATGTATATAACATTTACATTTTTCAAGCATCTAACTTCAAGGTTGAGTTCCTTTGGATTAAACGTTGAGGTACCATTGGAGTTGTCTAGCGATGTGAAACTGATGTTTATAGATATCTATGCTATGCCTATATATGTAACGCTTGCGCTAATATCGTTAGGCGGAGCATTTATTGCATTTGCTGTTAGGAATCACTTTCTTGAGAAGGAAAGATTGCGGTATCCATTAGGTATAGCTAGCGCAATGATACTTCATACCCTAACGAAATCTCAACAAATTAAGCGCTCATTTATTCTAACATTTTTTATACTAGGTCTAGTTCTTCAGTTGACTTACTTTATATATCAGCCTAATATTGATCTAACCCCCACACTTTCAACATTAATGCCTGGTCTAGCTTTTAGCATCGTGTTTATACCTATGGTTTTTTCACTGTTTCTTCTCTTTCCCTTAGGCCCACTAAGGTTTATCTCTTTAGGCTCTCTGTTAACATACCTTTTATTGGTGCCGCTGGCAATCAAACTCTTTAATATTGCTATTATACCTGCGCAAAGTTATGGCAATGCTCTCTTCAGCATTTCACCAATAGTTTTGAGCTATAATGTTGGCTTCATCATAGTATTCCTACTATACTATATAGTTGTTTATGGAAGGAGTCTTCAAACAGGTATTAGGATAGCTATGAAGTTTACTGCAGAAAGGCAAATGATGCTAATAGGCGTTGCATATCTTATACTATTAGGAGTTTCAGCAATGTTTTTTGCTCCCATGGTGTTTCAGCAACCGCTATTTATCATTGCAATTGTATTGATACTGCTACTTCACTTCATTATAATATTAGGTAATATTAGGGTGGTAGGAGAAGCTGGAACAGGGTCTCAAG
>JAPYWC010000008.1 GCA_028276605.1 Desulfurococcales archaeon
CTAAGGATGGTAAGCCTTACTGGCTAATCGTGGACGAGATTAACAGGGCTAATGTTGATCTTGCTTTTGGCAAGCTGTTTACGTTGCTAGACCCTGTCTATAGAATTCATGAGAAGCTCAGATTGGTGTCTGTAGAGGGTTCCGAGACTCAGGTTCCTGAATACGTTGTTCCTCTCTCATTCAGGGTTTTAGCAACTATGAATAGCTTTGATAGGGCAATTCTTCACAAGCTTGGCTATGCACTTATGAGGAGGTTTGCGGTTGTTAGGCACGAGGATTTGAAGAGGCTTAGAGCTGTAGACAATGTTTATACAAATGTTGATGTTTCTGTGTATAGGAGTCTTGATAGGGATGGATGCTTAGCTGAGCTAGGCATAGACATGGAGCGCGTTTTGAGCGAGCTTCTGCTAAAATCTAATGAGATTAGCAATGATTACCTAGTTGTCTCTCCACAGCTTCACAACATACTCAATGAGAAGAGGTTTGGGGCTCTGATTATAAATGGTATTAGGCTTGATAGGGTGCTTAGTTGTTTAGCAACTGAGATGAATAGAGAGCTCGTGAAGTACGCTGATTGCGAGGTTTGTCCTGCCCAGATAACCCCTGGTGTAGTAGCAGATGCGTTGAAGTACATTGCTGTGCTGAACACGTTACTTGATGCTCTTGGGCTTAGAGATATGGATGCTGGTAAGAGGATTGCTCTAGCACTTGACACAGCAACGCTATTCTATTTACTGCCTCAAATAGATGTATTGGCTGATTACGCTAGGCTAGAGTCTTTAGGTGGTAGAAGATCACAGCTACAAGCAATATTAAATAGCGTTTCTGAGATGCTTGACAGATACAGACTTGTCCTTAGTAAGGAGGTTGTTACCAAGATTTCTAGGGGTTACCACATTGCCTAGACCAAGACTAGAGGTTAGCAATAATGTTGTTAAGGTGTTTGTTGAGGAGGACACAGTTTATGAGTTGAGTGATCTGGAGGACGCATTTAGAAGGCACGGGCTTGGCAATATCTATAACGAGTTTGAGAATAGTCTCAAGAGCTTTCTAAAGAGCTACACTAGGCTTGTTATTGAAGCTGTTAGGGAGAGTAAGTTAGATCTCTTCGACATTGTTTTGCCTAGGATTGGTAAGGAGAAGATCCTATTCGGCGAGTTCGTTGGTGAGCACATAATCGGTTCTCTCAATGATAAGGTATTTGCTCTTGTTATTGAGCCTAAGGTTGGTTGGAGCGCCTATAAGAGGATGGTTGTTGAGTCTCTGGAGATACCGGCTATTCTAGGTGCTAGAGGAGTTCTAAGGCCTTTGATAGCTAATGCAACTGTTTTCGGTGTTTACTCCCCAATCTCCTATAGCTTACTCTTAGCAGAGCTTACGCTACAGATACTCTCATCTCCTCTGCCGAGAACTGTTGAAGAGTATAAGATTGTTTCTAGCGGTGTTGTTGGTAAGCCTGATCCTCACGACACCTACGTCTTGATGTCTAGGGGCTTGCAGCTTGCTGTGTTTAGGAGATTAAGGATAAGGGTTACTAATGCACCCCTAATGCTATTGGCAAGGTTTCACGAAATGCTTGCTCAAGATCTTCAGCAACTTCTTGAGAACATTGTTGAGAGGTTCTCTGGAAGGGAAGAAGTTGTTAACAGCATTGTTGAGGAGATTCAGAGGCTTATAGACATTCACACAGCGTTGATTTGGGCAACGGAGTTGAGGGAGCATCTAATAGCTTTCCACAGAATGGGCTTGGCGGAGACAAGGCTTGTTGAGGAGGCGTATAGGGAAGCAGGATTCAACACCTTGCTCAAGAAGGTTATAGATCTTTTCGTAGAGTACCTAAACAAAGCAGCCTTAGCACACAGATTTGAAGAATCAAGGCTGAACCCAATACCATCGAGCAAGCTGTACGAGCTCTGGATACTAAGCAAACTGATAGAGCACCTCAAGAACCTCGGCAAAACACTTAGCATAAGAAGAGCTGCAGACATGTACCTATCAATAGAAGCCAATGGAGTAACACTGAACTACAACTTGCCAAGGAGAAGAAAGCTGAAGATAGCATCACTAGCACCAAAAGCCAGCCTAAGACCAGACTACACAATCAGGATGGGGAAAGATGGGGAAATAGTTCTAGACGCTAAGTACAAGAGAAGAATAGAGTTAGAGGATATAGAAAGACTAGCAACATACATAATAGAATTCGCAAAACCTGTTAAGGGAAAGCTCTACGCAGCAATAATAACACTGCAAGACACGGAAACAGGTAAAGAAAAAGGCTATAGAAATAAGAATCTGGGAACAGAGATAGAGGTAGAAATACTAAGAATAGATCCAAGGCAAAAAGACGAAGAAATAACCACCACCCTAAGCAAAGTAACAAGAGTACTGCTAGCATCAAGCTAAATTCATGACACAAAATCGCCATGCTCATTACTGATACTATCCCACCCTTTCATTTCATTAATCTTCTTCATACATTCACTCGCTTCTTTTAGTAGAGAGCCTGTTTCAATGAGTGCGAGAAACCATCCATACTATAAGACTTACCGAGTAGAAAGCAACAAAAATACAAAGCGGGTTTGAAGTGCTGAAGATATCTGAGGCTAGGTACGAGGATCTTCTAAGCAAAGCTGATGAGCACCATCCAAAGTACTTAAGCTTCTCACAATAAGCTCTGCTACATCAACATTTATTATAATGGCCCTTTTTAATGTAACATTGAGGCTCTTTAAACTTGGTGAAGCAATTGATGCTCAGTCTAAACCTAGACATAGTTACAGACATTCAAATAGTAGTAGCTGCCGCAAACTTCGTTATGGCATTCATGATGTGGAAAAGCATTGAAGAAATTCGTAAGGATAGGAAAAGAGCTTATCTTGAGAAAAGGCTTGAAGAATTCTACATACCATTGATAAACTTCTTTAGTCATGGAAACATCAAAAGGGATTATAATATTCATGATAAGGTTGAGGAGATAATAGTTTCTAAAAGACATTTATGTGGAAAGAAAGTAGCTGCAATGCTGCCACAACACTTTACAGCTCTGAGGGCATTTAATGGGGATTTCTACTTTCGTTTTAGTGATAAAGAAGAGTTGGAGAAGTGGGTGAAGGTTGCAGACACTATCTGGGAGGAGTATATAGATACGTTGAAGGAGTACTACAAGATTATAGGGGTAAAAGATTATGTATTGCCTAAGAAGCCGGAGAAGTGGATGTTTGAAGAGTGGAGATCGCCAGGCGTTCATTAATGCTACTTATATGCTAAGTATAAAATATGTTATCCATTCTCTAACTTTATTGAAGGTTTCCATCATTGTATCTTCAAATTCTTTGAACTCCTTGTAATCTCTAATTCTACTGCATAGATTCTCATCCTTGCCGTAAGCCTCGATTTCATGTGGTCTAAGGTTGTAGGGTAGCTGCAAATCCACTTCATCAGCCTCTTCAGGGCTTAGCCAATACTCGCAGAGACTTCTACAAGAATTTGTGTGACATGTGAATTGGCAGTGATGAATTAATTCATGTGCTAGAGTTGTGCAGATATCTCTTGGGGGATCTAGTGTAGGGAGTATTATAGCTTTATTCCTAGGATCATACAAACCCTCTATAGGAACCTTCTCTATACGCTCATCAACAATGGTTTTAACAACTTTCTCAGTTGGTTTTGTATATCTCTTTACCTCATGTTCGTAAAAATGTCCAAAAACTAAAACAATTTTTATGTCCTCAGTAAGGTTAAGGTTTCTACAAATAGCTTTAACAAGATCTGTAAGCTTTGCTGAATACTCATTCAAAATCTTGAGAAGATCTAAAGAAGCATCAAACTGCCTCTTGACATCTTCAATTGTCGTAGTCTTTCCAGAACTCATAGATAACACTAGATATGAATTGGTATATAAAAGAAGTGTTTATAAATTCTCTTCTAATAATAAAAACTGTAACAGATTAAAGCACCCACCATGCTTTATAATGGTGAATGATGTGGTTAAATGTCCTTACTGTGATTTTGAGGGAGAGTTCAAGCTTCTAAAGACTTGGAGGTACAGATGGTGGGATGTATACTTCTATGAATGCCCAAAGTGCGATGCCCACTTTGCTTCTTACGTTGACCCTGAGGGTAAGAGAAAAAGTTTTGTAATTCTGTTCAAGCCCAGGGTTAGGTGATGAGTTATGGCTTTGGCTCTTCGTAGAGAGATAGATGTTTTGGGTAGGATTAGGGATACTTTGAAGAAGTTTGTTGGTCAAAAATTCAATGATGTCACAATAGTGAGGGTTGTTGAGCAGTACGAGGTTGATGGAAGGTTTGCTGATTTAGCTGTTCTCAAGGATGATGGTAAGCCTATTCTACTTATAGAGACTAAGAAGGTTAGGCATGACGCTAGAGGGTTTAGTGTTGAAAGAAGATTCATCGTTACATCTGAAGAAGTTGTTGGTCAGGTAGCAGCATATGCGGCTATATTGAAGAGGAGAGGTATTCATGTACCATTTGTTGCAACAGCTAATGATAAGCAACTAGCACTTTTCATAGTCCCTGAGAATATTGATGAGCTTGTTGATTGGGATGCTATTAGGGAGAGAAGGTACGAGAGAGTTATAAGAAACTTCTACGAATTCAGAGATCAGAACCTAATTCTTCACAAACCACACAATAACTTCTCTGAGGAATTCTTCAAAGAGCTTCTAGACACTGTTACAGGTATCTACAAGAAGAGGTATGGTGTTGAAGAGAAGAGGCAAGAGCTTCACTGGATTGTGATAGAGGATCTAAGAGGTTTCGTAGACTTCCTAGCACCATTCATAGAGCAGGCAATAGCGCCAAACAATGTGTTTAGGGCTGACCTTAGGCAAAGACTTGATGAGTATTCTCAGAGAACAGGCTACAGACCAACACCTGAAGGCTTAGCTAGAGAAATGGCATATGTATTGATGAACAAGATAATATTCTATAAAATTCTATGAACAAGATAATATTCTATAAAATTCTAGAGAGATTCTATAACATACCAAAGCTTGAACCTTTATACGAGAAGGGTGTCGCCACTACCTGTAGCTCCTACATTAAGAAATTAAATGAGTACTTCGAGAAAGCTATTGAGGCATCAAAAGACTTTGAAGCAATCTTCAGAACGGGTATATATGATGCTACTGAAAACGATATTGTTGAGAATGAGGAGGTTCTAAGAGCTTTTGATTGGCTCATCAGGTACCTAGAGCAATACAAGATTGAGGAGCTAGGAGACGTCATTGGATATATCTACGAGGAGCTCATACCACCTGAGGAAAGGCATAGACTTGGACAATTCTATACACCTAGACCTATAGCCGAGCTAATTGTTAAATGGGCTGTTAGAAGCCCTGATGACAAGGTTCTTGACCCTGGCTGTGGCTCAGGGACATTCCTTGTAGAGGCGTACAAGAGGCTAGCTGAGTTAAAGATGAAGAAGCCATTCAAAGATATCAAGCATGTTCCTGAAGATGTTCATAAGCAGATACTCAGCCAACTCTACGGAATAGACATAAACGAATTCCCAGCACACCTAACATCAATGAACTTAGCGATGAAGAATGTTAGAGTACCAAGCCCAATACTCAACATATTCGTAAGAGATTACTTCACGATAAGACCAGGATTCAAAACACTTGCGCCATACAAGGTTAAGACACCTGAAGGGGAGAAAGAGGTTGAGGTAGTATTCAAAGACTTTGATGCAGTTGTAGGCAACCCACCATATACTAGGTGGGGTGAGCTACCAAGAGAAGTACAGGACCATATCGCTATGAGTATCAGTGACACACTTGAAAGATATGACTTAATGCCTCAAGCTGGTAGAAGAGGTGCGGAGTATAACATGGTTGTGTTCTGGATTACGCACTCCATTGGGTTCTTAAAGGAGGGTGGAAGACTAGGAATGATAGTATCTGATTCATGGCTTCAAACAGCTTATGGCGTAAGGTTTGGAAGACTATTAGCGGATCACTTCAAGATTCACGCAATTATAGATATCTCAGCTAGGGTATTCCCAGTGCCTCTAATAGGGTCATGTATAGTTTTGCTAGAGAGATGCTCTAATGAAAATGAGCGTAACAATAATAATGTTGCATTCATATACCTACATGTTAAGAAGAGCGGTATTGATGTTTCACAGATACTGAAACTTGTTGAAGAGAAGAAACCTGTTAGCATATCCACAGATGACTATGATATCATTGTTAGAGTCTATAAACAAAGTGAGGTTAGGGGAAGTAATGAGCCTTGGATTCGATTCCTATTCAGTGTAGATGATGTAATGAATCAGTTAAGGGCATTGGAAGGGAGGTTGCTAATAAGGTTAGAGAGGCTTTTTGAACCTACATATGGCAACATACTATACACTGTGCTATACACGAGGAGAGTTGTTAGAACAAGGCATGCCGGTGTTGGTGGCGAAGAATTCTTCTATCTTACTGATGATGATGTGCGTAGGCATGGTATTCCTCAGGAATTCCTAGTACCATTAATACCTTCATCTAGATACATACCATTCTTTACATTTACTAGGGAAGATTGGGAGAGGATTAGAAGAGAAGGAACAGAGTGCTGGCTATTCCTATGTCATAGGCCAAGAAATGAGCTGCCACCACAAGTACTTAGATATATTCAGCTTGGTGAGACAGAGATCAAATTAACTAAGGGTATTCATAAAGGAGAGCCTGTTAGCAGAGCTAGAGCAGCTGAAGAGAGGAGAAGATTAAGGCAATTCTTCTATGATTGGTATGATCTTGGAGGTGTTGTAGAAGCACCAATATATGCAACATATGGTGCCCAATACTGGATGAGGTTTGTATTAGCCAAGTTCCAATGCGCTTTAGACCATAGAATACTTGCTTTAATACCTAGGCAAGGCATTCAATTTGATGAGGTTGAGCTTAAGGCTTTACTAGCATACCTAAACTCCTCATTTACACAACTTCAAGCTGAGGTTATAGGTAGGAGTACTGGTGGTGGTATGATAGAGCTTGATGTAAGGCCCCTTAGCACATTCCTGGTACTAAATGTTAAGGCTTTGCCTAGAGAAGATGTTGAGAAGCTTGCTCAGTTATTTGATAAGCTTGAATCTGAGGCTAGAAGACTTGGTGGTGCTGACGAGGCGGAGAACGTGTTTGGCTCAGAGCTTGCTAAAGAGCTTACTGGTAGAGCAGATGTGAGAACAGGTATTCAAGGATTATTTAATACCGTTATTAAGGAGATAGACTATGAGATTGCCAGGATCCTAGGATTAGAGCATTTAGTTGAGACTGTTAGGACATTGGTACTAGAGCTTGTTAGGAGGAGACTATCTAGAGCTAGAGAGTCTAAGAGAGAAGCTGTTAGAGGTTCTGAAGAAGAGAGAAGCCCTAAAAGAGAGTCTAGTAGAGGTGCTACAAGAACTTTAGATGAGTATATTAGGAGAGGTCAAAGCCAGTAACACTTTATATCGCTAAGCTATGTTATGGAGATGCATATGAAGTATTACAAAATATTTGTTAATAGTCCTAACAATTGTTGTAAGCTGATTGTAGCAACTGTTAATGAGTGTCATTATTGGCTTTCTCAAAGCTTTGAAGAGTCTAAGAACACTACATGTAGCTATCGCGAGGGACATTGAAAACTTGAAAGGTATAAGGTATAGCTAGTAAAATGTTTTATCATGTTTCTTATTATGTTGTTCTCTAAGGTAAGAGAAAAATGAGAAAGTTTTTATGATTTAACAACTTTTCAAGATGCTTATCTGATCTTTTTCCATAGCTCAACTCATTACCTACCTAGATTTACTAGTTAACTTGATCCAGGATGTTTGGATTCTCCTAAAGATTTCAATAAGTTCTTGTATGCATGTAGTTAGTTCCTTCAAGTCTTCTGCAACATCCTTATCAAGGCTTGTAGGCGATAACATCGTATATGCCATTAAACCTTGCTTTGCTGTCATTTTTGTACTAAGCTCCGCTATGATACCGCTTTGATGAAGCTGATTAGATAACTTATTCCATAGCTTCCTAATCTTATCTCCTAAGTTCTGACTTATTATGTGGGTTTGTGTAAGAAGTTCATTTATAGTTTCACCAAAAGTTTTCTTCTTGTCAATCTCTTGAGCAATAATCTGAATATATTCATGCAATTCTTTGATACTTCTTATTTTTATTGGAGCTTCTATAGACCAGTACTTGTAGTCTAGGGCTAAGCCAATCACGGCTGTTTCTAGAATTAACCGTAAGTATATAAAGCAAGTAATTAAATCTCCTAACATAAAATGATAAAGCAGTGAAATAGCATAAACCTCGATAAACTCCTTCAAATTCCATAGAAAGCTACCATTAACAACACGTTCCAGTACATCTTTTGAAACCCTTAACTTGTTAAGATTCATAAATTCGTAAAGCACAAAGTGTGCAAACTCTGTTACAACGCTGTAAGCCTCTTCAAGCTCATTCAAACCTAATACATTAGCATAGTTTGCAAGAATTAATGTCTTGTAATACCTTAGTGTGCCATAACTACGCCACCAAGAATCCTTAATATTACTAGCTATCTTATTATAGAGCACATCTGGATTATCAGAACAAACAATAATTATTGAGTTGAGGTTCCTATCCCTAAACCCTATAACAATATGCTTAACCTTATCAAATATGAAGATATTTGGAATATCAAACCGTGCAAAAATAGCTGTTGAATCATCGAATAAGAAGTTTATATGCCTAGTACTAATGTCCTTAATCACATACTCAAATAGTATTTTGGGATCTTCAAACCATAGAAATATGATATCTATACAAGCAACATTCAAATCATATGCCTTATCCTTTAAGTAAACCTTACATCTACATCCAGGTGCAGCAGACATAATTAAATCTCCACCTCTTATAATATCGACACATCTCCAAGATATTCAAAGCAGCTCTCTCAATATTGACCTTAATTTAAGAGCTATATACCAACATGAAGATTTTTGAAGATTCTATGTGTCGAAGCATAGTATTTAAATATTTGATGCATCAACAAACATCTTTTTATATTAAAACCTTCATTACTTTTGTATGCTTGTTGCACATAATCACTCGTCTTTATTGTAGGGTTGGACCTTGATGCATTACTCAAGCTCTCAGAATAACCTCTTCAAGCCTAAATTACGGCTCTGCAGAGGATTTATGAAAATATTCCATGCTTAATTATATCGATATTGAACCACAATTACATGTTATGCAAAAAGCATCTTAAAAGCAAGGCATTTTATGTTAATGTGCAGCAATTTTACTCACTACACTCCTGATTATTTTATCCTTGATTGAGGGAAGATGGTTGTCAGCCCTAAAGTATTTTGGTGTTTGGTGATTGTGTATTAGAAGTTGTGGGGTGGCTAGTCATGGCTTGGGGTTTCGTTGATCCAGGATTCTAAGTTTTGTAGTGTTTTTATGGTATGTGTCTTTACATCGTTTACTAGGTCTTGTTCTCCTATTAGCTGCAAACCAATGTTTACATATGTGAATAATGCTGCAATGCTGTTTAATGCGGTGTTAAGCTTCTGTAAGTATATTGCTATAGTGTTTAGGATGTAGGTAGGTTTAATGCTTAGTTTTGCCTTGAGATTCCTGTCACGAATAATCTCTAACGCATTGCTTCTACATAGCTCTTCCTTTGCATAGAATATGCATTTCTCACAGTTTGGGACTAAGATTTCTTCTCCGTCTGGTGCTATAATCTCTCGTATGTAGCCATACTTTTTAGCAGGATGAAGTATCTTTACCCTTATGCTATCTGGTTTGTATAGCGATTTTCGAGATGATAATAAGTTTTGTGAAAGAAGTGATTTTGCATCACTACGTCTTAGAGGTCCTATCTCCTTGCAGAGAAGCTTTAGCAAAGGTCTAACATATTTTATCTCTTTGTGGGCCTCCAACGCCATATTAAAAACTATGAAGAGGATTTTCTCTGCCTCTTCTCTCTTCATTCTGATTAGATAATTTGATATAGTAATGCTTATACCATATCTCTGTGATACTCTCATTAGCGAATCTATAAACTTGTCTCTGAGTATATCTCTTGACATGGTCTCTGGATAACCGTTAGCTACAGCACTATCGATATCTATTTCAATGCTGTCACCATGCATTTCCTGATAAATCAGTGTATGAAGAATCCATAGGGTTCTATATGTATCGTCCCTAAGACCCTTGATAATGAAGCATTGAGCCAAATCAATAGCATAGGCAATATCATCATCGTTAACATAGTAAACAGTTTTATTTTGAAAACTCATACGAACAAACACCTCGTCCAAATCGATATATGAATTGAATCTATGAACAACTTCTTTAATTTTATCAGCTGCTCCAGCCACAATTACACGAGTATAAGCATCGAAGAATGATAGAGGTATCTCACCCCTAATAATATCCCCAGGCTTTATAGCTGCAATAGCAGCCCATACAATATCTAGGGGGATACCAAACATATTTCTACGCATACACAAAACACCCATACTAACTATTCGTAACAGACTATATAAATTTGTTACGTAACTAAAGCGCCCTGTGATGTTTCTTAAGCCTCCTAACTATAGAATATATTGTGGTGAACTCCTTGAGCATGCACCAAAACAATGTTTACACGTGCTTTAAGACGATGCTCGAGGCTAGTCTAACAAAGATGTCGAATTGTAGAGATTTTGCAAGAGATGTTGCACTAAGTTTTGAATACTGTGCTAGTTATGCTGATTCTGTAGATTCCAAAGTCTTCGATAATGTCTACAACTATGTTACCAGTATACTGAAGTCGAAGGGAGTGTGCAGCGTGGATGTGTTTACAAGGTTATTATGTGTTGCATCTAGGGATCTTGTTGATGCAGAAGAACTTTGTAAGTATTTTGAGAGGAGGTCTCTGGGGGCATTAACAACTCTAACCTTAAACTTTAGATTCAAGAATTTGAATGTATACAAAAAGTTTAGGTCTCATATTATTGGTGAAGTGGAAGTACCTATATATAGTCTCAAGAGAAGTAGCAAGAGATTTTCTGAAATCCTTTCTGAAATTCTAGGCACTACCGTTGACTCTGAAACGGCAAAAGATATCTTTGGTTTTAATGAAGATTATTACCTTTTCGAGCACCAAGCACAGGCTGTTGAAGCGTTGAGGAAACCTGGATCTAGGGTTGTAATAGTTTCAACACCCAATGCCTCTGGTAAAACTGAGATAGGGATCTTGGCGGCAATGGATTTTGTTAAAAAGGGTGGGAATGTACTAATACTTGTTGTATACCCAACGAAAGCTCTTGCAAGAGATCAGTTTGATCGTTGGAAAGAAAGGTTTTGGAGGTTATGTGAAAAGGTTCTTAATTGTAGCAACCAAGGTGAAAACGATTACTATTTGAGTACAGATAAGTTGCATGTAATTCTCTTGGACGGAGATACAGTAAAGAAGCTAGGTGATGTAGTAAAAGCTATTGCACGTAGAAATGAACCGTTAATAGTCTTAACAAACCCGCAATTTCTACTTTCAATACTTCAAGAAAAAGGTAGATGGAAAAAGACGTTTGGATCACGATGCTTACAATTCATAGTACTTGATGAAATTCACTTCTACAGAGCTCGAGACCTAACACTTCTTATAAAGATTCTCGAGCCTACAATAATGAACTTCTACGTATGCAAGAAGCCGAATAACGAATCTGATTACAAGGTATTAATACTTTCAGCTACTATGGGCGATACAAAGAAATTTGAGAAAGACATTAAGAATGCTTGGCAAATTAATGACGTTGTAACAATTAAGGCCGATCCAGATACAGCAAACGTTATTGGAAAAAAGCGCATTTATATCGTTAAAGTTGATGATGATAGCATAGCAGAAGCACTGATCAAGGAGTTTCTAGATGAGATGTTTAAGAAAGCTAAGGATCCAAGCGATATTGACAAGACCCTCATATTTACACCAAACAGAAACATTGCTGATAGGTTAGCAAGAGAGTTTCAATCAATAGCTTGGCATACATTCAAAGTGTACGAACCTATCGTCGATAGACACGTTGGTGATATGGCACTTTGGGAAAGGGAACATGTAGAGAGGAACTTTAAGAAAGGGGTAACCAGGATACTAGTAACTGTTAAGACTCTTGAAGTAGGGATCGACATAGGTGATGTTTCAAGAGTTATACACTGGGGCTTACCCTCCTCACTAAATGACATGATTCAGAGAGAAGGTCGTGCAGGGAGAAGACCCGGAGAATATGAAAGCATTATAATCGTGAGAACTGCTCGTGACAAAGACCTTGCAGAAAAGTATTTGCAGTTACTTACTAAGGAAGGAAATGTTCAGGGAATTACAAAACATATCTATACCCCTACGTTTAATCCAAACGCAGCAATAGTCAAGAGATTAGATAAATATATGAAGAAGGGATTGACACACAAGCCCCTAGGATCTAATAGTAGTGTTGCGTATACAAAGCCGCCATTAATTCCAAAAACAATACATATGCCATTACCAGGAACTCATAAAGAAATCGCAATAATAATCTCCTTCTATACTCAGGATAAACGAATGTTTAAAGTTATAAGAATTGATGGATCTAGACTAAGATCATTAAGAGAGGTTAGAATAGAGGATGTAATATTTAGGTATCTACTCGGCTCTATAAGACCAATAACAAAAGTCTTTATTGTCAAGAATATAGATCCTGATAAGAAGGAGATTGAAATTATTGAGTTGAAGAATGAAAAAGATTTATATGCTATCTGGGGAGGGAATGTCGATGAACCAAGGTATTGCCTCGATATAAGTTCGATTAACAAGGGTGTACTATTTACTGTAAGTGATGTAGAGATAGAATTTGAGGCCTATAGAGAGCGTGGAGAAATACTTGATTGGATAGTTATACATAAGATACCTAATGGAACAAAGCTTATCAGAAAGTATTATGAACAAAAAGTTGTTACGCTAGAGAATGGAAGGGTTGAGATCGTTAATGTTCCTAAGTTTAGGTTATGCGGATACAAAGCTTTACCCGCGAATTTGAAGGACAAACTGAGCACAACGCTCATAACTCGCGGTATATACATCCCCATGAAGTTAAGTGATGTTGCACCCCTCCTAGAGAGACTTAAATCAAAATTGAAAGAGTATACAGGATTAGATGCGAAAGGAGTTACTGAGAATGAGCTAGAAACCTTAAAGATGATTTCACACCTGATAATACAAGACTATATGCATTATGCCACACACTTATTACTTGATATTGCTAGTGAGGTAAGCGCATTACGTGTGGATGATCTTGAACACTATATTGGCGTAAGTATTAAGGGTGTTGATAAGCTTCAGAAATTCCTTACCGAACTTATCTTAGGTAAACAGGTTGAAGCTGAGGATCCATTTAGTATCGGACTTGCAATAGCAAATGAGGTTGATCTTGTTGCTGATATAAAGTGGCATGAAGTGTATAATAGGATTAAAGAGTTGAAGGAGAGGTTAGAAAAAGCGAAAACTAATGCTGATCTCATGAATATTGTACAGGAGGTTGTACCAAGACTTTACATACCTAGATGTTATTACGAGCCGTTAATAATCGAAGATCTTACCTCAAATACGCAATCCCAAGATTTGTTGCAGAAACTTCGTGAAGAGCTGGATCTGATTCTAGATCTAAGCCTATACATAGTTAATAAAATCATTCAAAGAATTCAAAATAGGGGGAAGCAGGGACTAAGTTGATAAGCTAAGCATGTGGATCATATGAACCATAGCTGGTAGTACGATGTAACCACGTTCTTTTAATGCCTTAGCTATGTATAAGAAATCATTATCTCCCTTCTTTAAGAGTTCCTGTATAAGCATTTCAATGTTGCCTGCTCTACTCATACAATAGTTCACCATATATTCGCATTGATCTGCTTCATTATGCTTCCTTCCTTCGCGAAGAGCCGCAATGATTGAATATGTAGACTTAACCTCAACTTTACCTGGATAAACATTACTAACATATCTTGCGAAGGACTCCAATTCTCTACCACACACCGATAAAACTAGGATCCTGCCCTTAACGCTGTATCCAAGAACTGAACTATGCTCAAGAATCTCGTTCAATTCATAATAGAGTGTTCTTGGCGATAAACCTAACGTGACCTCAATTAGAGTACATGAGTACCCTTCACACAGTTCTATATCTGCTAAACCAGCTCTGCTCATGTATGGCACTATGAAATCATTTTTGAACTCTAGCAAACCATTCCATAACAAGAATTTGCTGCTCTCTATTGCGTTAGCACCTTCTTTACCACAGTTACTACTCCAAGCATAGACATCAACATTATGTAGCTTGGCAAAAGCTAGCGCAACAAGAAATTCATAAGCACCAGAAACTATGGATATAACCTCCTTCACAACCTTCTCATCATACTCTTCCTGAAGATCTATAATGGAATGTGCAATGAAACTCTTTTTACTAAGGATGAAACACAGCTCATCAAGCAATAGATCAACACTTCCATATAAGTTAGGATCTACTCTCCTAATACACACATCCTTAAATTCCTTCCCCTCAACTCTCCTAGTTAACTCATTAGGCAATGTGATTCAACCTAAAATTATTGAATACCTTGCAACATTCTTTATATAGTACTATAGCACATAAGTTTATTCTATCTGCAGAAAATTATTGCAGTTTGCATTGTTTTGCTTGAGATGTCTGCACCCTGTCTCGTTATTGCTTTGGTTTTAGATCTTCTGGTTTTCTTATGGTTGTGGCTTCGCTCCACAGCTTATTGAATTTCTCTACTCTTTCCCTGACGTTTTCAGGGTCTATAACTACCTGTGCGTTTTCTATGTTTGTTGTTAGCGCTGATTTTGTTAGGTTGAAGCTTCCCTCAACTACTGTTACCCCATCTATTATGATCATTTTTGCGTGTAGCTGCTCCTTATTGTAGAGCCTGACCTCAATGCATTGCCCAAGTTCTTGGAATAGCTTCTTCAAGCTGTTCACAGCTGAGTTATATGCTTCATTATCGCTGAACACTCCTCTTAGTGATAAAGGTGAGAATCTTTGCTTTGATAACCCTCTTGGAGAGCCTTGTGAAGGTGGTGAGGTTGAGGCCGAGGTTAGGAAGGAGTATGAGGTAAAGCTTCAGCAGTGGATTCAGGAGAATGAGAAGAGGATTAGGGAAGACGCTATACAGAAGAGCTTAGCAACAATACTTGGCAAAGTTGGTGAGGAGCTGGCACCACTAATCATATTCGCTAACTACGGCATAGAGCCCAAGGACCTTAGACGCATAGGCTCTCCCGTAGACTATATAGCGTTTAAAGGTTATTCAAAGGGTGGTGTAGAGGAGATAATATTCTTCGAAGTGAAGACAGGCAAGTCATCGAGACTAACAGACGTTGAAAAAAGTGTGAGAGACGCTATTGCAAGCGGTAAGGTGAGGCACATAGTCATCAACATTAGAGAAGAGCTAGAGAAGCTACAAACAGCCCTAGCAAAGCAACGCCCTGAGGAAACAGCTGAACAAACCCCTGAATAAAACTCTAGTTCTCCGCCATGAGCAGAGCCTGGCACACAAAAATAAAACCAGACTACTTCATCAACCAGTACTGCCATTGCCAAAAGCTTGGGTATTTAAGGTGCTGAACTGTCTTGGTGTAGCTTCTCTATCTTTAGTAGTCCCTCAACTGTTTTCCTTATGAGCTCTTCGTTGATGTCTACGGTATACTGGTTTCTTAGTGCTAGTGGAACTACTGCTCCGTGGATCTCCAGAGCTTTTGATGCGCAGTCCTCGTCTTTTGCGCACTCTACAGGGTCTATGTAGTAGAATGTCTCTATCCATGTGAATACATACATAAGCATCTCCTCAAGCTCCTCACCACTCAAATCGCTGAAGCAAAGTGTTCCAAGCTCTCTACAAATCCTATCAGCGATGCCTTTGAGAATCTGTGTCTGGCTCTCCATAGATAACATCTGAGTACTGTTCTTAGTTAAATAAGGTGTTTATAAATGTTTAGTCGCATTCAAGAGCCTAATGCTACGCTATATAAACATGCCTCGCATCTGTAGTCTAAGCCTATGAAAGCATATCTCTCTTTCCCTAAACATGTACCTGTGCCGGCGATGAGCATGTCTAGACGTGTTGCAACTATTGTTATTGCTCTGCTTATGCTCGTTGTAGGTGCTTTGCTTGGTTACCGGGGCTGGCGTGTCAGAGGTTAGGACAGCTACATATACCTACACACTTGTTAGCACTGTGACTGTGACCATGACTAGAACAATTGTTGAGAGCATCGCCATCCCCACAACACTTATATAAACCATGGCAATCACCATAACCAATACTGCTACCGTTCCTATAGAGGTTTATGGATCTAGAATCCTAGTCCTAGCCACCCTAGGCCAAAGATTTGTTGCTGGCCCTTGGGAAGTGACAATAGCTAATGTTAGTGAAGGCCCATGTCTAAAGGTGTATAGCGGTTTTAGGTTTGAGGAGGAGTTAAAATACCATAGAGCACCGCTAATAGCTACCGATGCTGGTAACACGTTCTGGCGCTTCGAAGATCTTCAAGACCTTGAGCATGTTAAGAGCTCTTCAGAAGCAAAAGCACTTGACCCCTTATGCATAGCCGTAAGAAACATGTTCCCATCAACCTACATATTAAGACCTGGAGAGGTTAGTGTAGAGAGCATGGTGTTCGTAGTTCCAAAGGATGAGAAGCCCGTGGAACTGCTAATGATCCGCATGCTTAAGGACCCTAGACCCACACCAAAGCAATAATAGTTGTAAAAACTTGCACAAGCAACTCCAACCAAGTGAGTAAGGAGATTGAGAACCAGAGCCAGAGATTTGAATATGGTAACATATGAAAAATGCTTGCCTATGGATGTAGATGAATCCTTGTTAACACCTGTACCAGTATTTGTGCGATCAGCGTTGCTAAAACGGATATTGTTAGCGCCCATGAAGCCTTGGTCACATAATCAATTCTCTTATCAAGAGCATCTATTCTCCTATCCAACGAATCTATCCTCTTATCTAATGCATCTATCCTTTTATCCAGATCACCAATCCTCTCAACCAATTGTGTGAATGCTCCTTCAAGTTTTGACACCCTTTCCCTAAGCCCAGTTATCTGATCATATATATCC
>JAPYWC010000009.1 GCA_028276605.1 Desulfurococcales archaeon
GCGTGTAGCTGCTCCTTATTGTAGAGCCTGACCTCAATGCATTGCCCAAGTTCTTGGAATAGCTTCTTCAAGCTGTTCACAGCTGAGTTATATGCTTCATTATCGCTGAGCACACCTCCTCCAAGTAGTAGCCTAATCTTTGCACCCTCCTTGCAAGCTTTCTTCAAAGCCTTGATTAGGTCGTCGAGTCCATCTACTGATAGAACCCATGTAGTTATATCGATGCTGGATCTAGCCATCTTAACCCATTCAATGATTGGTTTCTTCAATGGTCTCCCAAGACTTGTCTGAACAATGCCGTTGGCTATCGGCTTGGCGATTAAGCAGCTTACAGAGAATGGCTGGATAAAGGGTCCTGAGATACAGCCCTCCTCAATAAAGTAGTTACCTACGGTACCATCAAACCTATCGAATGTTGCCATGAACTTGTCTATAACCTTATTGAAGTGTTCCTTAAACTTACCAGGAATTATCTCTGCTAAGCATCGATTAACAACATAGCTATGTGGTGTCACATGAGCATTATTATGTAGATACTCTATGTTCTTTAGGAATATCTCTAGCCTAATCTGAACAGAGTTAAGCTTTTGAATATCTTGCGGTGATAGGGATGATAATTGCCTCAAACTATTAACAGTTGTAGAGATGATGTTGCGAAGCAATGAAAATGTATTAGAGTCCAATGAAGCAACGCATTGATTGCTATGATCCTGCTGATCTCGTGACAAGATATTGCTGAGAGCACCACTTATAATGTTATAGAGAGCCTCCCTATGCTCAGCCAAGTACTTGAGGAAGCCATAACCTCCAGAAGCAGCTTCAAATATCCATACATCATACGAATCACTAGAGTCTTTACTGGGCAGTATAACATAGCTTAACTCATCACTTGAAAGCCCTAGGTATGACCAGAGCCCAAGAATAATCATATGCGCTATTGTGTGAACAACTATGAACTTCATAGCTCTATTCATATAACTGGGATCAGCTTTTTGAATCTCATCTATAATCCTCTTCCTAGTATCATCAGAAATTTTACGACAAAGCATATACTCTAGCTTAATCCATGGAGCAAGAGGTGCTCGTCTATGTTCTTCAGGCAACCCCTTAGCTTTAGTGAGGAGATAGGCCTTGAATTGTAGCCAACTCTGAATAAGGGGATCCCGCATAAGATCCTGCAACAACTCATTAAGAACTGCATCATTGAACTCTATCTTTAGGGCTGAGGTCATGTAAAGCCTTATACCAAGAGTCTTACCAAACTTCACCCTAAGCATATTGGCGACGAACTTTTTAGGCAAGAAGTTCACAGCATCATAGTAGGCGAGAACATTAACAGGATCAATGAATAGTATCTTAAGGAAAGGTCTCCCTTTATATGGTAAAGTAAGCAAAGTCTTTGAAACACCAATCCTCTCTTCTTCAAACTCTCTAAGCCTAATCCTTATATCGCTAACAACCTTGTAAAGACCTGCATAGCTCTCCCTTGCACTACTCCATCTTATAAACTCTGGGCAGCTCTTGCCCTTAGCCATGGGGCATATACCAATTAGTGGGCATTGATCTCTATGCGTTAGCAATACAATACCTAGACGACAGAAGTTAGGATTGTTAATGCTTTCATAGCTAAACTCTGCTAAGACAAATTGCCCTCTATCATGGGATCTCTTTATACTCTCCCTAGCTTCATTTGCAGATGCTTTACCAGTAAAGTGCTCTAAAAGCTTCTTATTGATTATTAGCACATACTTATTACTCTGTGAAGAGAATCTAATCGCTGGAAACTCCTCGTATATGTAAATCCTATCTATTGCCTTCTCACGCAGGCGGGTTCTCCACAATTCCTCTAGACGTTCACACCTCTTATCATTAACTATTTCATGGATAGGTTTGGAGAGAAGCTGAGAATCAGCATTTTCGCAGTAGAATCCTCTCATTCCCTTTGGATACCAGAAAGTCATAATAGTCGAGTCTCCAGTACCGTGCATTGAGGGTGAGGTGAAGATTATTTTAAATGGTGTAAACGCGTATAGAGCAGCTAAACCCTGACGTGAATAGGTGCTGGAGGAGCTCATGACCTCCATCACCTAATCGAAAGTTTTATGCTATCAGATTCGTGGCGTGAAACCATACCAAGAATGAGCCTAATGTGTTTAAGAACGTAGTCCCTCAAATCCTCACGATACCATACATATTCAAAGTTATCTTGAGTAACAATATCTTTAACCTTCTTAGGCTTTCTCGTTTCATGCAATACTATTATGAAGGGCCTCACATCACCTATTTCCTCTAGAAATTGTAGAAGATAATCGACACTATTTATCAAATCATTAATTGCGTTCATAAGGCTATTGACACTATTTTTACATGCATTAGGATCTCGAATCTTCGATAAGTTAATGGATCGTTGTGGCTCCTCTTGAGCTGGCAACATAACTGTTATTATATTATTGTTGAATGAAATGGTTTGAGGTCTATTATTACGCCATTCAGTAACCTCCTGTTTAAGTCTATTTAATTGTTTTTTGGCTTCATCAGGTGTTAGAAGCGCTAAACCTGCTCCAAGCTCTGCATACTTACTGAATGTCTTTCCTATTTCTTTAATCCAACGCATGATATACTCGCTTATGATTTTTGCTACTGTAGGACCAATTACAGAGCCTTTAGGTTTACAAGAAGTAAGTAAATGCTTAACCTTGGTCATTGCATCTTTTTCTCTAGCTCTAATGTCTTTCACGATGCTATTTATCCTCTTTAGAATTCTACGATCTAAAGGTACAAATGTGCCGCCATACCTATTGCTCGACGATATAGTAACAATATTGCTTAATGCAGCATTTATGAGTTGCTGTAGAGACGCACCCCTAGACAGTACAATGCTAAAAAGCCTTTGCTTTACATCATATTCCAGTACCTCGACGTTGAATAGCTTGTGAACTATTGCTGGATGAGGAAGTAACACTGGTGAGAGTGATAGACTCGTTGATGTGGAGCCCATCTTTGAGGATATGATTTGAACTTGTATAGGTGTGTATGTTGGTATGTAGAATGCCATTGCAATTCTGAATGACTCGTCTTTTCTACCTGCTCTACCAACTCTTTGAATAAGTGCTTCATCGGATATAGGCTCCTTGTACTGTACAATAAATGTTACATCATCGAAGTTAACGCCTAGATCAAGAGTTGAGGTTGCTAACAATATTTTGTAGGCTCCTTTCGTAAATTCTTGCTCTATCGATCTCCTCATATCATCTGCTAATGCTCCGTGATGCTCTTTAATGCTATCAGCTACTTTCTGTATCTCATTCAATAGATCGTTTACGGTCTTATTGATAGCCTTTGTCACAAGAACAACTAGGTGACTCCAGCTATAATCATCATAGGTATCAGATCTTAAGCTTAAGGAGGGTCTAATGAGATTATTGTTGATGGTAACTCCTTTACTGTATCCTGCAGCTAACACTAAGTATGTGATCGCATACCTCTACACCTTCTCTATCACGAAAGATTGTGTCAACATATTTTCTAAGTGTTGAGACTTCTGAAATGCTATCAACAAATACAATAGCTTTCAGAGATCTATTCATTAATGCAGCTGCAAGGATTTGTATTATGCCTTGTACGAGAGTTTCGATTGATAGTCTGTAGGGTAGAAGGGTTATGATTACTTTTAGCACTTTGTTTGGGTTATCAGGTTCAAGCTTATCGTACTCAATTAGGGAGATCATGTTGAGGTCTATATCATAAGATGTGCATTTATCATCCTTACATATGCCAAGAATCCATTGGGCCAGCTCTCTCTTATTTCCTAAGGGTATTGTTGCTGATGATAGAACAAATTTCGTCCTCTTCCCTATTTGAGAATTCAACATATGCCTATAGAGCTTTATTGCCGCTACTAGGTCAAGGTAATTGATGTTGACATATACGTGAGCTTCGTCAAATACTATGAAGCTTCTCTCAATGTACGCATTTCGAAAATCGGGCTTCGTACTTTTTATCCTCTCCCTAATAGTCCACGGGTTGGTTATTAGTATGTCTGGGGATTGAGACAGGATATAGTTACGATCACTGCGATGTAGAGCCATTCCCTTGAAGTATGTTAAGGGGATTCTCTGTTTATTGGCTAGCTCAAGGAAAGTGTTTAGCTGTACAACTTCAGAGCCTCCTACTTTGCTAGGAGTGCGAACTTGTATCAACTTGCCTTGTAAGCCGTTGCCTAGGTCAATCTCTGCAATCTCTTTCTCGTTATAGTCTTGCTCTTCTGTAACCCCCTTATCAATGGCGACAGTTAATTCTATGCCTAGCTCGTCTTTGAGGTACTTGTTCACATGATGCAGTATTTTTAGGAGGAGCTCTAGTTGCTGTTTCTGAAGAGATTTTCGGGGATAGACTAGCAGCGCGCCTTCACTACCAAATCCAAATGCAACATTCTGTAGTTGAAGTCCTTGCTGTAGCTTCTTTGCAAGTGCATAGGCTATAGCAGGAACCATGAACACAAGTGTCTTACCTGTTGCAGTAGGGGCGTCGATAACGTAGTAGTCTTCAGCTCCTAAAAGTATGTTCTCAATAGCTTTGTACTGCCATAGAGCTAGGGATTTGAATCCAGCATTCTTCAAGCCTTCAACAATGGCTTTAGCGGCTGCATTAGCCTCCTTTTCTTTTACCCCATTACCTTTAAAGAAACGAATCAGCAGCACCTTTAAATTATCTACATTAACAGCGTTGAAGTTTGGTAGCTTGGACTCTTCAAACTCTATAATGTATTGCCCTACCCATCTACCATCCAAATCATCTTCGTAAGCTCTTCCACGAATAACCCTAAACACAACATCTCCGTGAAGCGTAGTGTAAACAGGTACTCCATCAATTTCTCCAATCCTTACCACAACACCTCTAGACTCCAAGCCCCGTAACACATCTACGCAGCTTGAGAGCTCTTGATCCTTAGAAATATCGTAAATCACATACTTATAGCCTAGATTCGGCTTTGGAATTTCAGTAGGAACTGCATTTGATGGGTTTAGAACGTAAACAAGGTATTCAACAGCTTTGCTACTTTGAGATAGTTTAAAGTGTTCAAGTTGCTTCTTCACGAGAAGCTGGTAACATCTAATCTCATTTAGCGATGGCGGCAAGCGCACACCAAGAAATTTCTGTAATGATTCTCTTTAAAAGTATTAAAAACAATGTAAAAGTATAGGGGAATGTATTAATTACTCTAAACGCTGTAAATTACTATGTATGCTTTGCTTCCTCTAGGCCCTATATTTCTCTGCTCCTCCATCTCCACCACATCAACTTTTATATCATTCCACACCTTCTTAGCTAGCTCAATAAACTTCTCTAGAGCTCTCTTATCCTCTTCGTGAAGTATCAAGACCTTCTTTCTCAACGCAGCTGTTCTCCTCATGAAGATCTCTAAATCGTTTAGGTATGAATCAAGTGTTTTACCCCTCCTCTCATTCACTATAACCTCTCTCGACATGTAAAGCCTTGGAGTTTTCCCTGTTAAGCTCTTGAAGAGTTGAGGGAATCTCGATATTTTTAGCCATGTCCAGTAGAAGTAGGATAGCTCTGCATACTGAATCTCATCAACATGTGGAGGGTCTGTAACCAATGTCCAATCACTTCTATACCTAATCGATAATGCGTTGTGGAGAAGGATTCTTGCATCGGCATCACAAGTTAGTGTATAGCACACGCTATAGAATTTCCTGGTTTTGAAGAATGTGTAGAACCTCTTAATCGCTTTCTCAAAAGCTTCTAAAGCATCCTCAGGACATCTCCTCTCTGGCGCCCAGTAGCTTGGAACTCCCCAGCTCCCAGCACCACACCTCTTCATATACGATGCTGGAAACAATGCTGCACAGAATGCTAGGTAAAGCGCTAGCTTTGTTCTTGGGCTAGCCTCTACAGAGTCTATGGATGCTAAGATAGCTCTAAGCTTCTTCCTATTCTCTGGAGAGAAAAACTCGCTTACCCTCTCAAAATTCCTCTTCTTAAGAAATGGGATTCCGCGATAGTAGAGGTAGTCGATTGGAAGCTTAGCAGAGCTTGCAAACCTCCAAATCTTAGAGGCGTTCTCGAGAACCTTGAGAGCTGCAGAGAGAAACTCATCAGCATCAGCACCAGCTATATGAACATGTGCAACAAGCCATGCATAAGGATTTATATCAGAGTATACAACCCTTTTACTCATCTCAAGAGCAGCTAAAACAATAGAGCCAGAACCACCGAAAGGATCAACAACAACACGATCAGAAGAATCCAGGTAACGCTTAACAATACCAAATGGCTTCCTACCCCAAAACCTAATAAGCATCTTTAATACCATCACGAAGAACCTCTCAAGTTACAATGCACCTATTTAAAAGGTGTTATGAAACCCTTAATATAGGCGTTATATATAGCCCAAACAGACCTCATAACTGTCTAAAGTACTTCTAAAGTAATTTCTCAGTATTTCGTGGAAGGTCTTAGAACTCTACATTCAAGCCATATCATCAGATTTCAGAAAGTAGACACAAGAATATGTTGTTGAAGCAATTTCTCAATAGGATGCTTACCTTGAGAAAGAAGGGAGAAACTGTTTTCACATATTATGAGCGCCTAGCCAGAAGCTTACAGATATACAGATTAGTAATTGAATATTCCTCTGTATTTTGGGTACTTCAGTCTTTTAACTGTGTAGAATCTGAACTTCCAGGTTTTGTGGAGCTTGAACTCTTCTTCATAGCCACAGTAAGGACATTTAACTACATCTGCTCATCTGCATAGCATTTCCGTTCAGTGTTGTTTGTGAGGATTTTGTTGTTTCTGTGGGGGTTCTCTTGGCTGTGTTGACCATGGTCTCTATGTACTCGTACCTCTCCTTAACATCTTCGCTGCTCAGCTTTGCTTCGTGGAAGCCGTCTACATGTAGCTTGAGTGCTGTGTCTCACCAGAGAATGAACTCTTTAACACCAGGAGCTCTGGCTACACTTTGAGCAACTTTTTCAAGAGGTTTTGGCCACGAGCCACCAGATTCAGTAGCTTTTCTAGTTTCTGGAGGGTTGAGGGCTGTGGCAAGAGCCTTGACAGCCTCTTCAGCTGCTTTATAGAGCTTTTCACTTGCTTGAACAGAATCCTTATCGATGAGCTCTCTACCTTCAGCGAGAAACCTCTCGGCAAGCTCAATATGCTTCAAAACCTCTTCAGGCAAATCAGCGTCAGGGCACATGTTTGGCGTTCTCTAAATCTCGAGGGATATTCAAAATCAATAAATCTTATTATTAAAGCTATAGCTAAACCCCTTCCCCAGGTCTGAGGAGAGTAGTTTAGAGGCTTTGTCTCTATACCTGAACACTCCTCTTAGTGATAAAGGTGAGAATCTTTGCTTTGGTAACCCTCTTGGAGAGCCTTGTGAAGGTGGTGAGGATGAGGTCAAGAGAATTTTAGAGGCTATACACAGTACAACAGTTTGCAGAGCACATAGCATGGGTTCTGTTTCTAGGCTAAGGCATGTAAGGCGAGGTTCTCTAGAGGGGGTAGGCATTGAGAAAGAATTTGGTGTCTCTGAGGAAGAGCTATAATGTGGTAATACTTTCACGATACCCTATGTTACCGACAATAAGGTTCAGAACCCACTCAATTACAATTTCACGCGATTTTCTGTACCTACGCACATTCTATACAGTTTTTGAGACCCTATCCACAGATCCCATATTTTTATAGGCATGACAGTGACTTGGTAAATAAGTTGATGTCTATAGCCACGTGCTACAGGTACTTAAGTAAAATGGATTTCTTTCTAGGGCTGGGATTCGAGAAGCTGTTGAAAGCATATATTTCATTTAGCTATAGATGTTGTTTTTAGGCGGTTCTATACTAATGTAGTTGGATGGCTGTGGGTTTTGGGTTTATGTCTTTGGATGAGGAAAGTGGTGAAGAGGAGGAGTATTTTAGAGGTGTTGTAGGTCCTTTAAGAGCTACTGTATGTGAGCTTCAGGATACTTCTCCTGTTGGTAGTTATTGGCTTACAAAGCTCATAATAGTCTTGAATGTTCTTGTAGCTTTATCCACTGGTGGGATATTCTTCATAACTGATGAATTTGCGTACAAGACCTATCCATCAGCTGTGTGTGTAGCTACTGGAGGATGTTTCCTAGGGATAATATTCTCTATGTTTTCGCATGCAAACTTTCTCCACCTCTTAGGCAACATGTTTTTCCTGTATATAGTTGGCGACAACATTGAGATTACTTTGGGTAGGCTAAGGTACCTCATAATATACTTTGCATCAGGTATTGTAGGAGCTTACACACAAGCACTTATAACACTTGCATTCAACTTGGGGGAAGCGCACATGCCGATGGTCGGAGCTTCAGCAGCTATAAGCGGGTTGATAGGAGGTTATATTCTTCTTTACCCAGGTTCAGCAATGTGTAAATGCATAGGCTTTAGGTTTACATACAAATGCTTTAAGGTAAGGGCTGGAGCATATCTTGCGCTATGGGTTCTACTCCAATTCTTCTACGTATTGATCTCCCCATTCATAGCGGTATGGGCGCATTTAGGAGGATTCTTCACAGGGTTGGTACTAACATATTTTCTAGCTGATAGGAAGAGAATTGAGAAGCTGAGAGAGGATATCGCTAGAGGGAGATACAGAGGTCTTTCTCCACTAAAAGATGATGTTACTGGAGAATCTCTAGGACCTGTAGCAAGAGGCTTGATAGTGTTTGCCGCTATAGTACTACTTCTCCTAGTACTAACCTCAGCCATCATCACATTAACAAGTTTGAAAGGGTACTACATAGTCTACCTCAAATACATCAAAACATGTATATGGGATTGGGTTCTAATGGACGCCATATGCGGTCAAGACTTTGCAGGTGCATACTACAACATCACAAAGGTTTTACCAAGCAATTTAAAGAATATGGTAAGCGAGTTACCCCCATTAGGAGATTCAATAAGAATACTAATATATGAGCCATTTGCTATCTACAACCTCTACAACGTTCCATCAACCGCAATACCCTTATCAGCCACAACAATAGCTCTCTTCATATCAGTACTCTACATCATGTCTGAAAAGTATAGAGATGTTGAAGTAGCTTAGCTGCTAAAATCAATCATAAGCAGACTTCTGAGATACAGCTATGGAGTGAACTTAGAACACCGGATTCGAGTTCTTCCCCTTCTTCAACTTTATCAAAGCATTCAAATCCAGGCTCCTATAGTATAAATAAGTCTGATTACCGCTTAACATGTTGTACACTCCTCAATAACCCTAGCCATAGCTTTCAAAACTTTATCGAGTAGAAAACCCGCTTAACGACATTAACAAGCTTGAGAAGGGGTAGACAATATTGGTAGTGTTATTGAGGGGTTGATTGGGGGAGAAGCTTGTTCAGTTTGTATTGTAGATAGACTTGTAGATAGATTGATTGGGAGAGGATTTGCTTAAGGAGTGTCGTGGTGTTGGCTACTCTAGGGATCCGTGGCTTAGGGATAGGGTTAGAGGTGGAGAGATAAAGTTGTGGCTCATAGCATATACGGAACAAAGAGTTGAGAGGTAGAAGGAGAAGATGCTGGGAGCGGTATATAGTAATAGACTTCACCAAATTCTTTAACGAATTTGAAAGGCTTTGCGGATCTGAAGCTATCTCTTCATGTTGTTGCATCACATGCGCTTAAAATGTTTATTGTATTAAGTTTGATGTGGTGCTACTGGGTTGCGATGCCTTGTTTGTAGAGGTCTTTCAGAGGTTTTGGCTATGGCTATCTTTATTGGTTTCGTCTTAGTCTTTTCTATAGCTCTCTTCCTCTACTTTAACTCGTTTCACGCCTCCACGGAAAGTGTTCTAAGTATTCAAGCTGTTGTTTCCTCTGAGTCTATGAATGTTGCTGTAAGGTTCATTGCTAGGGAGAACACTAGTGTTGCTGTCTTGTTTAGAAGGCTTGACGGTTCTTCAAAACCTATAGCATTCCTCATAGCTAATAGCACTGCCTTAAGAAGCTGTAGCGATGCTGTTGCAAGCATTGTTGGGGCTACATTTAAAACTGTCTCTGTCTCGAGGAGAAACATATACGTATTGTCAAACGGCTTTGAAATGCCTTTCTATGTATATGCAACGGGGGTTAGTGTTCCAGAGAGGATAGACATATGCATGCTCTACCCCGAGAAACCTGGTGAAAACATAGTGGTGGTCTTCAACACGCCTCAAACCATCATCTACACAGCCATCCTTATAAGCAATAAGGTCTACATACTAAACACATATAACTACACATCAACGAGTTGAACACAGCTATTATAAAAGTATATAACTTATATTAAGGTGTACAATCTTATAAAGGTATAAAATCTTCAATGAGTGCTGCAATTCATGAGGTGTGGAAAGCGTGTTTACTATTGGACAGTCTGAGCTGGTCTCAGCCATAATTTTCATAGGCATTGCACTCATTATAGGCACAACCATGCTAGCCTATGTAAACACAATGATTTCGTCGTACAGGGAGCAGGTAAACCTTCTGAACTTTATTCAGCAAGAAGCCTCCAACACATTCATAAACACAATATCCTTTGACTCTAGCTCCAACACCCTGTGGATACTGCTCAAAAAGCTGGATGGGTCGGGAGCACCATTCTTTATAGCTGTAGACGATGGCTCGAGGTACTTGTCATGCAGCTCTATAAAAGTTTACAACCCTGTTAACGATGACAATGGAATTGCTTGCGATACTGATTCAGATTGCTTAGCATCTTCAACAGTTTTCTCAGGCTCTTTAAGCAAGGTCTACACTGTTTGGGAGGGGCAGGTAATAAGCTTTCAGCAGTACGCAGCTAGAAACAATTTCACAATCAGCTCTCCAATCAACATATGCAGAGTTGAGAATGAGTGTGCACTGAGAGGGGCTAAGGGGCTATGCAATGAAAACACCATTGTTAGTATAGATCTTGGAGGAAGTAGTAACAGGGTTAGGATACTAATTACAACAATGTATAATGGAGTACCCTACATAGTGGGCTTCTACGAGGTGACGCTAAGATGAGGGGAGAATCAACAGGAATAGTGGTAACAATCTTCATAGCCATATTCATAGTAGCTGTACTGCCTTTCACGCTGTATATATACACAATGTATGGAGCTGTGCCCAGCTCTGATGCAAGCAACAAGCTGTTCTCAGCAACACAGCTGATGCTAGCATCTATAACTAGAGATATTAATGCTACAGGTGTGGTTGATGATAAGGGGGTTCTACACCTATACATATACTCTCGAACTGGGGAAAGGGTTGAGATAGATAAGGTACTGCTAAGAGTATCTGAAGGCACGTATGTAGTGCTCTCAAATACTTTGAGGTATGTAGAGCCAGGTAAAGTTGTTTACATACCAGTGAACCTGAAGACATATGGCTATGTAGCTGAGCCAATCCTAGTATACGTAATAACATGTAGAGGGGTGGTAGTACCAGCAAAAATAATATCACTAACCACACAACAACAACACGTACAAACACCTCAGCAACCAGAACAGACACCAACACCAAAAATATTTCAGCTAATATCAATTAAGGTTACAGAAGGGGAGAACATATGGAATCTAACAATCCTTACACAGAAAGGATTCAAAATAGCAACACTAGACAACCCAGTGAATCCAACCAAAGTAGTTAACCTATCAATCAGCGACCAAATCGCATTAGCCTCATCACTGGGTATGAGCGGCGGAACCAGCTCAAAATATGTATGGAGCTTAGATAGAGTATTCAGTAATGTTAGAATCGCCATCAATAACCAGTACATTAATAATCTGTGGATAGGCTACAACCCGTTAAACACATCAACATACAACATAATGATAACAAGCAATTCACTAACCATAGCAATAAACGGCAATCAGGTGAATCTATGTTCCTTAGGTCCCGTAAGGGTAAAGATCTATGGGTTTAGAAGCTCAAGATCTGAAGGGATCCTGCTATTAGGAAGAGAATGGTTGCAGACCCCGAACCAAGACATAGCAGAGTACACCTTCAACTTCTCAAATCTATACCTAGTTGGTGAAGCTAGTAGGGTAGAGGTATACTGCAGAAGAATGTCATCGGAAACAGGTTACAATCCATATACACTGCTTATGAACACTGATGGAAGCAGCGGATATGCATCAATACTTTTCACAACAATAGATAGGACATGGGGTTGGTACTTTAACAGAAATGATGGCTATGATATGCTACTTGATTACTCAACAAAATCGTTTGCTCTTGTATATACACAGCTAGTCATATCTAATAAGAACTACTCTAGTGTTATTATCACCTTGAACTACAGGTTTCACGATAATGAAGGAAGCGATGAAGAAGGAACATCGTATGATTATCCAATAATGTTTGTTGGGCTTGTTGATGACAAGGGCAATATCTATAGCTATAGGAGCTACACGTTTAGGGAGCTGACAAGGTATGAGGATACATATCCCCCAACAGCACAAGCTCAAAGCAGTGTGGTGTTTATACCTCTTCCACCTCCTGATGTTGCTGGAGAGAAAAAGTTCTATGTGTTCATAGCTTTTCAAGATCCCTACAGTTACAATGGATACTTAGACGACTTGGACTTCACACTATACATAGAGAACTTGAGTGTTGCTCTTATGACTGGGTGATTAGGTTATGAGGTTTGTTAGGAGAGGTGTTGGTGAATCTGTTGCAGCTACAATAGCGATATCCATAATTGCAATTGTGTTGCTTTACATAGTCCTATCACTGCCAAAACCTGTAGCTGTTCAGCAGAGGAGCCAGATAAGCTTCTTTAATGCGTTTCAAAACGAAAACCTGTGGCTATATCCAGGCGAGGGAACGCTCAATGTTTTTAATATAGGCTCAACGACAGCGAACATAACTAACCTCGTGATCTACGATACAATTAGCAGAAGACTTGTAGTAGCAAATGCCAGAAGCAGTTCATGTACAATTCAAAAAAGCGTTCTATCACCAGGGGAAATGACAACTATTAACTGTAGCTCTAATAATTATGCAGTTATAGCTGTTGTCACTTCATTAGGAAAGGTCTTCGCAATAGACAAAACGTATGAAATGCTTACCTCTAGAGTTATACATGTCATCCCCATATACAGTGGAGTGACTATAACAAACACCCTCAATGTTGTAAGATTCTTGGAGAATCCAAACATCCTGTTTAGCGGAGCTATAAACACATCAGTTCAGCTCACACTGCTTCAACAATCATCAGGCTCCGTCAATGCCATACTAAATGGTGTGTACCTAGTTATAGTCGGCACTAATCCATTGAATAACAAGACAAATATACTTATAGTTGGGAGGGGTGTGTCAGGAGATAGCCTAAGGATAGGTGAAAGCACCATAAACATTGCTCAAAGGGGATACCTAAGGTATAGGATAAAGCTGGAGAACTGTTCAACAAAACCAATAATAAATGGTGTGGTTGTTGACATGGGCATAAATATAGCATTTGCATCTAGAGATCCTCCACTTAGGCTAACCTTTAGCAGCGCCTGTGATAGAATAGCTATATACACCAACACTACAAAGCCTAGTAGTGGTGTTGTTGGGTTAGATCCTTACATCTTTGTAGGGGATATCAATGGTAACGGGAATTCAGAGTTCATCTTAGTCGCACAGGACTTCGACTACGGCGATTCAAGCGTTGTGAATGATAGGCTATACATTGGGGGCAGAACCTATAACTATGTTGAGTCCACTGTTCAGCCAGTAAGGCTTGTGTTCACTAATGTGCCTATAGACTCTAGCAAGTATAGCGTAGCTATCCTAACTGCTAGGATATTCTTCTGGGATAACGATAACTATGCTGGTAATGCTCCAGACTCAAGTAACAGTGTAATAATTAGGGTTGGTCTATACGATAACGATACAAAGTCATTTGCTTACTCGGTGTACCTAAGCTACTACGAGCTTTCAAGGTATCGAAACGTTTACCCCTTCTCAGTATCCTACATAAATAAGGACTTTGTGCTGTACATACCTAACACGGGGAAGAGGTACTATATAGCTCTAGAGATCTACGACCCTTACTACATGGACAGGACTATGGATGATCTGGATATAATAGTTGGTGTAGAGTATATAGGTATAGCAGTGGCTCCGAGGTGAGAAAAGCTTGATGAAGCTTGTGAGGAGAGCTTTATCAACGCTTATCATAGCCTTCATATTTGCAGTTATAGTCCTAACAATATTCCTCTACACAATTATTCAGTTAAGTGCGGTGTATCAGGGTAGTATAGAGGGGTTCAGAAACATAATCAATTATGGCAGCATCTACAGCTCAACAAACCTAGTGCTAAATGTGAAAGGCTCGAATATCACTATAGAGAACTGGAGCCCTAGAGACGTTGCTTTAGACTATATAGTAGTTTACGACTCAGGAGCAGGCACATTTAAAGCTCTTAGCGCTTCAAGCATATGCGGCTCAACGGTTCTGAAACCAGGTGAAAGCACCTACTGCTATGTTGAAAAGGTGTACAGAGCTGTTGCATTGGTTACTGTGGACGGTGTTATTGTCTACCCAGCTACAACTAGGGTAAATGAGATTACTAAAGCTTTTAACACCACTAGGATAATACCAATAACCTTCGATATAAATTCACCTGAGGGTCTAGCAAAAGAGTTTGATGTACCGCCAAACCTTGTTGCCAAGCCTTACACAAGCAATAGAAATATTCAAGGCATGGCTTCAGCAGATAAACTGCTTCTACTGCCACCTAGTCAAGAAGCAGAGTTCTTCAACGTACCAATATCTACAGGTAGCTCTGGACTACCATTTGGAGTTGCTGTAATTGGTTACGACCCTAGCTGGGTACGCGAAAATAGATCTGGTCTTAACACACCTCCAAGATTCTCAATACTGCTAGCAGGACCTAAACTACCGGGCACAGTTTTTAAAGTTGGTGGTGGAAGCATAAGTCTCGCTGAAAATGGTTGGAGGATACTCATAAATAACTTCACAGGCGTTATAAAGATTCTTAGAGGAGGTAATGTGATTGCGTGCTCATCAACAAATCCTAGTGATTGTAGCGGCATTAACCTGCCTGCTATTGGGTTTTGGTACTATGGCGTAGATTCATCACTAAACCTAATAATATACTTCAATGGCTTTGCAGGCTACGTAGCAAACTTTATGAGGATAAGCTCCTCACAGAGCCCTATGAGGCAGACAAGCTACTTCCCATACCTATACATAGGTGATGTTGATGGCAATGGCGTTAACGATGTTATATTCATAACGGAGGATGTTTACTACGGAAGTGACAATAAAATTGATGACTTATGGCCTTACGAAACTGGGGGTGCTAATGACTATAGTGATTACAGTACTCAGCCTCTTACCCTAAAGCTTCTGCAGATAGGTAAAGCTCTAGGCAACAGCGATGGGTCTATAGATGGCTCTAGATACTCAGGTGTGCTCCTATACATAAACATTATATTCCACGACAACTCCTATCCAGATTCTAATCAGCTTGCAGATATTGATGTGACTGACTGGGTTCTAAGAATCCTTCTGATAGGCGAAAACAACTACACATACATTGTTAGGGAGTACAGATATCAAGAGATATGCAACTACCACAAAACCTATGTAACAAACTTCGGTAAAGACAACTACTTCGTGAAGATATCGCAATCAATCTATATACCAATACCACCACAAGGAAGGTACTGGATAGCAATAGCATTCCAAGACCCCTACAAAGGAGGTAGCACTACGAATGACGCTGACATGACAGTAGGCATCGAACTCATAGGAATCATTCCATTTACACGTTAAGTACTAATAACTCCAAACTAAGTGTAGCCCCTCCCCAAAATGTCTGTACACAACAACTTTCAAACACATCATCTATACTTATTCCAATATATGTACATAAATCCTGTTGCTTAAGCATATAAAGGCTTTCCCCTCTCCTTAAAAACTGCGTATCTACCGCCAGCGATGTATATGTCTAAACGTTCTGCAACTACTATTACTGCTCTGATCATGTCCGTTGCAAGCACTTTACATGTGCTACTATTTGCTGTTTTCGTAGACCCTGGTTATTGAGTGTTTGAAGAGGTTCGAGGTATTGGATGTGAGAATTGTTTGGGTGCTAAGGTGCTGAGCTGTCTTGGTGTAGCTTCTCTATCTTTAGCAGCTCTTCAACTGTTTTCCTTATGAGCTCCTCGTCGATGTCTACGGTATACTGGTTTCTTAGTGCTAGTGGAACTACTGCTCCATGAATCTCCAGAGCTTTTGATGCGCAGTCCTCGTCTTTTGCGCACTCTACAGGGTCTATGTAGTAGAATGTCTCTACCCATGTGAATACATACATAAGCATCTTCTCAAGTTCCTCACCACTCAAATCGCTGAAGCAAAGTGTTCCAAGCTCTCTGCAAATCCTATCAGCGATGCCTTTGAGAATCTGCACCTGGCTCTCCATAGACAACATCTGAGTACTACTCTCAGTTAAATGAGGTGTTTATAAATGTTTAGCCGCATTCAAGAGCCTAAGGCTACGCTATCTAAACATGTTTGGTATCTGTGGTCTGAGCCTATGAAAGCATACCTCTCTTTCCCTAAACATGTACCTGTGCTGGTGATGAGCATGTCTAGACGTGTTGCAACTATTGTTATTGCTCTGCTTATGCTCGTTGTAGGTGCTTTGCTTGGTTACCGGGGCTGGCGTGTCAGAGGTTAGGACAGCTACATACACCTACACACTTGTTAGCACTGTGACTGTGACCATGACTAGAACAATTGTTGAGAGCATCGCCATCCCCACAACACTTATACAAACCATTGCAATCACCATAACCAATACTGCTACCGTTCCTATAGAGGTTTATGGATCTAGAATCCTAGTCCTAGC
>JAPYWC010000083.1 GCA_028276605.1 Desulfurococcales archaeon
CGTTGACATATGAGATTGTCAGGCAAAGAAGAATTATTGAACAGGGAGGAAAAATTGAGAGAGAAACAAGGCACTGGGATCCAGAGAAGGGAATTACAGTACCTTTAAGGGTTAAGGAGGTTGAAGAGGACTATAGATATTTCCCTGACCCCGATCTTCCACCTCTAAGAATGAGCAGAGAATTCATAGAGAAAATAATCAAATCTATGCCTGAACTACCAGATGAAAGAATAGAAAGATTTATGAAACAGTACAATCTTGATGAATATAGAGCAACAGTACTTGTATTAATAAAATGGTTAGCAGACTTCTTTGAAGAAACAGCAAAAATGTATAATGATTACAAAAAGCTTGCTGATCTATTAATAACAGACTTTCTACGCTGGATACACGAATACAATCTGTCTCCATCAGCAATTAAAGCGACCCCTACACACATAGCAAAGCTCCTAAGCCTCTGGGATAAGGGTATACTCACTTCCAAGATGGTTAAGGAACTTTTACCTAGAATTGTATTAGAAGGGCTAGATATAGAGAAATATGTGGAGACCACAGGCTATGTAAGGATTACTGATAGAAGCTACTTACATAAGATTGTAGAGGAGGTAATGAACGAGAATCCGAAAGCTGTAAAGGACGCTTTATCAAATCCAAAAGCAATTAATTACATAGTTGGCTTGGTAATGAAAAAGACAAATGGTAAAGCTGATCCTCAAATAGTTAAAAATATCATTGAAGAAATGCTGAACAAGCTACGTGAGGGATCATAGCGTGGGTTTCTCATCAATTACTCAGTCCTTAAAACCTTAATCATCTCCCACTAAATATCATGTTGAATTACTTTAAGCCTTATAAGCTTTGCCTTTAGCAAATTTAAAATCATTAATGCATCTTCAAGACTGTGCCTCAATTCATCGTTGTCTACGTTTGCGTATTGGAGAATCATTTCATTAAAGTGCTTACCTAATTCACATTCATCGAGCTGACTAGCAATAGTGATATAGCTTATTTCTCCTGCAATACCCTGTCTATTATTCAAAAATTTATTAAATCGTTGCAGCTGTTGAAAGTTAATACATCTTCTACGCCTTTTACACCCCTTAGAACTATACCAATAATAATGTTGTTAACTTTATCAATAACAATTACCCTACTTTCCTTTTTTAACCGCATTCTTTAAAGCCTCCTCAAATTTTATTGAGAACTGCTCCACTAATGTTCTGATTTCATTTACCACCTCTTCTAATACCTCTACAGGGCTCCGAGACCCATCAGTTAAGATTACAACCTCAGGGTAGGAAACTATTGGGTGTTCAATAATGTAAGCTGAGAAGGTGACTCCAGGCTTCTTAAGCGCTAACTTAGTTATTAAGTTAGGCAATGAATGCTTGTCCTCGTCGTAAATCACAAATCTTAGTTCCTTGTCAGTAAGCTTCTTTAGCTCAATGCGGATGGACATGGCTTTGCGAACACCTCATAAATTATACTTAATTTAACTTTTAATCCCAAATAAAAGTTATTGTGTAGTTGTGTCAATTAGATCTTGCCTTGAAAACGCTTCTTCGCTTAATTCCTCAATACAGTCTAGAGCTTTCTGCCATGGTACAGCAAGTTCGCCTTCTTCGTTTAGTGCACCACATAACTGTAACTTTTCAAAAATTTCTTGAACGCTAATATTAAACAATGCTATTGCAGCTACAATTACATGTTTTAGGCTTTGTGAAACCTTGAGATTTGAAGCTTTTTCAAGTGCATTTGCAACAAGCTCTGCATAAGATTTTAAGGTATCGATATCAATATTAGCATATATTACGTTGTTTTTGACTTCAACCCCTGCTACCCCTTGCCTCTTCAAAACTTCTGCTAAAACATTCAATGGTATTGACCTACGAATCATTTTCGTCAGCTGATCTGCTGAAATACCTCGTTTAGGATTTAATGTGCTTAGCTGAACATACTGCATTATAAAGTTTCTTATTCTAGTGATCGATGTTTCAACAGCAGGCTCTAAACCAATAACTCTAAACACTATTTTATCATGCTTTAGCTCAGCATAAAGCTCTGCCTCCAAGCTTAGCTCCTCATCTAGCTTTTCCAAAAGTTCTACACAAAATGATTTTGAAGGACAGGGATATGTGAAAACTCTCTCAATAAATACTTTTGTCATTGTCTTTTACGCACCTACTTATGTAATATGTACGCATAGTCAGGAGCAATTTTGCGTGACTCAATATTTCCGCAGACCCTGCACCTCAAGACATCTTTAGATCTGTCTCTATATAGAGGAGCTCCACAACGAGAGCAAAACGCCTCAATTACACCTAGTTTGGCATCCTTCATTGTGACTAGGTATGGTATGTAATTGTTGAGTATCTTTACTCTAACTATATCGCCTAACCTAATCACTTCGTAAAGGTTTTGTATCCTAGTATTAGATGCTTGCGAAATGTGTAAAACTCCTCTGAATGTATGCTTAAAGGTTCTATTTGCATCATACCCAATAAACCTTATGATAGC
>JAPYWC010000010.1 GCA_028276605.1 Desulfurococcales archaeon
GTTCAGGATATTAATTGTTGCAAAATATGGGCATACACCTAACTTTTCAGCTAAATTCCTGGCTACATCAACGTGATTCGAAGAGCCAAGAATTACGGAAAGTATGAGGTGTGGTATCATTGATTGAATCCTTGAATAATACCTACACCTACCTTGCACCCTCATCAAGCCACATAGTATCCAGAAGCCCTCTAATGCGCTTTCATCTCGTATAATCTCGTTAATCATTGGACACATTCTCCGACCACTATAAAGTACTGCAAAGCGAAGCTTTAGAGACCTTGCCTCCCTAATCACAGGGTCTAGTTCATTACGCGTTCTAACCGTGTATAAAGCCTTCTCAAAAACACCTTCTTTAACAAGATTTTTCACAGCATAGAGAACAGAAACTGTTTTTCCAAACCCTGTAGGAGCTGATACAACAATCAACTTGCCGGGCCTAGCATTATCCTCTATGAACTTGGCAAGCTCAACTTGTCCTGGCCTTGGGCTTCTATATGGAAACCCCTCTACCACTGTGACTAAAGCCTCCCGAGTAGATCTATACTATAGTTGCCAAACACCTAAAAGCCCTAATGCAATGCCTGCGAGTGCAGACAAAGCTATCACAACTATTGGGTCTACATCTAACAGCTCCACTGCTATAAAAGCCGCAATAGCTATTATAGCTGTAGCAATGGTGGCTCCATGCCCTAAACCCTTAAATGTGCCTCTAATAATTGTTATAAGCGCTGACATGACGAGACCTACAATTGCCCCTCTAATACCATTTAGTACGCTCCTAACGTAGAAGTTCTCATAGAATCTCTGCAAGAATGTTGCTATTACTAGAATTACCGTAAAAGGTGGAATAATAACCCCCATTGTTGCAAGTGCTGAGCCTAGCACACCCCCAATTTTATAGCCTATATAGGTAGCAGAATTTATGGCTATAGGTCCCGGCGTTGATTCTGCAATAGCTATTAAATCAATGAATTCTGACTCTGACAACCAATGATGCCTAACAACAACTTCGTACCTTAGTATAGGTATCATTGCATACCCTCCACCAAACATTATAGCACCTATTTTTAGAAATGTTAGGAAAAGATCGAGAAGCACTGGAAGATTCATAAAGCATCACGCAGACCACTCTTTAGCTGATCACTAATCACATGATAAAGTATTATAAGCTATTTAGCTGTTTAGCTTTAAGATAGATGAAGAAACCGTGGGTATGCTTCTAGTATGGGTCGCTGTATCATATGTGGTAGGAGTGGAAAAACCATTAGTGATGTAATAGGGGTATGCGTTGACTGCTTAAGGAACAGACCATATGAAGCGTTGCAGATCGCCATGAAGGCTCATATAGAATATAGAAAGAGGCTTGGTCTTCCTCCTGAACCTCCAAGACATTCAGATGGAGTTAAATGCAATATCTGCGTGAATGAGTGCGTAATACCTCCAAATGGTGTTGGTTTCTGTGGTGTTTGGAAAAATGATGGTGGTCTGCTAAAGCCTATTGAAGGGTTTAGCACAGGTATACTGCATTACTATCTGGACCCCCTTCCAACAAATTGTGTAGCGACTCCTGTTTGCCCTGCAGCTACTGGTGCTGGATATCCAAAGTATGCCTTAGTGAATGGTCCTGAGTATGGCTACTATAATCTGGCTATATTCTTTGCCGGATGTAATCTTGATTGTCTCTTTTGCCAGAATTGGGAGCATAAGAATATGATTGTCAATAGTAGACTTAGAATAGCGTATAAGGTTTCTGAAGATGATATTGTAAGAGTGGCGCTTTATAGTAAGGTTCCCTGTGTATGCTATTTCGGAGGAGATCCAGGACCACATGCTATCTATGCTTTAAAGGTTTCTCGAAGAATCGTTGAAGAAGCCCAGAGAAAGGGTATTATAAAGAGGATTTGCTGGGAGACAAATGGAGTTGTTAATGAGAATATAATGAAGGAGATGGCAAGGATTAGTCTCGTTAGTGGAGGTATAGTAAAGATTGATTGGAAAGCTTGGTCTCCTGCTGTATATCAAGCTCTTACAGGAATCGATGGCTGGAAAGCAGTTGAAAGAGTGAAGAGGAATGTTAAATTAGTTGCTGAGATGGCAAAAGAAAGGAAGGAGATTCCATTACTTGTTGTAAGCATTCTTCTTGTTCCTGGATATGTGGATGCAGAGGAAGTGTACCATATAGCAGAATACATAGCTTCAATAGATGAGGAGACGCCTTTGGTATTACTAGCGTTTTACCCTACACATCTGTTACGGGATCTGCCACCAACAAGTAGAAGACATGCGCAACAAGCATTTGAGGCTGCTAGAAAAGCAGGATTAAAGAGGGTTTTCATAGGTAATGAATGGCTTTTAGGAGAGTACTACTAATGTGTCAGCTTACGGCTATTCAATCATCTGTTCATCCTGACGTGCACTCATCATTACACAAGAAATCACGTATTACATTACCCACCTTACCTAAGCATATAGTATAATAATGTATTTGTTACCCACAACAAAAGTTTTTATTTGGCATCAATCCTAATAAGTGCTGATAATATGTGTACATCCAATTCGGTGATCAATGTTTGTGGCATCAAATGAGGTCGCTGTAACACCTTGGGAGGCAGAAGCCTTTGTAGACTATGATAAGCTCATAAAGATATTTGGAAGTAGACCGTTAACAGACAACGAGATTAATCTCCTGAAAAGCATTACTGGCGAAATACATCCAATGCTCAGACGCCGTGTATTCTACTCTCACAGAGACTTCGACAAGTTTATAGAGTCATACAAAAGTGGTGTAAGATGCGCATTGTATACAGGTAGAGGACCTTCGGGACATACTCACCTCGGACATATACTTCCATGGATCTTCACAAAGTGGCTTCAGGATAAGCTAGGTCTCGAGCTCTTCTTCCAGATAACAGACGATGAGAAGTATTGGCATAGTGAAGGCGGAAACATAGAGGAATTCAATAGGCTTGCCTACGAGAATATTTTAGATCTAGCAGCATTAGGGTTTGACCCAGCAAAAACTCATGTTATTATAGATTCAGAGGATATAGCATTCCTCTACCCAATAGCTATAAGGGTTGCTAAGAAAATAACGTTCTCAACTCAGAAGGGTGCGTTTGGCTTTACGGAGTCGACTAATGTTGGAATGATTTTCTATCCAGTGCTACAGATTTCAGTAGCTTTCTTACCAACAGAGCTTTATGGTGAAAGAGTAGATGTTCTAATACCTGCTGGCATTGATCAAGATCCTTACTGGAGAATAGCTAGGGACATAGCACCCTCGCTAGGGTACCCAAAGCCTGCGCAAATTCATAACAAGCTGTTGCCAGGTTTAGGTGTGGGAGGGAAGATGTCTTCGTCAAAACCTGAAACAGCCATATATACTACAGATTTGCCCGAAGAAGCCATGAAGAAGATTATTAGAGCCTATACTGGTGGTCAACCAACTGCCGAGCTTCAGAGAAAACTTGGTGGAAACCCTGATCATTGCCCAGTGTTTAAGATGTATGAGATGCTATTTGAAGAAGATGATAAGAAACTTCAGGATAGGTACCATGCCTGCAAAACAGGAGCTCTTCTATGTGGTGAGTGTAAGGCCGAGCTTGCAGAAAGAGTTGCAAGATTCTTAAAGGATCATCAAGCAAAGAGAAAGGCTGCAGAAAGCTATGTCGATAAGTACCTTATTAGAAACAAATTTAATCCACCGAGAATCAGGAAGTAGTTGACAAAGGCTAGTACTTTTAAGTGAAGGCGATCGCATCCGCCTTAACGCATTGCGTACTTATGTCAATAGATGTAGTGTTTTGCGCTATTTGTTGTGTTCTTCCCCATATACTCTCCGCCACCAACCTTATATCATTCAATGCACTTTCAATAGATATTTTACCTGCTTCAATCTCGTCCATAATTTTTTCTAGCTTTCTAGTGGCTTCAACTCCTATAATATCATTGAAGTTTCTTGAAAGTATATTTGCAACTTCTACCCCTAGCTTTGTGGGTACAACTACTTTCTTTCTTTTGCTCAGTATTATGTATCCATGCCTAATATTGTTATCTATTGCTTTTGCATAGGTACTAGGCCTTCCAATACCATAGATCCTCATCAATGTTACGAGGTCTGAAACCCTATACAGCCCTACTTCAGATTTCTTCAACACCTTAACCGCATCAGGCTTCAGTACTTGACCTGCTGAAAGGTTCTTAAATTGTGGGTAAAGCTTGATGGGGTAAAGCACTGTAAACCCTTTCTCAACAACATCAACAGGAACTTCAAGATCTATTCTTCTGCCAACAACTTCTAGAGAAACCTTAGCATAAACAACTTTTGCAGGCTTCATCTGGCTAGCTAGAAACCTTCTAAAGATGAGGTCATAGAGCTTTAGATGATCGCTTGAAATCCTTGTAAGAATACCTATATCGCCACGTAACACTGCCTCCACAACTTCGTCCGCGCGAAGAGGTGTTGTAGGTCTTATAGCCTCATGAGCTCCTTCAGCTTTTTCATCGAGGCCCCAAGCTCTAGGCTGGTACATGTCTAGCAACCCTAGCTTCTCTAAAGCTTCTTTAGCTATGGCAATACCTGTTGTGGAAACCCTTGTCGAATCTGTTCTATGATACGTTATTAAGCCTAGTTCGAATAGATTCTGCGCAAGTGACATAACCTTAGATGCTGTAAATCCGTAAACCATGTTTGCTTCAGCAATTAATGTATCTGTTGTAAATGGTGGTGGAGGATTCACTGTTCTCTCTTCATACGATACCTCAAGAACCTTTATCCCTTTGTCCATCACCTTCTTAGCGACTTCCTCTGCTACAGATCTCTCCACAGAACCCAAAAACACTGAAAGTCTGTAGCCATTCCACTGAACATCAATCGCATAACCCATTTTTGACCTATACTCCCTATACCTATTAACAGACCATATTAGTACTGGGGACTGAACCCTGCCTGCACCAAGCCATGGCTTATTAAATGAGAGCTGCAGATATGTACTAAGCTCAAACCCTATCCATCTGTCAGCAATTCTTCGTGCAATCTGAGCTAACACTCTACCCACATTTATCTTTCTAGGATTTTGTATTGCTTCTAGAATCGCTTGCTTAGTTACCTCCCTAAACTCTATTCTAAAGATGTTTTTGTTGAAGTTATAGATAATATTGTAGACATCGAATGCTATCTTTTCTCCCTCTGTATCAGGATCTGTAGCTATGTATACAATGTCAACTTCAGACGCAAGCTTTTGAAGAACATGAGCTACTGTAGCTGATGTGTAAACATTTGTCGAACCACAATAAGGACACGCTTCGTAAACTCCGACAAATTGGTTTCCACAATCTCTGCATTTGGTGATGAAATCGTATATGGGGCTATATTCTTTATCGTTTATCACTACTCCATGAAATCCTATATCAGTAACAAGGTCTGTTATATGTCCTCGAGTTGCTACAACAGTAGCAACGTAGACTCTGTCTGCTAATGGTATCACTGTTTCATATACTATCACATCGCCAATCACTTTCTTGGCTGGTTTCCCAAACATTGATGCTATTGTCTTCGCTTTTGTGGGAGACTCTACAACAATCAGTGCCGTCTTTATATTATTCATTGGTATGCCTTGGCCTCCACCGGTACTCCTACTCTCTATAACCTTATTTATAGATTCCTCTAGTAATACATCATTAAGTTCTCTAAAGCCTGAGAAAGGTGCAAGCCTTCGTAACCTTGTAGCAAGTATTTCGATAAGCTCTCTATACCTCTCAAAAATTACAGCCAATCCATGTGTTTTGCTACCTCCAAGCATACGCGATGTTCTACCGCTTGCTTGTATATATGTATATGGATCAGGTCTTATTATGTAAATACCGTTGTGAGTTTTTGCAATTACACCATAGCCCTCAATGACTATGTAGTCCTTGGATTGTAGGTAAAGCCCTACCTTCTCCATTATACTGCTCTTCACCTTTTTTAGTATCTCTATTGTAGGTGCAATATTTTCTGGTACAGGTATAGAGCCTTTGAGAACCTTTGAGTAGAGAATAAGCATTGCAGGCGTGCTGCGCTGAATAATCTCGGCAACAGCCTTTATTTCCTCATCAACATCTGCCCCCATGGATTTCAAAGCCTTTAAAACTATGAACATTGTCCTAATGTTATTTAGGGACTCTTCCAATCTCCTCGCAATTTGGGGAACTCCAATAAATATTGCAAAGCGTATTCTTTGCGGTTCGTCAAGTCCTCGAACAAGTGTTCCATAGTACGATGCCGTACCTATTAATACGTCTACCTCTCCACGCCTAAACTTGTCAACAGCTTTACTACCACTCTTAGCAATAGCATACCTGATCCCCGCACTTTTAAACATGTCCTCCAGCTTCTTTACATAGTCTTTGTAGAGAGATGAAACAAAGATTATTCCGCTGCCAGCTTTCTTAACAATGTCTACGACCTTATCTATGTTGTCTATACTTATGTAGTAGTCGTCAACGCTTCTTAGATACTCAAACACTGCACCTGCATCAAACCCTAGTAACTCCTTCAGAAGCAGAGCTTTGATTCCCTTTAACCTGCCTGTAGCTGATGCTACGACTAGCTGTGTATTAATTCTTGAAAGCTTGTACTTTACAACAGCTTCTAGCTCCAGCACCTCTCGTTGAAGCTTATTCACCATCTCTTCATTCTTTGTATACTTAGCTATAAAGAGGTTTTGCTTAGCCTTTACAAGCCTTAAGCCAGCATCTATAAGCTCATCATCGAATCCAAGCAGTCGTAGAACTCTCTCAACGTTTTTCGAATTCTTAAGTATAGAGTCCAAATCGTCAGCAATAATGATATCTACTCTCTTGTCCTGCAATAACTCCTTGCTTCTAGATAAGAATGCCGCCGATGTTATAAGTATGTCGAACTTATCCTGAGCAATCTCAGCCTTAATTTCTGCTGCATTCCTCGATGAGGAGTCGTAGAACAGGATCCTCAAGGAATCCTCTGTATAACCTAAATCTCTTAACCTCCTCAGAAATTCTGTAATCCTTGTATACATTTGCTTAGCTATCTCCCTTGTTGGTGTGATTATGTAGACCCTATTCTTGTAATTAAGAGCCTTGTAAAGAGCGTAAACCGCTAGAAGTGTTGATTTACCTACACCTGTAGGCGCAATAAGTGCAAAGGACTCGCCTGAAAGAAGCCTTTTACTCCAATACTCCTGCAAAGACCACATATCATAGCCTGTACAAAACTTAAAGAAATTCTTGAAACTCTCTACCTCTCTCTCCAAAACTTTGAAAAGACTTCCAAAAGACGAATCACCACTATCAGCTTCAGCACCACAAACAATAATGTCCTCAACGACTCCCTGTAAAGTTCTGCAACCTCGGACTCCTCTATATATTAGCCTTATCAACGTCACTCCCAATATCACTGTTCTTTTCAAACATAACGAGAATTCAAAAGAAGTCAGTCCTTTGAATTAGTAATACTTGACTTGAAATTTTTTGCTTGACAACTTCAAGCACAACAAATAAGTTTTTAACCCTAGCCCATACTCTAGAAAGTTTAGCACACAACAAAGTTGAAAATCGGAATAGAGGGGTTAAGATATGGCACAAGCTCCTGTTGCAGCAAACACCGTACTCGTAGGTAAAAAACCCGTAATGAACTATGTACTAGCAATACTAACACTATTAAACCAGGGAGTTAACGAAATAACAGTAAAGGCAAGGGGAAGAGCAATAAGCAAAGCTGTTGATGCGATAGAGATTGTAAGAAATAGATTCCTGCCAGGAAAGATCGATGTGAAAGAGATAAAGATTGGAAGCCAAACAATAACAAGCAGTGATGGCAGACAAACAAGAGTATCCACAATAGAGATTGTCATTGTAAAGAAGGATTAAAGAAACTATAACATAACAGCAGAACAAGTGAGTACGTCATTACGTCTATGTTTTTTTCTTTTCATCTGCTATTACTTTATTGCCTTAACCTTCTAAGCTAGCAGTTAAGTATGATGATGTTGTACTCCTTGAGCAACTCTAAAGCCTTAGGCTTAACCTCGTTCATGCAATAAATCAGTATCTCTCCTTTCTCATTTCGCGCTACTTTAAAGCCTTTAGACTTCATAGTTTTGTATGCTCTTTGCCTGATATATTCAAAGAGGAGATTATTCAAGGCACTTTCAAGATCTTCAATGCGATAATCAAGCACATTAATTTTCTTAAGGAAACCCTTCTTTATAAGGTTCTTTATGACCTTGCGTGCAACTCTTTTAGAGCCAAAGAATGTGAGCACGTCAAGTGCTTCTCCTAAATTAAAGGGGTTATTCCCGAAGGTTTTCTTCAAAATTATGTAGTAAGCAATTTCTCTTTTACTAAGCCAAACCATGAAATCAGAATCCCCTAGTACATCATCACTCAGACCTTACAAGGCTCATCATTAGAGGAAATAGACCTTTTCATACTACTTTTTTGAGCGGATCCACTCAATCTTTCCAAGATATGGTTGCCTCATTGTTAGGTTCACTCTAGGGGGTCTATTTGGAGCTATTGTTACGTTTGTTATTCGCGCTCTTACAATGTCCCCTGGCGCTATGATTCTCTTGCTACTTTTAGTCACAATAACTCCTCTAACTGCATCATATTCCACCTCCTCATCAGTTATTTGCTGGATATGAACAAACCCTTCTACAGCACCTACAGACACTATTATGCCACCTCGACTAACAGTTTCAACGATGCCTTCGACAACCTCGTTCGGTATTGGAACATAGCTTAAAACAGTAAATTCGACAACATGGTATGGTGCTCCCTCACCCATTGGAATAACTCCTAGAGGGTCTACATTAATATCTAGTACTGCTAGTATAATTCCTAATGTTTTATCCTTTAATCCTTCATACTTCCTTCTAAGTTCTTCAAAAACTACATTTTCTAGAGGCTTTTCAAACTTCGAAGGCTCTACCCTTACAACATCTCTAAGCTTATAGATTCTAAACAAGTTACTTACACCTATAACAGGTGCAGTATATTTGCCTAGCGCTTTAAAGAACGAATTTCTTTAAAAACCTTTCTATGCTTGTTCAAATCGCCCTTCTGATTCCCTGTATGTTACTACCTCTAAACCACTTCTTAATGCCTTTTCCTTAACCTTAGAATCCGTTGATATTACAACACATCTAAAGCCTTCAGCTAAGAGTTTTAATCCAAAACTTATTATAACATTATCTGCTTCGCCAACAAAACCGGATTCCACCACCTTTAATTTTGGGATAATGTTTTGAAGTATCCATTGAGCCAATACCGCTTTCTTTCCATAGCTTTTTCTAGCAAATTTTTCAAGCTCGTGCACCACTGCATCAACAACAACAAGTTCGCAATCAGGTAAAACTTCAAAAATACTATCGAGACTAGCACGTCTCTCGGCAATAACAAAAAGAGCGCTTGTATCGAAGATCGCTATACACTTCATCTAGCTAATCACTTGACCCCATCCAACAAGCCTATACCTACCACCAATTTGCATCAGAATGGTTGCTCTGCTATTCTTCAACACTACAACAGGTTCATTAAGAGTTGCTTCAAGCTCATCGCTAGTCACATGTTGAATAACGGCACCAACTGTTGCTGTGCCTATAACTAGCAGGATTTTGTCTTTAGGCTTGGGCTTCGGAGGCGTTGTAACAACACCTCTAAAACCAATAATTTTGTCTAACATGCTATACTGAATTCTTACATCCTGCACAGGATCTGGAACATCGTGACCCAATACCTGCCCTCTTAAGGCATCAGATTTTGTGAGTGAAGGATCGAGGCTTGTGCCAAGCGCTACTAAACCACCTGGTCTTGCAAAATCTGACTCTATATCCCAGTACCTAATGCTTGTAATGCGTGTAGTTAGAGGAATGTAATTAATTTTACTCTTTACCACAACTTTAGCGCCAGGCTTTATCTCAACTTCATCACCAACTCTTATCTCACCTTTTATTAGTGCTCCGCCAACCACTCCTCCAACAAGTTTTTCTGGAGGTGTGCCTGGGGGGTTCACATCAAAGCTCCTAGCTATTTGCATGACTGCTGGTTTGCTAAGATCTCTTTCAGGTTCCTTGAATAGCTTAGCTATAGCCATGGCTACTACATCAATATTTGTTCTGTGAAGTGCGCTAACAGGTATTATTGGTGCTTTACTGAACTTTGTTGTTGACAGAAACTCCTTTATCTGATTATAGTTCTTACGTGCTTCCTCAGGGGAGACAACATCAATCTTGTTCTGAACAACTATTACTTGGTTAAGCCCTAGAAGCTCTAAAGCCTTTGTATGTTCAATTGTTTGAGGCTGAGGACAAGGTTCATTAGCGGCAATAACTATTATTGCTGCATCCATTAGGGTTGCACCTGAAAGCATTACCGACATTAGTATTTCGTGCCCTGGTGCATCAACAAATGAAACTGTTTTAACTAGCTTTGGTTCAGCGTTATTTGGGCATTTATCAATATTTGTTATAAAGGCTTCGGGGATTTCTACACCTTCACAATATAGAATTGAGCCTTGCGCATAACCTAGCCTTATCGTCATTGAGCGTCTAAGTTCCTCAGAATGCCTTGCGGTCCATACACCTGTTAATGCTTGAACAAGCGTTGTTTTGCCGTGGTCTACATGTCCCACGACCCCTATAATCATGCTTGGTATAATTTTGTTTTTCTCATTATTCATGGAGGCACCCTAAAAGTTGCATTCTAGAAGTGTATAAGATGTATATGATTCGGCAAAAAGTTGTTTATGATATTCTACATGAATATTGCAACGGTATTTATCTGTACTATATCTTCTGATATTGTATTACCTCTAACTAGCTTTCTTCTTCTCTCACCATCTTCCCTAGGTCTAAAGCCTGGACCTGATGAAAGGAGTACGTATTTCTTGACAGAGCCTTCAATATCTGGCCTCATTGGGAACCCTGCTGAATCAGAGCCTCCCCTAATTTCAAGCACAACGTTTTTAAGTCCTATTACTGAACCATCAATTCTGTCGCCAATCTTCAAGCCCACAAACCTGCTAGCCTCTGGACCTGAGACTCTTATCTGGAACGCGGGGGCTCTAAATATCTCTCCAATAGCTCGGTTCGTTGCTAGTTTCTCTCTAAGCAAAGCCTCTGGCACCAAAACAGTCTGTATATCGAGAGATGGATCCTCAACAACCTTAGCTGTGATGTTCACTTTCTCCTTATTTGCTTTATTCTTCCAAATCCTAATCGTGACCACTCCTAGTACTGGGTTTATCATCTCAATAAGCTTTGGGTTTGCTTTACACTGCACAAGCTCTCTCTGCTCCTTATGCTTCTCAGTATATGGAAGGTCTGGGCTACCCACAACTAATACTGGCACTATTCTTATGTTCTTAGCAGTGGGGTCTGCTACAACAATTTTGAAGTCTGCCATTGACTTTAGACACCAACACTTAATGCTCTTCCTTTGTATTTCTTAATTTTAGACCTAAAAAGCTATTTTGAGATTTGCTACAAAATTGGGTAGCGAGGTGAATACTAGTGAGTTCAAGTAGCAGGAAACTGAGGCAACCAATAGTAGTTGTTCTAGGACATGTTGATCATGGGAAGACCACTCTCTTGGATAAGATTAGAGGTACTGCTGTAGTTAAGAAAGAAGCTGGGGAAATGACGCAGCATATAGGAGCCAGCAATATTCCTGTATCAATTATTGAAAAAGTTATAGCACCTCTGAAGAGGATGTTCCCAATTAAGCTGACCATACCTGGACTTCTGTTTATAGATACTCCTGGTCATGAGCTCTTCTCTAACCTTAGAAAGAGAGGGGGAAGCGTCGCCGATATAGCAATATTAGTGATAGATATAAATGAGGGTGTTATGCCTCAGACCGTTGAAAGTATAGAAATTTTGAAGAGTAGAAAAGTTCCCTTCGTTATAGCTGCAAACAAGATAGATAAGATACCTGGTTGGAAGCCTAATCCTGACGAACCAATAACGATAAGCCTACAAAAACAGAGTCCAGCTGTTGTGAAAAGACTTGAGGATGCAATCTATAAGCTTGTGGCTCAACTATCAAATTACGATGTTACAGCTGATCTCTTTAGCCGCATCAGAGATTTTATGACGACTACACCTATAGTACCCGTTTCTGCAAAGACTGGGGAGGGAATAGCCGAGCTTTTGGCAGTAGTTGCAGGCATAGCACAGCGATATATAGGTGATAGACTCGTATATGTTGAGGGTCCTGGAAAGGGTGTTGTTTTAGAAGTGAAAGAGCAACCTGGATTTGGGACAGCAATAGATGTAATACTTTACGATGGAATAATAAGGGAGAAGGACTTGATAGTTTTAGCAGGAGTCAATGGACCTATAGCTACTCGTGTAAGAGCTATTCTAATGCCTAAGACTGTGACCGACATTAGAGTAGCTAAAACTGAATTAACAACAGTTGAGGAAGTTTCAGCAGCTGCTGGAATAAGGATCGTTGCACCAAACCTAGAAGAGGTCATTGCAGGGTCTCCACTTTATGTAGTACCTAGTGAGGAGGATCTGGAGAAGTATAAGAGGATGGTATCAGAGGAGGTAGAGACTATAAGGTTTAAGAAGGATGTTATAGGAGTTGTTGTAAAGGCAGACACACTAGGTACTTTAGAGGCGTTGATTAATGCATTAACAAAGAGAGGTATACCAATAAGGCTTGCTGATGTAGGTCCCCTGTCAAAGAGAGAGGTTATAGAAGCATCTATTGTAGCAAAACAGAACAGATACTATGGCGTCATCCTCTTATTTAATGTTAAACCATTACCTGAAGCTGAAGAACTCATAAAGAAGGAGGGTATAAAGGTGTTCTGGAATAACATAATCTATAGGCTTATCGAGGAGTATCTGCAGTGGGTTGAAACAGAGAAAAAGCTGGAGCTTCAAAGAGAATTTGAGTCTCTTGTACTTCCAGGAAAAATAAAGATCTTGCCTGGCTTTGTATTTAGACGTAGTGACCCTGCAATTGTAGGTATAGTTGTCTTAGGAGGTATAATTAAGCCTGGTTTCCCCCTTATGAGAGAGGATGGTAGAAGGGTTGGTGAAATTATGCAGATTCAGCACATGAAGCAAACACTCAAGGAAGCTAGAGCAGGACAAGAAGTAGCAATATCCATTAGAGGGAATGTTATTGTGGGCAGACATATAGATGAAGGAGACATACTCTACACAGATATACCACCTGAACATGCAAAACTATTGGTAACAAAGTTTAGGGATATGTTGCCAGAGGATGCAATTGAAGTTCTAAAAGAGATACTGAAAATCAAGGCATCGATAACAGGTAATCCTGAATACACGCTAGCATTAAAATTAATTGAAAAACCTCGCAGTTCAGCCTCTAGCTTTACCTAGGTACTGCTTTGTCCACGGCAATTTCTTCGGATCCCTGCCCAATTTATAACTCTTGAAACACTTGCTTGAGCAGAACCACATTATTGTTCCATCATTCAGTACATACATTAGACCTGTCCCAGGCTCAATGGGATTGCCGCAAAAGCTGCATACATGCCTAGAGACCATACATTACTACACCATTTTAACCTTATTGACTACAACACAAAAATATGCTTTTACTAAAGCTTAAAAGCTCTTCTTAGCTAAAGTAAGTTATAGACATACTTAGATGTAGCTAATGGTGTTGATGAATAATGCCAAAAATTGTTGTAGAGGAGAAAACAAAAGACTATGATATAAACGTGATCGAGAAAATAGGCTTTCCTGCAGAAGTAGTTCAAATACTTGGAAGAACAGGTGTTACTGGCGAGGTTACTCAGGTAAGGGTTAGAATACTTGAAGGCAGGGATAAAGGAAGAATTCTAACCAGAAATGTTAAAGGACCTGTCAGAGTAGGCGACATTCTAATACTACGAGAGACAGAAAGAGAGGCGAGGAAACTGAGTGTAAGAAGGTAGTTAAAAACTTTTTATTACGGTTTATTTTTACTTCTATATGTTTTGCCTTGATTTACTTGCCAGCCTTTGCCCTAAGCTCTTGGAATTTCTGTATGAGTTCGTCAACTTCTGCCTTTGCTTGTCCTGGATCAACTATGCATGCTGAAGCAGCTGCAACTTCTATGCCTGCAGCTTCACCTAGTCTCTTTTTGCTTGGCACGTAAAGGTATGGAACCTTCTTCTCTTCACATAGTAGTGGTAGATGCGCTACTACTTCCGGTGGGTCAACATCCTCTGCTATTAGCACTAATTTGCATAGTCCTCTCTCAACACCTTTTGTAACCTCATTTGTACCCTTCCTTATCTTTCCACCTGTCTCTCTAGCTTTCTTTAATGCTTCATATGCTTTCTCTGCTACTTCTGGTGGAACTTCAAACCTTACATAGAATGGTTTCGACATCTGGCATCCCTTTCCACATCTTCTGTTGTACTAAATGTTTTAATATTGGTCTCGGGTTTTTAAGAAATAATGAATTCCTTACTCATGAGCAAGTATAATGCGAACTCTATTCTTCTTTTTCTCATCTATCCTTCCAAATCCTATCCTCACCATTTGTATAATTTCATCTTTCTTTAACAGAGCTACACTACTCTCACCTATACATAGCGTCCTCCTCAGCCTCATTCCATCAGCACTTACCAACTCAATTCTTGTATTATTCTCGCATGGAACCCACTGTATTATAGGGGCTGAGAGCCTCCTAGCAGTTTCCAAGTCACTACTATGATATACTGCAGTCACAACATTTCTATCTATCTGCTTAATCTCAATATTGAATAGCTCCATTAATCTAACTACTGAGCCTGGTGCAAGTTTTTGCACATCGTATTCTGATATATAAACCTCTGGTTTTGTCAATACTATGCGTCTCTTACCAAGATCCTTTGATGGATGATAAGGAATCTCAACCTCTTTAGGTAATTCAACTCCTGATATGACAACCTTTATTGGTTTACATACAACAAACAATCTCTTTGCAATTGGATCAGCATTCTTTCTATTTATAGCAGCTATATTTGCCCAGCTTATCCTTGCATCAGTAGGGCTTAGACCTAGAGAAAGTATTATCTCCCTTATTGTCTCAGGAAGAATTCCTCTCCTCCTCAATGCCGCTATAGTTGCGAACCTTATATCATCAAATCCCATAAATCTCTCTGGATGTTCCTTTAACCTTGTCTTTATCCAGCTCTTACTCAAGATGAGGCCCTCTAGCCCTACTCTACCAAAATGCACTACCTCTGGATACCTCCACCCAAGATACTTATAGAGAAATAGCTGCTTAACAGTATTTACAGCATGCTCTTTTCCTCTCAAAATGTGCGTTACACCCATTAGATGGTCATCCACTGCTGCTGCAAAGTTGTATGTAGGCCATAGCCTATACCTATCCCCCACAATTGGATGCGGATACCTCTCAACATCCACTATTCTCATCATTACCCAATCCCTAACTGATGGGTCTGGATGACTTAGATCTGTTTTAAGTCTTATAACTGCCT
>JAPYWC010000011.1 GCA_028276605.1 Desulfurococcales archaeon
TTGAATTCAGCAATCTTTTGGTCATTCCACCACGGCATGTTGCTGCTGGGCTTTGTCACATTGTCTCCTACCCAGCCAGATACCGGAACGAATGTCACGTTCTCTGGTTTGTAGCCTATTGATTTAATGAACTTCCCAACAATCTCTACTATCTCGAGGAATCTCTGCTCTGAGTATGGAGGCTCTGTAATGTCCATCTTTGTTACTGCAACAATTAGCTGATCTATACCCATAGTCTTAGCTAATAGAATGTGCTCTCTTGTTTGACCCTCAGGACTCATACCAGCCTCAAATTCGCCCTTCTTAGCTGATACAACTAGCAATGCTACATCTGCTTGGCTAGCACCTGTAATCATGTTCTTTATGAAGTCTCTGTGACCTGGAGCGTCGATAATTGTGTAGTAATATTTGTTTGTTTCGAACTTCCTGTACGCCAAAGTTATTGTTAATCCTCTTTCCCTTTCCTCCTTTAGCCTGTCTAAAAGCCATGCATACTTCTCACTCTCTTTACCAGCCTTTATAGCTGCTTCTACAGTTTCCTTCCACGTCTTCTCATCCACAGCTCCTGTCTCAACAAGTAGCTTTCCAACTAAGGTGCTCTTTCCATGATCTACATGGCCTATTATAACGATATTTAGATGTGGTTTTTGACTCATGACTTATCCCGCTATGTAGTCACTAATCTTTGAGTCTTTACATTACGTTACAATTACTGAGCTAGAACTTATAAGTGTATTGCGACTAAGGAATGAAATTAACTATTTGTTATTTAGTGCATTACTTAATAATTCATATAGTTGAATACGAAGATAAACTAAGTAAAAATGCAATAATGTGATATGGAAAGAAGCTGAATGTTGTAGACTTTACCTTGAGCTTAGTGCGATCCTCTCTATCTCCTCTTTCCTTTGGATCGCATAACTTTTCGGGTCGTTTGCTGCTGCTGCAATTATTTCATCTGCTAAGCACTCCTCTATAGGCTTTACTGATCTAAACGCACAAAGGAATGCACCTTCAGTTATGTGTCTTATCGCAAGGTCTACTCTTCTCATTGGCGATACATCTACAGCTACGTGGTATATTATACCACCGTACATGATTCTTGTTGTTTCCTCACGCGGAGCCGCATTCTCAATTGCTCTTACAAGCACCTGCAAGGGGTTCTCCTTAGTCCTCACATAGATAAGCTCAAATGCCATCTTAACTATGTTGTAGGCCAGATGTTTCTTGCCAGTGTTCTTCGCTTTCCTCATAAGCCTATTTATGAGCCTTTCAACTATTGGTACTTCTGCTTTACCAAATCTTCTTTTTGCATGTCGTCCACCGGTGTGTGGAACTATCACTGGTTTTAATGATATGTACTTCTTTAGACTTGGATCAAGAACCACGACATCCCTATAGCTCCACTTACCGAATAACTTGATCGAGTCTAGATCTACTATAATGTCTGACAATCTAAGTTGCATGGTTGTTTGCTGAGACACATTATTCTGCTCTTCACTCAATGTATCCTACCTCATAGGCTTCTGCTTCTTTCCCTTAATAAGCTCTGTTAAAGCAACACCATTTACTGCTATAACCTTGTACTTAACACCCGGCAAATCGCCCATGGACTTCCCTCTACTACCGCCAATTCCTACTATAAGCACCTCATCGTGCTCATCTATGAAGTTTAAGCCGCCATCGTATGGAACGAAAGCTGTTACAACCTTGCCGTTTTTAATTAGTTGCACCCTTACACACTTTCTCACTGCAGCATTTGGCTGCCTAGCTTCTATACCTACCTTTTCAAGTACTATTCCTCTAGCCATTGGCGCTCCCTCTAGTGGATCATACTTCTTCTTTAGCTGAAGCATACGTATCCTGAAATCTCTTTGAGACCATCTGAACTTTAGCCTTTTCTTCTTCAACTTCCTAGCTGCGAAAAGACCATTTGGTGCTTTCTTTCCAGGCAAGTGCCTCCTCCCTACCTCTTTGATAACTTATACGTTTTTATTCGGCGTTTAAGCTAAATCATATTACTTAATTATTATTAATCTTGGTTTATAAGGCTTGATGTCGCATCTAACGATACAGCTACTGCTAGTATATGACAACGTTGTCGATGTCGAAGTACCTCTTGAGCAGTAGCCTTGCTTTGATAACGTTTCTTCCATTCTTGCCTATAGCTAGACCCTTATCCTTAGGATCTACATATACGTAGACAACTTTTCTATTTGGTGACGTAATTAGCTGTACTCTATAAACCCTAGCAGGCATGAATATGTTTTTGACGAAATCCTCTAAGTTGTCTGCCCAACCAACAACCTCTACATCCTTTCCAAACATTTTAGCTAGGTACTTAACGTTAAGCCCTTTCTTTCCAACAGCTAGACCCACCTTATCGCTGTCTACAACAAATATTATTGCATTTAGTTCTTCACTTATTATACAATCTTTTGGTGTTACTGAGGTGATGTCTTGAAAGACCGACATGTACTTTAATTCTTCCATTGTAAATTTTACATTGAATTGAGGCTTTATTTCGGAGGGTTTAGTCGCCACTTCATGCATCACCCTACATCTTTACAAAAGGCTTTAACGAATCTTCAGATACCTGCCCTAAGTCTATTATCCCAGCAAAGGCTACTGAAAAAGGTTTGCCTAGAACAGTTCCTAACTCTCTGTTTGTTCCTGGATAGTTAATTATTGGTATTCCTGAAAGTTTAGCGTAATACTCAATATCGTTTCTAAGCGACTCTGGTGCGTTACTCGAAATAATTACATATTTAACTTTACCCCACTTCACATGTCTTAAGGTTTGATTAAATCCTATAACGATCTTCCCTGTCCTTACAATGAATTTTAGTATATTGTCTAGCACCTCACGCGACATTTTCCTCTACCTTCATCTACTCCTTCATATATGGATTGTAAACAACTCTTGTTTTTGCCGTACCTACAGGTATATAGCCGCCCACAATAACATTTTCTGCCACACCTAAAAGCTCATCTACCTCGCCTCTTACAGCAGCATCAACGAGATTCTTAACTGTAACTTCGAATGCTGCCCTTGCTAGTGGGCTGATCTTCATACCAACAACACCATGCCTGCCAATAGCCTTCACAGTACCTGTACGAGTCATCATGTCCGCAACTAACATTACATGCCTTATATCTACATCTAAACCTTGCTCTTCTAAGACATTTAATATTTCCTCAATTAAGGCTGCCCTAGCAGCTTCAATGCCTAACACTGCTTCGATTTCCTTTATGTTGTTTGTCCTTATCCTCCTGTGATCAATTTCCTCAAGCTGAAGAAGCTCTAACAAGTTACTACCTTCACAAACAAGCACATACTCGTCCCCTCTTCTTTGAATAATTACCTTGTTTATTCCCTTAATACCCTTAATCCTTGTTTGCAATATCTTCTCTCTAATTTTCTCAACCTGTGTTGGGTCTATAGCTTCTTCAAACTCTATCACGATTTGATATGGGTTCTCTGAGCTTTGAGTTACCTTAGCTTTCTTAATGGATTTCTGAAGAGCCTTGATTACATCATCTACATCAATACCTTTGTCTTTAAGCAAGTCTGCATCTAGCGTAAGTATAACTGCATTACTTAGGAAATCTATATCAATTCTAAGTGTCACATTCACAACTTTTGTAAGTTCAATTTTTTGCGCAATCTTCACAGCCATTTCTCTATCCTTGCTATACTCAGGCTTTAGGTAAACATATGTTAGAGGTGTAGAGGGAACCTTCTTGGCATCTACAAGCTCTATCAGTCTAGGTAGTCCTAGAGTCACATTAAGCTCTCTGACACCAGCATAGTGGAACGTTCTCAAAGTCATCTGAGTACTTGGCTCGCCTATACTCTGAGCCGCTACAACCCCTACAGGTTCTCCAGGTTCTACCATGTTTGCCTGAGCTTCTTTTTCAATTTCACTAATTATCTTCTCCAATAATTCTTCAGTTAGCTGAAACCTCTTTAGAGCTTGCTTAACCTCCTCAACAATGCTCTTTGGAAGCTTATCGCCTAATCTATCCTCAACAATTCTATCAATTGCCGATGGATTCAAGTAACTGTTTCCAGAGCTCACTACATTACACCCCCGAGTACACGCTCAATCACTCTCTCAACATTCAATAGCTTGCCGTGTGGAGCTTTTGATGGGTCTGCTTTATCTTCTCCATATGCAAACTGAATTATAGAGCCTGTTGAGTCCCTCACTGTATAGTCGTACTCTACATATAGATCCAGTAAGGCGTTTATAAGTCTACGTTGCATGTATCCGCTTTGTGATGTTCTTACAGCTGTATCTACCAAACCCTCTCTACCACCAGCAGCATGCATAAACATTTCTGTCACTGAAAGACCTGAGTAAAAGCTGTTCACAACAAAACCCCTCGCTATAGCACCTAGATCATTCCTCTTGAAGTGAGGCAAATATCTCCCCATATATCCTCTCCATATCCTTTCACCACGCACAGTCATCTGACCTAAGGTTGCCATCATTTGCGTCAGATTCAGCACATTTCCTCTAGCACCTGTTCTAGCCATTGCAAACGCGAAGTTAATGGGACTTAGCTTTGATACTACAAGCTCTCCTGCTTTATCTCGTGCTTCAGCTAGAACCTCTAGAATTTTTATTTCAAGGCTTTCCTCAAGCGACCTGCCTGGCACTACCTCAAGCTCTCTCTTAACGTATTTGTCTACTAAGTCCTTTACCTTTTCAAATGCTTTATTGAGGATATCAATTATCTGTTTCCTTGTCTCTTCATCTACTTCAACATCATCTAGACGTAATGTGAAGCCCTTAATTTCAAGGGTCCTTATAAAGAGCCTAAACACCTTATCCATAAATGCTGCACAAGTTTCAACACCATACTCTTTGCAGAGCCAGTAAAGCAGACTATCTTGTTGTTCTGCACCAATAGGCTTCTTGTCAAGTACACCCATTAATAGCTTGCCCTGCTTCACAACTATGTAAGAATCCCAGAAGCAATTAATATCATCACACCTTAGGTTACCCGCTGAAATGTTGGACTTCCCATGATAATTGAAGTCCTCGGGCAAGAAAAGGCTAACTATTTGTTTTCCTGTCCAGTACTTCTTAGGCGATAATATTGCTGGTTCAGGAAGCTCCTTTACTACTCCTGCAGCTGCAAGAAGCTCTATCACCTCTTCTCTCTCTAGCAGTGTGGACTTAATAGTTAAGATATAGGCTCCGCTTACATAGTCCTGGATGGCACCTATTATTACTCCTCCATACCTTGGTGTAAGTATGTGGTTCTGAACCTTTAAGAGAATTCTTGCTTCTGCTCTCGCATCCTCTGTTTGTGGAACGTGTAAGTTCATTTCGTCCCCATCAAAGTCTGCGTTGTATGGTGGACAGACTGCTAGGTGGAGTCGGAATGTTCTGCCTGGCAGGACCTTGACTACATGGCCCATCATAGACATTCTATGTAGTGATGGCTGCCTATTGAATAGGACTATGTCTCCGTCTTTTATATGCCTTTCAACAATGTAGCCTGGAGCTAGCGACTCTGCAATACTCTTTCTATCCCTCACATACCTAAGATCAATTCTTCTCCCATCTGGCGTAACAATATAGTTTGCACCAGGCCATTTATAGGGTCCATTAAGCACATACTTCCTGAGCTCCTCAATATTCCATTCAGTAACCTTCTCAGGTACTGTCAAGACCTTTGCTATTTCTACAGGTACTCCAACTTCATTGATGCTGAGATAGGGATCAGGACTTATAACAGTTCTTGCAGAGAAGTCTACTCTTTTACCAGATAGATTTCCTCTAAACCTGCCCTCTTTACCTCTTAATCTCTGTGCTAAAGTCTTTAATGGTCTCCCAGACCTGTGCTTTGCTGGAGGCAGACCAGGTACTTCGTTATCAAGATATGTTGTTACATGGTACTGCAGAAGCTCCCATAGATCATCGATTATAATCTCTGGTGCACCCGACGCTAGATGTTCCCTCAGCCTCTCGTTCGTCCTAACTATATCAACAAGCTTATGCGTTAAATCATCTTCTGATCTAACACCTGTTTCAATTAGTATTGATGGCCTTATTGATGTTGGTGGTACTGGTAGAACTGTTAATACCATCCACTCTGGTCGCGCATCTTTAGGGTCGTAACCTAGTAGTTCAAGATCTTCATTTGGTATCATCTCTAATCTTCTTCTAATCTCCCTTGGATTAAGCCTTATTCTATCTCGTGTTTCCGGATCCTCTTCGTAGAAAGTGATAGGTTTCTCAAGCTTAATCTTAGGTTGCTTCGCTCCGCAATAAGGACAAACAGACGCCTTTACTGCCTGTCTCTTTATGTTCTCTGCAAAGAGTTTGGCAAGGTATGGATGCCTCTCCCTAAGCTTTAGCAAGTACCTCCTATACTTTTCAAAGACTTCTGGCGGTATCTTGAGCCTACCACAGCGTGGACATGTTGCCCTAAGCAAGTCGTATATGTGTTTAACAAATAGAACGTTTATCACAGGTAATGCTAGCTCAATATGCCCAAAATGCCCTGGACAAGTCTTCATTGTATTACCGCAGACAGGACAAACCTGACCAGGTTCTATAGCACCTAGTCTCGGATCCATCACTGAGAACGCTTTTGGAGTACCATCTTCATAGTATGTCTCTGCCGATGTTACTTGAACAACTGACATCTTTCTTATTTCATCGGGAGATAGAATGCCGAACTTTATTGCTGCAATAACTTTCTCTTCACTCATTAATAACACCCTTCCTTACATGCCATACTTCTTAATCTTGTCAGTTAATATAAGCCTGGGCCTTATACCCATACTCATAAGTTCTTGAATTAGTAGCTTAAAGGCGTATGGAACTGTAACTGGGTGTAACACTCCTTTATCACCATGTATCGGACATTCATAGATCTCTTTCTTCTTGTTATACCATCCAATAAAGCCACAGAGCTCACAAACATAGATTACTGTCTTATCGGAGCTTTCAAGCATTCTCTCTCTCAGTAGTGCTGAGGCTCCATGACCTATTAGTGTATCCCTTTCCATCTCGCCAAATCTAAGACCTCCCTCTCTAGATCTGCCCTCTGTAGGCTGTCTCGTCAGAATCTGCACAGGTCCCTTTGCTCTTGCATGTATCTTGTCTGCAACCATGTGATGCAACTTCTGATAGTAGACTATGCCTATAAATATCGGGTTGCCTATGAGCTCGCCAGTTCTACCATCATACATAGGCTCAGTGCCATCCATCGGATAGCCGAATACAAGTAGTTGTTTCTTTAGATCCTCTATACTCTCCTCAAAGAATGGTGTGCCATCAACAAACTTCCCTCTTAGAGCAGCCACTTTACCTGCTATGCTTTCCATGAGTTGCCCTAAAGTCATTCTCGACGGGAGTGCATGTGGATTTATGATTACGTCTGGCGTTATTCCATCAGGTGTGTAGGGCATGTCGTATTGAGGTATAAGGGCTCCTATAACACCTTTCTGGCCATGCCTTGAAGCAAACTTGTCTCCAATCTCTGGTATCCTAAGGTCTCTAACCTTAACCTTGACTATTCTGTAACCTTCGGCAGACGTTGATATAAATACTGTATCTACCCAGCCACTCTCACCATGCCTTACAGTAACTGAAGTATCTTTCCTTCTCTGTGCAAGTATTCCATAACCCTTGAACTCCTCTACAAACCTAGGCGGACTAGTCTTACCTATTAAAGCCTCACCTCCCTTTACGAATATCTCTACCTTTGCTATTCCATCTTCCTCAAGCTTTGCATAAGCTTCCTTACCTCTATAACCTAGAACCTTAGAATCCGGTATCTCAATTTTGTCTTCCTGACCACCAGGATACTTAAGCTCTTCAGTAGAGTAAAGCCTGAAGAAGCTCGACCTTGCAAGACCTCTATCAACAGACGACTTATTCATTATAATCGCGTCTTCCATATTATAACCAGTAAAGCTCATAACAGCAACAACCATGTTTTGACCTGACGGCCTATCATTGTATCCTATGAGTTGCAGAGCCCTTGTCTGAACTAATGGTATTTGCGGATAGTGTAATATATGCGACCTTGTGTCAGGCCTCAAAACAAAGTTTGCCATGTAGAATCCGAGCGCTTGCTTAGCCATGGCAGACTGATAAGCATTCCTAGGTGACTGATTGTGCTCTGCATATGGTATTGTTGAAGCTGCTACCCCCATTATTGCGGGAGGCCATATCTCAACATGAGTTGTTTCTGGAGTTATCTCCTCTGGATGTACAGCTATTAAAGCATTCTCCTCTTCTTCGGCATCGAGAAGCTCGACAACCCCCTCTTTTAGCAGCACCTCAAAGGGTTCTCCACGCTTAATCCTCTCAATATGCTCTTTAGTTATCTTGAGCTTGCCATTCTCAACAACTAGAAGTGGTCTTAATATCCTACCAGCATCTGTATTAATGTGAACTTCATTAATGTACTGTGTCTTGAAGAATGCTATACCAACTTCATAGTGTATTTTACCGCTCCTCCTTAGTCTCCTCAACTCCTTAACCAACTCTTCGCCATTTGGATGATAACCTACGAGGGTACCATTGAGGAATACCTTAGTCCAGCTAAGCACTGTATTGGGGTCAAGTTCATTATTTCTCAGCTTATTGTACACATCTAATGCTGGTATCATGCCCAGAGAGTAAAGAACTTGTAAAACATCCTCTTCTGGTACACCAACAGAAATTGCGGCCATAAGCGCTAAGTTCTTAACAAGACCACAGTTAGGTCCTTCAGGAGTCTCAAAAGGACATATCCTGCCAAACTGAGTACCATGAAGATCTCTCGCCTCAAAATGAGGCTGGCTTCTGCTTAGCGGTGATACCACTCTTCTCATATGACTTAGGGATGAGAGCCAGTTTGTTCTATCAAGTATTTGCGTGACTCCTGTTCTTCCACCAACCCATGTGCCTGTCGCCATTGCATGCCTTATCCTCTCAGTGACTATATCACTTCTGGCATAAAGCGCTATGTTTATCTTTCTACCCTTAACCTTAGCTCTTTCAAGCTGGTACCTAAGGTCTCGTAAAAACGCTTTAAATGCTACCCTAAATAGCTGAGCAAGTAGGTCGCCAGCTAACCTTATCCTCTTATTGGCGTAGTGATCCTTATCATCTGGAGGTCTTCTGCCTAAAACAAGCTCAAGCAACTTGTTTGCCATTTGCCCTAAAAACAGCGCTTTCTTAATTCTGTCTTCAGGTCTTGTTCCTAGGTGTGGAAGGAAGTAGTGATCAAGAACATACTTTGCACGCTCAATTCTGCTTTCTCTTGCCTGCCCTATTGCTATACGCGACCCTATGTAATCCAAAGCATCTTCAACTGTTTTTATGTCGCTTGCTTGGACAAATGATGGGAAGAGCTCCATCTGTATCTCTGGGTCAGGAGATACTGCCAAAGCAATGTCTCTGTCAGATTCTAGTCCAAGTGCACGCATTAGCACTATGAATGGTATTTTGCCTGGCACTGCAGGGAACGAAACGTGTAGCGTGCCGTCTTTATGTCTATCGAGAATTACAGGCACTCTGAAACCAGCAGCAGATGATATGACTTTGGCTGTGTGCGTTATGTTAAGGCTTTCCTGACCATAATCAACCAGGACTCTGTTAGGCGCTAGATCCTCCTGAGCAACCACAATTCTTTCAGAGCCTCCTATTATGAAGTATCCTCCAGGATCCTTAGGGTCTTCCCCTATCTTAATAAGCTCTTCTTCACTCATCTTGTGAAGAGGATCCGCCACGGATTTGATCATTATTGGTATCTCTCCAACCAGAATCTCTACTGGATTACCCGGAACATCATTCTCTACAGGTACAACAGTAATATACAGCGGTGCTGCATATGTCAAATCCCTTAATCTGCACTCCATTGGTGTTATATTCTTGTTTACACTTCCATCAACCTCCCTTACTTGAGGCTCCCCTAATCTAAATCCTTTTATAATTAGCTTGAATCCTGGAATTGACGTCTCTATGACAGGCTCCTCTAATATAATTTCTCTCAACGTTTTCGTTATGAACGTATTATATGACTCTATATGGTGCTTTGTAAGCCCTCTCTCCTTTATGAACTTCTCTATAATTGCCCATCTATCGTCTGGGCTAAGTATCTGCGATTTTACATGAGCTTGTGGTATAGGGCCTATTGATGCAGAGATCTGTTCTCCTGGAAGTATGGAGACGCTACTCAATGTACCCTACCCTGGAACCACATATCGATAAACAACTATTTCACCACCTGTAGGACTCTTTCTAATAATTCTCACAATGTCCCCTGGTTTGGCACCAATCGCCTTTGCCACAGGATCGCTTGCTCTAAGCCATGGCAGCTGCTCAGGCTTCACACCATATTCTTTTAAAATCCTCACCCCCTCCTCAATGCTTAGAACTTCATGCTTAGGAACCAGTTCGTGTTCAAGTATTTTTCGCAAGACATCACTTGTGATTTTCTTCCTACTAGGCATTAATTACACCAACTACGTGCATACCTAAATTATGTGAAGAAGCTTTACGCATCAATTGTGACTAGTAATCTCTGCTAGCTATCCTTATAAGCTCATCTCAGCAATAAGAAGACATAGCAGCTGGTATCACATTGCTAACAAAAACCTTATAAGCTTTAACAATTAAAAGCAACAGTGAAAAGTAATGGGCCCGTAGCTCAGCCAGGTAGAGCGGCGGGCTTTTAACCCGTAGGTCCCGGGTTCAAATCCCGGCGGGCCCGCCACATTACATAACTTCTCAGGACTCTATGGAATATATTTCATGATTAAATAATTATCTTCCCCACAATCTCTCAATTCAATTAACATACCAGAAATGAGATTGGTTTATAAAGATCGGCTTAAAGCAGATACGTCTATGAAATTGCATTATCTTCGGTGAAACTGGTAAAAGGGATATACATAGAAATAAAGGAACCAAATTAAGAGCACTAGTTTACTAACGTGGGCACAGCTCCACTACTATGTTCAATTAGTTAATAAACTGACACCAAAATATAAATTCCCTAATGGACTGCTCTAATGAAACGCTAAAAGCAATCTAGTAACTATGGTCTTTCTCTTTAGCTAAGCAACAATGCAATTCCTAATTCCATTAAAAACAAACCAAGATCACGAATAAATGAGATTCGATCCCTACTCACTTCAGCACAATTCTATGGCCAAAACCTAGCTTCAGCTTAAATCCTATAGTAAAGTTTGAGAATGCTTTTTCGTAACTTTGAAACGCGTTCCACTAACATTAATTATGATGACAAAGCTGTTATTAAAAGTTTCTCATGTTAGAGGTTTGGAAGGTTCAAACTTATTCACGAGCTTGCAAGCATGAAAGCATTGTTAACTGGAATTTGATTAGGAGTACTTAGAATAGACAAAGATTGCTTTATGTTTGGAGCCGCCGGCGGGATTTGAACCCGCGACCACCGGCTTACAAGGCCGGCGCTCTACCGGGCTGAGCTACGGCGGCTTCTAAACAATTTGTTTAGTCAGCAGTGCTTTTTGAGTTTTTCGTGTAATCCAATAGCGTAAAAAGAGTTTATATATGTGCCTATAATATCTTACGCTTGGTGCAACAATTGAGTAATCCTGAACTTGCCGAATATTTGCCTACATTTTATAGAGCTTATCTTCAGATAGCAAATTTCATTTTAAACTCCCTCGCAGCAATAAAGCGTAGTCAGGTAGAGGCCTTCATCAATGTATTGGTTAAAGCGTATGAAGAAAAAAAGAAGGTGCTTGTTATTGGTGCAGGTAGAAGTGGTCTTGTAGGCAGAGCATTTGCAATGAGATTGAAGCATCTAGGCTACGATGTTTATGTACTTGGAGACACCATAGTGTCACCTGTTCATAAAGGTGATGTTGTTGTCGCAATATCTGGTTCCGGTAGAACTGCATTAATTGTGACAGCTGCTGAAGCTGCAAAGTCTGTTGGTGCAATAATTGTAGCTATAACTACATACGTCGATTCACCACTAGCTAAATTGGCTGACATTGTTGTTGAAGTTCCAGGCAGAACAAAGTTGAGCACAGTTGAAGATTATTTTGCTAGGCAGATACTAGGGATACACGAGCCCTTAGCTCCTCTAGGAACTTTATTCGAAGACTGTGCCATGGTTTTCCTAGACGCAGTAATAGCTGAGCTAATGCATAGGCTTGGAAAGGATGAAGAGGAGTTAAGAAAAATGCATGCAAACATTGAAATATAGAGCCCCTAGAAAATACCTAGGAGAGAAATATTAAAACGAAGGGGTAGAAGTACTGCAATTCATTTCCTTGCATTGATATTCTTCAAATTAAGCATTGTTTTGGTACTGGAACTCGACTTTTCTGACTTCTTTATCTTAAAGTGCATAAATTATTATTATGAGGAGGATAAGTGTAAAATATGCTGTAAAATATTTAAAACTTTTAAAGAATTGGAATCAATGTCTAACACTTAGCCGAATAGTGCTGCTAGTCCTTCTGCTAACTGTTCTTCGCTTATTCCTTCTTTCTTCTCTTCCTCTTTCTTCTCCTCAGCCTTTGGAGCAGCTTGCTGTTGTTGCTGTTGCTGAGCAGGTGCAGGAGTGCTTATGCTAATTTGCAGAGTTTGAGCAAGCTCAGGAGATTTCGTGGCAAGAATTGATGCAATAGCATATGCTCTTGCAAGTGCAAGTGAAATAACGATTGGGGCTGTCTCCTTTGTCACTACACCTAGTTCAGCTGCTAACCTCTGTGCTCTTGTATATGCTTTTGCTAATGAGATTCTAAGAACCATGGGTTCTGGTATTACGAGTTCTGATGCTAATGCAATTGCTGATTGCATTGCAGCAATAAACTCTTTTCTATATGCCTCTATATCGAGCACTAGGTTGCTTCCTGGTATAACTACTCCTGCCTCATAAGCAACTTTAATTACAGGTCTTAGAAGTTTTGGTGCTATGCCTAGATTATTGAGTATGGATGCCAACTCAGGTGTAACTTCTAAACCAGGTCTTAGCAATGTGGATTCCTTAGCAATCCACAGAACCCCATCCCTCACTTGTACCGGTATCCTCAACTTTCCAAAAACGCTCATTGCTGGACCTGGCTTTATATTTGTCTTCATAGGCGTTACTATTATTTCGTTATCTACCTTCTCACCTGGCTTTACCTTCCACCAAACCCTAATACTATCAAGAATCCTCTTAGCCTCGAATGGATTTAGATTTACAAATACTGTAATGTTAGTACCCTGTAAGTACTTAGCGAACTCCTCCCAGTTCTTCATCCCAAGCTCCTTCATAGCCAACTTAAGCAAATTGTTCTTGATCACCTTTACTACTCCTATACCTTCAAGCCTCCTTCTAAGCTCACTAATATACGATGATGGAAGGCCTGTAGAGTCAATAAGTAACACTGTCTTGTAGGAGAGGAGAAGCTTTTTTGCTTCTTCAACTAAAGCCCTTTTCTCCTCCAATGATCTCCTAATCCTAACCTTTTTACCTTCCCCGCTTAAATAGGCTTTCTCAAGTATCCTCAATTCTTCACGTAACCTTGCCTTCATCATGACACCCCTATGCTACCTCTATGCTTGGGCTACTTGTGGTTTTCACATATATCTTGGCAAAACCTAATAAAGGTCTTTTAATCTTATCCTCAATGTAGCTTAAAACGGTTAATGCATTTTCAACAAGATCGTCAAGGGGCATAGTTTCTAAGCCTATCTTACACCCAACCCAAGGCTGTTCTTTTGAATGCAGCCTTGTTGCATTGCTGTAGCGCGTAACCATTTCGCTTAAGCTAGCATTTGGAGGCAAGGCTATGGGTACCTTACCTCTAGGACCAAGCGCAGGTCCTAGAACCCTGCCCACTAAACCCATTAGGTCTGCTCTCACCAATATCCAGTCACATCGCTCTGCAATTTTCTTAGCAGCCTTCTTGTCTATCTTTGATAGCTCGCTTTTGCTTATAACCATTGCTGCACCTGCTTTCTGAGCCTCCTGTACTTGAGAGTCGTCCACAACTACGCATACATTAATCTTTTTTCCAATACCTTTTGGAAGTATAACTGCGTCTCTAAATCTAAACTCTGGTTGCTTCTTGACATCGACATCCTTGAACGTTACAATAAGCTCTACACTCTGAGGATATTTCCACGGCCTCTTTGTTGCTAATGCGAGCTGGATAGATTTCTTTAGAGCATCTATAAACTCTGGCGACTTAATACTCATAGGTGCTCACCTACGGTTCCACTCTTCCTCATACTTCTTAAACAATTCATCGTAAACACCTCTGTTAATTTCAGCCACAACTTCTTTCGGATCCTTACCATCAACGGTTAAGCCTATCGACCTTGCACTACCGAGAATTGTCTTAACCGCTGCCTTTAAGCTCTTTGCATTAAGCTCTGGCTTCTTGAGAATTGCAATCCTTATCACGTCCTCAAGTTTAATATCGCCAACTTTCTTATGAGCAGGGTCACCGGAAGGCTCTGAAGCACCTGCAAAGTGAAGAAGAAGACTTGTTGTTGTTGGTAACTCCAGCTTTATGTCATACTCTTTCGTATCTAGGTCAACAATAATATTTACTGTTACTGTAAACCCTTTGTAGGGTTCTGTAAGCTTGTTTATTTTCTCAACAACTTCAGCCGCATTTAGACCTGCATCTGCTAGTGCAGGTCCTAAAGGTGGGGCTGTTGATGCTTTTCCTCCCTCTACCTGTACTTTAATAATTTTTATCCTTGCCATGCCAGCTATACACCTTTCTTAACAGGTCTAATGTAGTCCACTGGAATCGTTATTGTAAGTGGGTAGCTAGCCTCTAAAATACTTAATGAAACCTCGTTTTTAACTTTATCAATTGCCACAACCCTAGCCTTCATACCCCTAAAGGGACCTGCTATTATCTCTACCTCCTCACCTTCCTTCAGCAACTCTATAAGTGACTTGGGCTTCAATAGCGACTCTAGATCATCCCAATTAATTATCCCAGAAACCTTTCCCTTGACGTGCTTAAGACCTCTTGTAACCTCATAAACTATGTGAAGCCCTGGAACTTCGAGTACAACATAACCCTTTAAGTTGGGTAATGCTAGCATTGAGTATACTGGAAGATTTCTTGTTTTTACTCTAACCTCAAGCAGAAGCAATACGTTGAGTTCTTGACCTGCTGTAGTACGTATCGCAAAGAAGGTTGCTCTTGGTACAATGGCTTGCGAAGATCTTGGAGCTACAGCTTCGGGTTTCTCTTCATGTGTAGATTTCTCCGCACCTTCACTACTTTCTGTACCGATTTCTTCAATGTCTTTCGTTTCCGTCTCATTATTTACATCTTTCATTTCTTCCTCCATACATTTTTACCTCATCTAACTAAACTAGTCCTAGCCATAAGAGGAGCTGACGCAATGCAAATACAATTGCAAACGCTGTGAGACCCAGAACCATGAATCCAATTAGAATCAGTTTAAGAACTAGTTTAAACTCTTCACTACTGGGCTTCTCAGCTAATT
>JAPYWC010000012.1 GCA_028276605.1 Desulfurococcales archaeon
TGTTGTCATATGCCAGAAGGGAATCGATGACATAGCACAACACTACCTAGCAAAGAAAGGAATAATGGCAGTGAGAAGAGTGAAGAGAAGCGACATGGAGAAACTAGAAAAAGCGACAGGAGGAAGAATAGTTACAAGTATTAAAGATTTGACGGAGAAAGATCTAGGGTACTGTGGTCTTGTTGAAGAAAGAAGAGTTGGAAACGATAAGATGGTATTCGTAGAGAACTGCAAGAACCCCAAAGCAGTCACAATACTACTGAGAGGAGCAAACGACATGCTACTAGATGAAGTTGAAAGAAGCCTAAACGATGCTCTAAACACTGTAAGGAACATACTAAGAGATCCAAAGATTGTGCCAGGAGGTGGTGCTGTCGAGATCGAGGTTGCTATGAGACTAAGGAAATGGGCAGAGACAATAGGTGGCAAGGAGCAGCTAGCAGTACTAGCCTTTGCCGACGCACTCGAAGAAATACCATCAGTACTAGCCCAAACAGCTGGAATGGATGTACTAGGAACAATAATGGAGCTTAGAAAACTACATGCTGAAGGAAAGATGGCTGCAGGTATTGATGTCCTTAACGGTAAGGTAGTAGACGATATGACAAAGCTCAACGTAGTTGAGCCCGTAATAGTCAAGAAGCAGATACTGAAGAGTGCTACCGAAGCTGCCACAACGATATTAAAGATTGACGATGTAATAGCCGCTGCGCCAAAGAAGGAGGAGAAGGGCAAGAAGGAGAAAGAAGAGGGCAAGAAGGAAGAGGAAGAGAGTAAAACATCCCTTGACTAACCTTAGTTATTAGATCTAAAACAGCTATTTTTTACCTTAAATGCGAACTCTGTATCCCCTTCAAACAAACACAAATCATATAAGCAACTAAATTTTTAAAGCTATACCTGCAACAGGAACTAGGTATTGGTTTAAATAAAAGGATGATACAACGGCAAACAATCAATTGTTTATGTTTTATAGTATAGGTGTATACGCTTTGTGGTGTCACTAAGTATGAATGAAAAAGGGAATGAATCCAAAGGAAAGGAAATAGTGAGGTCACTTAATGAAATTAAGATAGGGCCTAAAAATATTACAAGATTTGAAAAAGCGCGTGTAGTGGCCATTAGAGCATTACAACTTGCCGCAGGAGCGCCCCCACTTATTGATGTATCTAACCTTGAACCTAAGGATCCCGTTATTATTGCCTACCACGAGTTTTTACGAGGTTTACTACCATTTCTAATAATGCGTAGGAAGCCTAACGGTGAATATCAGTTAATACCTTTAAGGATTTTGGTTGAACCTGAAAGGAATAGGATTGAAAATGTTGGTAAACTCATAAAGGAGATTTTTGGTGTAGAGGATTTCATGCGATATATTATCTAGGACTTGCTACACATTATTTGGTTTTGCACCTTATCTAGAAGACACCTAACGTAGTTGAATTTGGAGGTACAACCAATTTATGTCTAATGACGGCTATAATTTAATTAATAGACTTGGTATACATGACTATATTCTTGTTATAGCTGAGAAACCTCGAGCAGCACAGAAAATAGCCGAGGCTCTACATTCATATAAAAAATTTCGTATAAATGGTGTACCTGTATATGTTGCTAGATGGGGCAACACAGTCTATGTTATAGCACCAGCAGCTGGTCATCTATTTACACTTGACACAGAGGATAAGGGTTACCCAACATTCAACTTTAAGTGGGTTCCTAGATATGTTGTTGACAAGAGCGCCTACTTCACAAAAAAGTTCCTAGACACCCTCAAGCTTCTGGCCAAACATGCGAAAGGTTTTGTTAATGCATGTGATTACGATATTGAAGGTTCTCTCATAGGTTTCATGATAATTAAGCACTTTGGAGATATTAGGAAAGCAAAGAGAGCTAGGTTCTCAAGCCTAACTCCACAAGAGATTCGTAAAGCTTTCAGTAACCTAAGTGAACTAGACCTTAACATGGTTGAGGCTGGCTACTGCAGACATGTACTTGATTGGCTCTGGGGCATAAACATATCTAGAATGCTTATGGACTTCTACGAAAGGGTTTTCATGAAAAGAATTGTACTAAGCGCAGGAAGAGTTCAAAGCCCTACATTAGCGCACGCTGTAGACATTATACTTTCTAGACGTTGGCATGTACCAGTACCTTACGCAACTATAGACATCTTTGTTGATTTAGGCGGAAACATAGTAAAACTGGATTACATAGGGGAACCCCTTACATCGTTAAACGATGTCAGGAACTATATAGAAAAAATCAAGAAGGTTCCATACGCTGTTATTGAAAATGTTAAGAAAGAATACAAAATCGTAGATCCTCCACACCCATTTAATCTACCCGATCTTCAAAGTGAGGCGTATAGGATTTACAAAATCTCTCCCTATACAACTCAACATATAGCCGAAGATCTCTACCTAGAGGCTCTCATAAGCTATCCTAGGACAAATAGCCAAAAACTTCCATCTACACTCAATAATCGAGAGGTGTTAGAAGCTCTAGCCAGGAATCCAAAATACAGTGAACTCGTGAGAAAGCTGCTTGCAGAGACCAAGGGATTCCTCAAACCAAACAATGGACCTGCAGACGACCCTGCACATCCAGCTATATATCCAACAGGCGAAGCTCCCAGAACTAGGCTCAAGCCCTTACACGAAAAGATCTATGACTTAATAGTGAGAAGATATCTTGCAACATTTGCTAAACCTTTAAGGTTACTAGAACTTAAGGTTACGCTCAATGTGCATGGACTACGATACTCTTTATCAGGAGTTAAGATACTTGATCCAGGCTGGCTAAAGTACTACCCATTCTATTCAGTATCAGAAAATGCAAATCTTGTAGATTACGATATTAGGGAGGGTATTAAGCTACAGGTAAAGAGCTATAAAGTGCGTATAAAGTATACAAAACCAGAGCCTCCACCAACAAGAATCTCACTGCTTAAGTGGATGGAAAGCGTGAACATAGGCACAGAAGCTACAAGAGCTGAGATAATTGAGATCCTGTTTAAGAGAGGATACCTAAAGTCCAGGTCCAGATCTGTTGATGTGACTGATTTGGGTCTCCTAATAGTGTTCCTGCTTAAGAAGTTTGCAAAAGAGCTTCTAAGCGTAGAGCTTACCAGAAGATTTGAAGAGAAGCTGAAATTGATAATTTATGGAAAAGCAAGATGTGATGATATTGTGGAAGAAGCTAAAAAAGTTCTTGCGATGCACATCAACAATGCTTTAAAGGAGAGTCATAGGCTAAGTGAGGAGGTTTTCAAAGTTATACAGCTTCAGAATCAAGATATAGGTGTTTCACATAAGAAGTGCAAAGTTTGTGGAAGAGTAACTGAATCTGGTGATCTATGCATATTCCATAAAGTTGCCTATGAAAACATAGTGAAGTCTTACGAGAAGTGGAAGGCTTTTGGATATAGTTGGTCTACTTATCTCCAGAAACTTGTGAAACTAAGGTCTACAGGTCAATACGTTAGAGAAGTTGCGGAGATGCTACTAAAAGAGAAAAGTTTAGTGCACTAGAAGTCCCGTTATTTTGATTATTACCTTACCTATCTGAAGAACCTTGCCAACTATTCTGGATGAATCTATACCTCGCTTTACATCAGATACTGCACTAATAACACTATAATCAAACGCAGTAGAACCTGTTTTAAGTAGTGTGAGGTTGCCTGCGGGACATGAGATGCTCGACTTGATAGCAATAAACGTTGCTTGATCTACGAACTGATTGTTATCACCTTTAGTTATGTACAACAATTTATTTGCATTAGTACAGTTTATAATCCCAACAACCCTGTGTATAACATACTCATCACGATCATTCCTAAATATGATTACATCGCCTAAGCTAATACTTTTAACATCTGGAATAATTATAACGACATCTCCATGAAGTAAGAGAGGCTCCATACTCTGCCCTTCAACAACAGCTAGGAAAGTCCAGCCCAGCAAGTAGTGGGCAATATTGACAAAAACAAGTAGAGCTATTAACAGCATTAGGATAGCTAGTTCCATTAAGCCAAGAATTCTCCTCATCGTTTATTCTTCCTCCATAATTTCGGATAGATCTAGCTCAATCACATTTTCTCTCCTTTCAGACTTCCTCTCTTCTTTGACTATCTTCACAGCACCTTTCTTAGCACCCTCAATCTCTATACCTTCACCACCAACCTTCATCTTCGACAACGCTGCACGCCACTTAAAGCCACAGTTAGGACACACAAACAGTGCCATAACAGTAATTGTAACCCTACCCTCTGCATCAGGAAGAGGAGATACCAGTTGCCATGTTTTAGCGGGTTCCTTTACCTCACTGCCACATTTTGGGCAAACATTTGACGTTTTTTCTGACTTTCTAGGCATTGTTTCGCGCACCTCACTTCATGGCTCTATTAATGCGAAGAGTAAAATAAAAATTTATTATAGTTTAATATTTATGCTTTGGTAATATGATTAAGATATAGTGCAAAAAGTATAGCGTAAGCTTGGGTGATGGAATCGTGACAAATCCGTTCATTATAAAGAGTGTTGACGCATTACAGGTTCTGGACTCTCGTGGCGACCCAACTGTCGAGGTAGTTGTAGAAACTGTCGGAGGTGGAATTGGAAGAGCTATAGCACCTGCTGGTGCCTCCAGAGGAAGATATGAGGCTGTTGAAGTAAGAGATGGTGAACCTACAAAATTTAAGGGTAGAAGTGTATTTAGAGCTGTTTCAAATGTTGTGAACTACATTGCCCCAGCAATACAGGGTATGGATTCTAGGAGGCAGAGAGATATAGATAGGGTAATGATGCAAGTTGATGGAACTCCAAACAAGTCCAGGTTGGGTGCAAATGCAATCATTGCTACAAGCCTAGCTGTGGCAAAGGCTGCAGCGGATACTGCTGGTCTACCCCTATTCCAGTACCTAGGTGGTGTAAATGCAAAAGTCTTGCCTATACCTATGCTAAATATTATCAATGGAGGTGTACACGCAGGAAACGAGTTGGCGGTACAGGAATTCATGATAGTGCCCATAGGCTTCGACACGTTTTCCGATGCAATCAGAGCTGCTGTTGAGATATACAAGGAATTAAAGTCAATATTGAAGAGCAAGTATGGTGCTTCAGCAGTTAATGTAGGTGATGAAGGCGGTTATGCGCCGCCAATGAAGCTTGTTAGAGAGGCTATTGAAGCTCTTGTAACTGCTATAAAGAACTGTGGCTATGATCTAGAGAAGCAGGTTAGAATCTCACTCGATGCAGCAGCCTCGCAGTTCTACAATGAGGAGAGAAAGGTGTATAGAATTGATGGTATGGAGCTAACTGCAGACAAACTTCTCGAGTACTGGAAGAATCTTGCAATAGAGTACAAATTGCTCAGTATCGAGGATCCCTTCCATGAAGAGAGCTTTGATTACTTCGCTTCCCTACGAAAAGAATTGAAAGACAGTACACTAGTTGTTGGCGATGACCTCACAGCAACAAATGTTGATAGATTGCGTAAGGCCATCGAACAGAACGCCTTGAGCGGAGTTATAGTTAAGCCTAACCAGATTGGAACTCTTAGCGAAACCCTTGACTTCATAAACCTTGCAAAGGCTCACAAGATCTACACTATTATTAGCCACAGAAGCGGTGAAAGTGAAGATAACGCAATAGCACACATAGCTGTAGCTGTTGGAGGTCCCTTCATTAAGGCTGGCGCTCCCGCAAGAGGTGAAAGAACGGCTAAGTACAATGAGCTCTTAAGAATTGAGAAGTTCCTAGGCGGAGACGCCGTATATGCAGGAAAATTGCTTCAGCTCTAAGCATAGACCTTAACGAAGCATATTATTCATAGATTCAGATACGGGTTCCTCATCACTGTTTCAGCAGCGCCTCGGGCATCATCACGGCAGGTAACTTGACCCTCTTATCTTACTCAACTCTCCAAGATATATAAAGCTTTAGCACTGTACTTACAGTATCTAGTAGTGAAGCCTTTACACTACTACTTAGGGTTTGCTTAGCTGAGGGCGCTGGTTACATGGTAACAAACCTGCCTGCCGAAGCAAAAGCTAAGTTTGTTAAGTATATGGAGGCTAAAACGCCTGAGGAAAAGTTACGTGCCTTAGAAGAGTTTCTAGCCGCTGTTCCCAAGCATAAAGGCACAGAGAATCTTGTTAGGTGGATTCGAAAGCGAATGGCTGAACTTAGGGAAGAAATCGAAGAGAGACAACGCAAGAAAAAAGGAGGGGGTGGACCATCATTCTTTATTGAAAAGGAGGGGGCCGCTCAAATAGTGCTGCTCGGCTATACGAAAGCAGGGAAAAGCACATTACTTAGGTACTTAACGGATGCTCGGGTAGAGGTATCGGATGTTCCTTACACAACAAAGTTCCCTGCTGTAGGCATGATGCCTTTTGAGGATATACAGTTCCAACTTGTTGAAGCTCCATCGATTATTCCTGAAGGTGGTGGATGGAATGGCAAAGTAGCAGGCCTAGCAAAAAATAGTGATGGCATTATACTAGTACTGGATGCATCAAGGGATCTAGAGTCGCAGTTCAATGGCTTGTTAAGCTTCTTAGAGAGTTATGGCATTACCTTAACCAAGCCTCGTGGATATGTAGAGATTGAAAGGCTTTACTCTGGAGGTATAAGGATAGTTAATCTCGGAAGACTTAGGTGTAGCGAAATCGATGTGATAAAGCTTCTCACCAGCTATGGTATTCGAAATGCAGTTGTTAAAGTATTTGGTGAAGTAGACCTAGACGATGTTGAAAAAGCACTTTTTGAACAGGTAATCTATAAACCAAGTCTTGTTCTCATAAATAAGATTGACCTTGTAGACATTAAAAGCGTAAAGAGCTTTATTGATAAGGTGCCTATACCCGTTATGCCTGTCTCAGCCATTAAGGGATTCGATAAGTATTTGCTGGGAAAGACACTATTTAATATGCTTGATATAATAAGGGTCTACACGAAGCCTCCTGGCGGCGAACCCTCTAAGAAGCCATTAATACTGAAACGGGGATCAACAGTATATGATGTTGCAAAATCAATACATGAAGACTTTGTAAAGAAGTTTGCATACGCAAAGATTTGGGGTAAATCAGCCAAGTTTCCAGGGCAACGAGTTGGTCTAGAACACGTGCTTGAAGATGGAGACGTAGTTGAAATCGTACTTAAGAAGTAAGGTAATGCAATGAAATCAGTTTAGCTTAAATACCCACCCAAATACACCATCTTTCATAAAGGTGTGAAATCAGCATGGCGATAAAGAGGCTCATTCTTGTCACAGCTACACACTTACCGCAACATAAATACTTTATGCAACTAGCTAATGAGCTAGCTAAAGAGCTCAATATCCCACTACAGGTTCTTGAAGAGGACTACATATTCGTTAATACGTATGGAGAGAAAGACGAATTTGGGATGGCATGGTTGCCACAGCTCTTTGCAGAGATTGATGGTGAGATAAAGCCTATACTAACAAAATTTCCAATAAATGAAAAGACTCTGGACTACGACATAGAGAAAGCGCGTCAACAAGTATTAACAGCTTTAGGAATTCAAAAATAGAGTTAAATAAGGTGTTAAACCAATACATTTTAATTTTATTCTTCTAGCTCTTCCTCTTCCTCCTCTTCAGACACCCTCTCGGGAGAAGTAATCCTTTTCGCTAGTTCCTCAATTTGAGAAGCACTGTAATCATCTATGTATGGAGCTACTATAAATACTCCCGAATCAACAACAGTTTCCTCCCTCCACTCGTTATTATAGCTTATCAGAAATAGTGGTAGGTCAAACGAAGCATAATCTCCTTTTCTCTTAAGGTTGAATTGTGAGTACTTCTCGTACTGTTCTTTAGTTATTGGTAGCTTAACCTTTATCTCATGCTTATGCCTCATCACTATTAAATCTGATTTACGTGGATCCCAAAGCTCAAGAACCTTGATTACGGTATCCTTAAGTGCTTTCTCAAGATCGCCCTCTATAATGTTCTTCTCCTTCACAACACCTAATTCGGCCCTTAAAATCAGTATCTTCAAGCTTTCCCACTCCTATAAATATTTCTTATAGCGTTTGGCAGAGTACATTAACCATGTTTTGCATTGCTACTTAAAAAACTCTAGTGAGGCAATCACATTGAGGCCCTCCTTAGTCTTACTACCTTACCTATGCTGGTATAATAATTGCTAACACTATTAGTATTAACCCTAGCATTAGTAATACGGGCCCAAGGTACTTAACATTCATTCTCCAGAACATCTTTAAAAGCTTTACAATGCCTAGCATTAAGTAGTATAGAACGACTATTGCAATCAGGACTACTCCTATCCATGCAAGTACCTGTGATGCATTGCTTAAAGGACTTAGCCCATGCCATATATGCGTCAAAACGTCGTATAATGCTTGTAAACCCATACTTAATTGCACCAGAAACTTTATCCTGCGAATAAGGTATCTAAAAAGAGTGGCCCTCTTGAGCTAGGGTGATGAAGGTTAAAAGCGCTGAGGCTTGTGATGAGCGCCCATGAGCTGATCTCTTAGACAATTTTTGTTGAACCAACTATATCCTCCCAAGAGATTCCTAAAGCTGTAAAGAGCTGCTCAAGCGAGGTTCTCATAGCATCTATGTACTTCTGAACATCTATTTCTGAAACCTTAGCCAGCTGTATAGGCTTCACACCTTCTTTACTCTTAACCTTTATGTATGCTACTACATCCCCTGCCGTTATCTGTATCCCGTACTTGCTTAACATCAGTGCTGCTTTCACATGTTGTGGTGTAGTCTTCTTATATTCAGATAAAGGCTTTGAAAGAGTGGCTCTGAAGGCTACTTCATCTAGTGAGAATATCTTGAACTTGAGCAACTTATAGTGTTTCTCAAGCTCCTCTCTTATCCTATCTATAACCTTGAATGCGTCTTCGGGTTCTGAAATTGTTGCAAGCTCTTTGAGTATGTATGTGAACAGGTTCTTTATGAAGTCAGGAGTATTTCTCTTTTTACCTACCATACCCTTAACATCTATCTCCCCTGTTGGTAGTACACCAACATAGTTCTTCTTCAATGAAGAGAACGCAACAAACTTGTACGTTTTATCAACTTCTAGTTCTAAACCAAATGTTTCCTCAACCCACTTCCTAAGCTCATTCAGCTTAGATTCTTCAGGGTTCCAAACAAACAAGGAATCTGTATCTCCGTACAGCACAATTAAGCCCATTTCAAGTGCTTTGTTCTTAGTAGCTGTTATAACCCTTCTGCCAAGAGCTGTAACACTTTCTGCAACTGATGGTGCGTATAGTTGGAATGTTTCAGCTCCAAAAACGCCATAAGCGGCATTAATGAATACCTTCATAGCGCGTTGAACAACATCATACCAGCTTCTAGTAACCTCATCAAGACTCTTATCCTTAGCTTTTTTCTTGTATAACCTAACTCTAAAGTCTCTTAACAAACCCACAATCAGCGCTGTAATACCTGGTCTATCCATGCAAACCTTGTGAATAACTCTGTTCTGCTCATCAACAATATCCACAATCTTATTGCACTTACTTGGATCAGGATCAATAGTTTCATAACTTAGATTCCACCTCTTCATAATTGACGGATATAGCGAGGCAAAGTCAAGCACTGTAACATTGAAGAATAAGCCTTGAGGAGGCTCCATTACTATTGCTCCTGCATACTTCTTACCCTTTATAGTGGCTTCTGTAACTTTTTTACCTTTAAGACTTATTATATCGTCTTTCCTAGGTATTAAATAGCCTCTCCTCCTATGCTCCCAATAAAACAGGTTCTTGATCCAAACAGAGACTGTAGATCTTGTTAGATCCTCTAAGCCAAGCTTACTTACACGCATTAGCAGTAGTATTAGCTTCCACACAAGCTCATTGGCGTATGTAGTGAGTTCAAGAGTTATTTGAGCATCCCTAATATTGTACCTCACCAATTCATTAAGGCTAGCCCTGCTGATATCGGTCTCTAACTGCACCTTACCGATGCCGAGTAGGGCTTGAGCAACTGAGTCTAAGTTTACCTCCTTATACCTTCCTTCAAATGCATAGTTCTGAATAGCCTTATTGCTGAAGAACTTGTATAAGTCTATATGGAGCGAGTTTCTTAGTTTAGCTTCAAACTCCACCCTGTTACCTTTAACAACCCTTCTCACTTCTATACCCAAAGCTTCTTTATCTAACCCTAGCCTCAAGGCTCTTACATAGATGTATCTAAAGTCGAAATTGTCACCATTGAATGATACAACAATTGGATACGTTTGAAGAATATTTAGAAAGTCTAGTATCAATGCTCTCTCACTATCATAGATTTCAACCTCTACATCCTCTGGAAGCTTATCATCAAGCTTTAGCCCATTCCTGTAAAGCACGAGAACCTTCTTTAACCCATCAGTTGATGCAAGCGCTACTGATATCACAGGATACTCTGCTGTATCAGGTGATGGAACCCTTCCTTCAATCGGTGTGTAGACTTCGATATCTATTGCAACTCTTTTTGGTGAGAACCATTTAGCTTCAAAGATCTTTGCTAGATGTAGCGCAACATCAACGTGTTCCTGTGTTGGCAAATCAAGATTCTTTATAATCTCTTCCCTTAACTTCTTCTCATCAACATATGTATGCTCAATAAAGTTGGTTCCTGATACCGAGTATGCCATTCCCGGTATGAGCTGGTTATCGTATATATAGTTTATGTGATACCTTATATCGGCTTCCCACGCCTTAGCAACCTTCGTTCTCAGATACCTTACAGCAAGTGGATCCTTAACCACTATTTTTGTCATAATCCTCTCAATATTGTATAGCAAATCGAATTTTTTGACGGTTTCAACATGATCAAATGACTGATGCATTACGATTTTCCTTATCACCGGATCCTGGAGATTCCTAAACTTTTCTTCTGGTATATCTGTCAGGAAGTAAGGCTTGTGCCCTGTCTTATCGTAGAGATATAGAAGCTCGTGCGTATTGGGGTCGTAGAAAACGAGTAAAGCCTTCTTTGCGTCGCCATCATAATCAACTTGCAGCAGGAAAGCCTCTTTAACACTGTCAACAACTTTTCTAGGTCTTAGGAAAGGCTTTGATACTGGCTCCAAACTTGCATTACTTGGAACAATAACCTTTACCGAATCTAAACTTAGAACTTTGCCTTGAACATCTTCTTGAACTTTTCTATCTACATCTGTTATTTTGTTAGCTTCACCAAACAATATTATCGCTTCTTTCGCAGAAGCAGTAACAGAAACGGAACTAGAAGATGCTGATGCTAAGCTAGAAGCTGATATACTCATCTCTTTCCCAGACTCTATAACAACTTGTTCTTGCTCCTTACCCTGATTTGATCCAGTCAAAGCCTTTTTAACTTCCTCCACATTTGCTTGGACATCTACAGAGGTTTTAGAAACTCGTACAGTATTTGTGCTACTGCCTTCAGCAACCTTTGATTGAACATTACCATGCTTGATGAAGTCCATAAGTGTTCTACTTTTACCTCCCTTCTTCATTACACTACCCTCGAGCAGCGTAACAGTCTATACACTTAAAGCCATAGAAAACGCCGAGTTCCTACCTCTAGGATTACTCTATTAACAATCAAAGTTTATAAGCATACATACCTTAGTTTGCGTAAAACTCTTCGATTTTCGAACCTCTATCCTCTATACACAACTGCAGAACTTCTTTCAGTGCTAACGCCATGGAAATATGGACACTGCCTTCTCGTATTCCTTCTTTCTTCTTTCATATTCATCACGAGTCATAATAGGTTTTGCAGGTATTCCTGCTACAACAGTATACGGTTCAACACTCTTTGTGACTACAGATCCAGCTGCTATTACAGCTCCTTTACCTATCCGAACTCCTGCAACAATAGTTGCATTAGCACCGATAACTACGTCATCTTCAATAACTGTCTCTATGAGCCTAGTACTGGGTGGGTATCTGTCATTCGTAAACACCACCCTAGGAGCTATAAAGACTCTTGAGCCTATGATCACCTTGGGGGGTATGTAAACAGCAGACTGTATGATGGTGTTACTACCTATCGACACATAACCATCTATAATGGTGTAGGATCCTATCTTACACCCATCACCTATAGATACATGCTCTCGTATAAGAACATTATGACCTGTTTCACAATTGTTCCCGAGCTTAACATTCTCGTATATGATTGTGCCTCGCCTAATAATGCAGTTTTGCCCTATCTCTGCACCGTCACTTATCCTATCCAGTAATTCATGAAAATCGATGTTTTGCATCGACACCTCCGTTTCGTTGCTTAAGAGCTTTAACACCTTTTGTCTTGTAGGATACCCTAATGTTACGCCGGAATCTATTAAGGTGTTGGCACCTATCTTTGTAGAGCCGTAGATAAAGATCTCCTTACCTAGCACCACGCCTTTCTCAATTATTGACCTACTGCTTACGAAATTACCGCCCTTCATAGATGGGTGCCACAATTGCTTAAGTTAAGGACTCTATACACCTGTGTAAGCCTATTTAATAGGTTATCTCTAAAAACTTTTGTGTACTGATTTGAGTAGTAAATGGTATGTGTTATGGGTGAAGTGAGAAGCATGCATACGGTTAAGTACGTATACCAGTTTGAGGAAGCAGATGAAAAGAATAAGCGGCTGTTTGGAGGTAAGGGCGCCAGCTTGATACAGATGTCAAAACTAGGTTTGCCTGTGCCTCCAGGCTTCATAATAACCACTGAAGCCTGTGTGGACTTCTACAAACCTAGAAAAGCAGAGATAGATGCTTATGAGGCTGAGCTTGCTAAGAACCCCCCACCAGAGGTAAGAGATGAGATCATTAGAAAAATTTGGAGCATTATCGATACTCTCCAGCTACCTCCAGGACTATGGGAACAAGTAGTTGAGCACATGAGGATCTTAGAGAAGAAGACTGGCAAAAAGTTTGGCGATCCTGAGAACCCCCTATTGGTTTCAGTAAGAAGTGGAGCTCCGATCTCAATGCCAGGAATGATGGATACTGTACTGAACCTAGGTTTAAACGATCAAACAGTTGTCGGACTTGCCAAACTTTCTGGTAATGAGTGGTTTGCTTATGATGCCTATAGAAGATTCATACACATGTTTGGAAGAATCGTCCTAGGCATTGATGATAAGTACTTTAATGCTGTATTTGAAGAGCTAAACGAGAAGTTCAAGAAGGAAGCTGAGGAACAATTTGCTGATGAACTTGCAAAGATAAGGGAGAAGATTCCAATCTATACACCAAGACTTGATGCACAACCGCCTAGAGAGATTGCGCCAAGACTTTGGCAGAGATCAGTTGAGTACCTCAAGATCCTTGTAGAGAAGTATAAGGAGATTGTGAAGCAACATTGGGGTGAGTTCCCACAAGATCCATGGAAACAGCTTGAGCTTGCTATCAAGGCTGTGTTTAGGTCGTGGATGAACCCAAGGGCAATATTCTACAGAATTGTTAACAAGATAACGCCTGATATTGCTCACTGCACAGCTGTCAACATTGTCACTATGGTCTTTGGTAACATGGGCTGGGACAGCGGAACTGGTGTAGTATTTAGTAGAGATGTTGCTACAGGTGAAAATGTTCTTTACGGTGAGTTCCTACCTAATGCACAAGGAGAGGATGTAGTAGCGGGCATTAGAACACCGCTACCAATATCTGAGTTTCAGAAGCTATTCCCAGAGCTCTATGACCAGCTCTACAAGGCTGCTAAACTATTAGAGAAAGTGAACAAGGATGTGCAGGATATAGAGTTTACTGTTGAGAGAGGAAAGCTTTACTTCCTGCAGTGCAGAGATGCCAAGATGACTCCACTAGCTAGAGTAAAGACAGCTGTTGACATGGCTAAGGAGGGTATTTTAACAAAGGAGGAGGCAATATTAAAGGTCTCGCCAGAGCATGTTATACAGCTGCTCTATCCAAGAATTGATCCTAAAGCCAAGGCAACACCAATAGCCAAAGGTTTACCTGCATCACCAGGTGCTGTAAGTGGTCAAGTAGTGTTCCATCCAGATGACGCTGTTAAGTGGGCTAAGGAAGGAAAGAAGGTAATTCTTGTCAGAACAGAAACAAAGCCTGATGATGTTCACGGATTCTACGCTGCTGTAGGTATCCTGACAAGCAGAGGTGGAATGACAAGCCATGCAGCAGTTGTTGCAAGAGCTATTGGAAAGCCTGCTGTTGTTGGTGCAGAAGCTATAGAGGTTCACGAAGATGAGAAGTACTTTAAGGTAGGCAACATAGTTGTTAGGGAAGGAGACTGGATAACCATTGACGGTAACACAGGTAATGTGTATCTCGGTGTTGTACCAACAGTTGAAGCAGGACTCATACCAGAACTTGCAGAGCTACTGAGCTGGGCTGATAAGATTAGAAAGCTAGGGGTAAGAGCAAACGCTGACGTACCAACAGATGCCGAAATAGCTCTAAAGTTTGGTGCTGAGGGTATTGGACTGCTAAGAATAGAGAGAATGTTCAGAAAGCCTGAGAGACTAGAGCTGCTGAGAAAGGTTATCCTTGCAGAGAGTAGAGAGGAGAGAGAGAAGTATCTAGCACCATTAGCTGAGATGCTTAAGGGAGACTTTAAGGAGATATTCAGAATAATGGATGGAAAGCCGGTCATTGTGAGACTTATAGATCCACCACTACACGAATTCCTACCAAAACCTGAAGAGATATTAAGGGAGATATATGAACTAAAGATGAAGGGAGCAGATGAAAAGCTGATCAAGGAGAAAGAGTGGCTATATAGAAGAGTATCAGTACTACAAGAAGCTAACCCAATGCTTGGACATAGAGGAGTAAGAGTAGGTGTAACCTATCCAGAATTCTACTACTACCTATCAAAAGCCATATTAGAAGCTGCAGCCGAGCTTAAGAAGGAGGGTTACAACCCAATAGTTGAGATAATGATACCACAAGTAGTTGACGTAAACGAGATTAGGTATGTAAAGCAGAAAGCAATATTGCCAGCACTAGAAGATGTTAAGAAGAGGTACGGCATTGAATTGGACGTGAAGATAGGCACAATGGTTGAGACTGTGAGAGCATGCTTAACAATGGATGAAATAGCAAAGGAAG
>JAPYWC010000013.1 GCA_028276605.1 Desulfurococcales archaeon
AGATAGTTGCAGCTCATAGAATTCCATATGTGGCTACAGCAAACCCAGCATACTTCTTGGATATGATGAACAAGTTTAAGCGAGGATTAGAGGTTGAAGGACCAGCATTTGTACAAGTTCTTCAGCCTTGTACAACTGGATGGAGGTTTGATCCTAGATATGGTATAAAGATTGCAAGACTTGCCACAGAAACGGCTATGTGGATAAACTGGGAGATGGATCATGGCGAGTTTAGAGTTACAGTGCCCGTGCCTAAGAGAAAGCATGTAAGGCATTATATAAGGATGCAGGGCAGATTTAGCCACTTAACTGATGAGGATATTGAAGAGCTGCAGAAATTTGTTGATGCTGAAGTTGAAAGAATTAACAAGATGGTTGGAAAAGAGGTTATAGGACCTGTTGTAGAGTAAGATCTAGAACTCAATTAATTCTTTTTGTATCTGTTCCTTTTCCCTAACTACAGACTTGCCACCTTCCTTAAACACGAAATATACATGATCAGCTATATCTATAACTTCTCTATCATGTGTAACAACAATGACCTGCGGTATTCGTTGCGATAACTTCTTTATTATCTCAAACACTATTTTTCTTCTCTCCTCATCCAGAAACTGAGTTGGCTCATCTAACATTAGAAAACCTGGTAGCTTTCCAAATATTGTGTAGGCTATGGCAAGCCTTAATGCAATTGCAAGTGCAACACTTTCACCACCACTCAATCCACGCAGATCTATTTTGCCTAACGGGCTCTCAATATCTATGCCAAATTCTTCGTCTATCCTTATCCTGAAATCCATGCCAAACTCGCTCAAAATATTGTTTGTGTACATTTCAATAAGCCTTCTAGCCTCGCGCGTGAGGATCTTTGCCAATAACCCGTCCTTACCGAGGATAGTGTTTGCTAAAGAATCTAGAGCTCCATACACAGCAACTTCTTTCTCAAGATGCTTAATCTCATCGGTTAGTGCAGCAATTTGATTTTCTAAATCCTTTCTGATTTTCTCAAGCTCTTCCAGCTTACCTTCAATTCTACTTAACTCATCTTTTAAGCTCTGCAGCTTTTTAAAATTCTCTCTATATATGTGGTCTAACTTTGCAAAGTTAAGGTTAGTTACATCGATTCCTAGCTCTATTAATTGATTTTGCAGTTTTTTGAACTCTTCCTCTACTCTATTCTCATCGTTTAACCCAAGTTGTGAAAGAAGAGCGTTAATCTCATTCTTTCTCTCATTTAGTAGCTTTAGATATTCTATGCATTTTCTCTGTACGCACTGTACAGCCTTGATCGGGCTAATATCGTTCAATTCTATACACTCACTGAACTGAGAATAGTTCTTCGCATTCTCGACAATTTCATTTAGTATTTGTTTACTCGAAGCATATCCGTTTAATGCGTTTTTCATCTGCTGAATAAGTATATCTCGCTTTGCAATATACTTACGCATATTTTCATTAATGTTTTTCGCTTCAGATAGTATTTGTTGAAGCCTTGACTCAAGCATTGTAAGCTCTTCTATAATCTTCTTCTCGCTTCTAATCCTCGATCTAATATCGCTTAACAAGTTTTTCTTCAACTCTTCATCTAATGATCTCCTACAAACAGGGCATACAGAAGAGCCTTGAATTATTTGAATAGACCTCTCGCTGATATCAACTTCAGCTCTCTTAAGCTGTACTGTTCTTCGGACCTCATCAATTTTGCTCTCAATTATTGCGATAAGCTTCTCTAGGTTGTCAACATTACTAAGCTCAGAGTTGATAACCTTGGATACTTGTTGCTTCAAATCATTTATCCTGATTTCATACTCATTTAAAGTCTTCTCAACTTCTTCAAGCTCATGTTTAGCAGTCTTGTACATTTCAAGCTGCGAAACAATCCTTCCCATGTCAATGTTTAGCACAGCATTACATACACCCTCAATTGGGCTTATACTTCTTACTTCAAGTACTAGATCCCTCAACCTCTTAATTCCATCAAATCTTATTAGAACATCTCTAGCTCTTTCAAGTCTTTCAACCTCCTTACTCAAACTGTTGACAGCTTTTTCAAGTTCTACCTTCTTGCTCAGTAACTCATTGATACTCTTCCTTACATTCTCAAGCTTTTTAGTTGCCTCATTCAATAACTTCTTCTTTTCCTCATAAACACTCCTCGCTTTTTCAATATCCTTAAGAGCTTCCTTTAGCGCTTCTTTAGCTTTTTCAAGATCTTCGAGACCTAGAAGCTTAAGCACTATCTCTTTTCTCTTAGCCTCACCCTCCTCAATAAATTTTGTAAGTTCGTTTTGACGCGAAATTATTGAAAGCCTTACAGCATCAAAAGATGGTACTGAAAGAATTCTTTCTATGCTTTCAATAACATTCTGTACACCACTAGCAATCACCTTTCTACTACCATCTGGCAAGACCTCTATAAGTATAGCTGAATCAGGCTTGTTTATGCTAACAGTTCTTTGAACAATTAGGGTTCTTCCCCCTACGCTAAGCTCTACTTCAATTAATCCTCCTGTTGCTCCAGCTCTTACAATGCTTTTCTTACCTTCTCCCCTAATTCCTTTAGCAGCTGTTGGTGAAACAAATAAAGCATATACTATTGCGTCTATAATGGAGCTTTTACCAGCTCCATTAGGACCTACAAATGCGACCAAACCCATAGGTAAAGTTATTTCAGTGTTCTCGTGTGATAAAATGTTCCTGAGCTTCACCTTTTTAAGTAAGATAAGCTCATTCATGGATCTTCCCCTGCATACCTACCTTCGTATTTATTGGTATTTTCCCAGCTCTTCCAATAGCTTCAAGTCTCTTTGCTGTTTCCATATCCTCTTTAAGATATTCAATTATACTCTTGACATTGGATTTTGAAGGCTCCTTAATTAGGTTTAGCAATAGTTGAGCGAGTTTCGGATTGTTGACTACCTGCTCTATGAGTTTCAAGACATCTATATGCTCTAGTTCTTCAAATGGAGTTGTCTGTTTTATCTCCTCGTCTCTGTCTTCGCGATACCTAATCCTAAAGTACTCTATCTCACCGCGTTCCCTCAGCGATATAAGCAATTTCTCTACATGTTTCACCGCTTCGTTTTGAGCATTTACAACAACGATGGGAGGTTTTGCTCCTTGCCTCTTAAGTTCAGTTATTACTTTGGTGAGCTCTTCCATAAAATGTTGAAAGTCTTTATAGTCAAGTATGATCCAGGGTCTTACACTCATCAACTTTATATACTGGGGCTTAGGAGACTCAAGACTTAGATCAATCATTGCAACATACTTGTCGCAACATTCATTCACCCTCAAAACCTCAGTAGCTCCTGGATAAACTGCGTATCCTAGACCATGTCTAAACTCTGATTTTATGTGGTAGTCACCTAAGGCGACATAGTTAAACCATTGAGGTATGCGTGATAATGAGATATCTGCTTGATCGCTTGGAATCCCAAGCTCTCTCAATAGCAGGTGAGCTACTAGTACATTTCTATATGCGTCCTTTACTGTTTTGCCGATATTGGGTATACGATCTCTCTCTGTGTAGGGGACGCAGACAAAGTTTATTTTCCTACCTTCAATCTCAACCTCTCTTTGTGCAATCTCATTTACTGCAAGTATATCTATAACTCCAAGATCTAGGAGTAGCTGTAGAGGTGATACAGCAAGTTTCTTAGGGGTATCATGCTGACCAGATATGACGATAACCTTTATTCCCTTTTCCTTGAGCTTCTTAAGGCCTCTATAAGCTACTACATACGCCTCTGGTGGAGGATTCGGAGAATCAAAGAAATCTCCTGCATGTATATAGAATGTCACTCTTTCCCTAATAGCGATCTCCACAGTTTCAGCAAAGGCCGCATAGATATCTTTAGCTCTTGAGAAGAGTCCAAAAGGCATGGCACCTAAATGAGTGTCACTTACGTGGAGTGCAAGCATTGCTTGGAGTACCCTTCAAGAAGTTTAGAGTACCTAAATTAAATGTTATGCTGAAAGAGTATTTAAGGTGAGCATCATATAATTTCTGTCAATTCCTTATAAAGATCATCGCTACTTTTAGCCAGGTTTTTAAGAGAATAACTCCTTTCTTTTAAAGATTTCCATATAGAGGCTATGTCAAGTGTAGTGCCAAGCTTCTTTCCGGTATGTTTATCTATTTTGACATATACTGGAAACCTACTGATCCACTCACCGAGTAGAATGGCTTCACCAGTATTTAATGCTGCCAGAGATGACGCAACATCTTCTGTTAATGCATCTGATACATTTACAATAAATTTTTGATCCTCTTCCTGTACAAGCTTCATGAACACAAAATTCTGTATTTGACTAACTATGTTTGGATCTAAGTTTCGAGGTCTTTGAGAGACTATTGCGAGTGAAACTCCGAATTTCCTCCCCTCTCTCGCGACACGCTCTATAGACGCCCTTGAAACGGTCGTCCTTGTTGATGATATGAAACGGTGTGCCTCTTCAATAAATACTACAACTGGTAAGGGAGAGCCTTGCATTGTTCTACTCCTAGCATTATTAAGTATTTCATCTAATAGAATCTTTACGCTATAGTCCTTTTGTTCATCAGGCAACTCCGAAATGTTAACCACTATTATTGTTGAAGGTCTTATGAGCTCTGTAATGGCGGGCGAAGAAAAGTTTAATGGTATACTCTCGAAGAATTCATCTGCTTTTGACTGAGCTTTTCTTCCGGAATCCTCATTGCCACCCTTACTGAGACTGTAAATGAGATTGATTACAGCGTTTTTGTATCCCTCCATCAAATTCTCGCTCTTAACCATCATGTCTACTACGGTACTGATATAGTTCCTAGCCTCATTCCTGAGATCCTCAGGGATATACTTAAGGATCTCATTCTTTAGCGTCTTTACATCGTTGTCTGTATTAGGGATCACCCCTAATTTATCGCCTACAACTCCACAAACCTTCATTAGCGCTTCAGTTATTGCATTAACTATCTGTAAGGCCTTAGCTGTAAGGCTTCTTTGAATGGTTGCACCGGCTTCGGGTATTATCATTTTTGCAAGAAGTTTTGGCGGTATCTTTAGAGGATTGAACACAAAGTCTATGGATTGCACTAAAACCTCTGATGAACTTGGCGTCAAGTTTACGTACTCTCCATGTACATCAATTACTATTGCTGTGCCCCCTATTTCAGCAATTCTCTCAGCTAAGATGGCCACAGTATTGCTTTTGCCAGAGCCAGTGGTGCCTGTAATGAACAAGTGCTTTGTAAGTGCATTGACATCAACCCTTACTTCTACATCAGGTCTTCCAATTACATGACCTATTCTGATGCTACTGCCGGTCTGTATAGAGAATATTTTGGATAGTATTGTAGAGGGGGCTAAATATACATCAGCATCTGGATTGGGTGGTACAGTTGGAGTCAGAATAGAGTCGTCAACAACATCTGCAAATATTCTGGCTCTTGAAGGTGCATACCTAAGGTTTTCATCTTCAATGCCTATGTGTGTAGATGCAGCTATAAATGTTGGTGTTGTCTGTATGAGTTTTCTATATGAGGTTAAGCTTACAACACCAATTGCGCAATGCTTTTTTCTCTCACCAGTGGCTATGTCATAGGCTTCGAATGGTATTGTCACATATGTGCCTAATGGTATGGGGTATCTAGACACTATTTGAACGGTGTAAGGTGTTGATTCTTCACCAACTCTACCGATTAAAACATCTGATTTGCAACTCATTTTGAGAATCACTCTAAGAGTTTTCACTAATTGTTACGAGACCCTCATAAAGCATTTTAATTGCTTCTTTTCTCTTCTTAGATTCATACTCTTCAAATGTTCCCTTCACAATAACTTCATAAAGTCTGGCTTCTTTGCCTGGTGCAGGTCTTAGGAGTCGTCCTAATCTCTGAATGAACTGTCTTCTTGAGCCTGTACCTCCAGCTATTATGCCCACATTTGCATCAGGTATATCTATACCTTCATCACCAACAGTAGTCATTACGAGTACCCTCACAATTCCAGATTTAAACATCTCTAATCTGCGCTTCCTTGTATTTTCATCTAGTTCACCGGTTATGTAATACGTGTTCAGCTCTTCAGCTATTCTCTTTGCTTGCTCGATATACTGTGTAAAGATGATTATCTTACTATCTTTTGCAAGTTCATCCTCAACGATTTGCTTAATGATGCGAAGTTTTTCTTGAGCAAGTGCAACGAGTTCTCTTATCTCAGCCCTAATCTTTAGAGCTTCCTTGGCGCTTTCATCTCCTCTCTTAGCATCCTCGATAAGTTGCTTAACTTCTCTAGTGCCAGCAAGTTTCCTAAACTTTTCCAGGAGCTCTTTATACTTAGTTCTTTCTTCAGGTGTTAACGAAACCCTTATAGTGATGATCCTAAATGGTGCTATATATCCCTTCTCTGCGAGTTCCTGAAATGATTTAGCATATACTACCCCACCCATGAGGGGAAAGAGATCAACATGTCTTCCATCTTCTCTTATAACCGTAGCAGACAAACCCATCCTCATATCAGCAAAACTATTCTCAGCAATATACCTAAACTTATCTGCTGGTAAATGATGCACCTCATCTATTATCAGCAATGAAAAGTATGGTGCCAAAACATCTATGTATCTAAAAGCTGACTGATATGTTGTTATTGTTATTGGTGCTAAGCGTTTCTCATTAGCGTAGTAAAAGCCTATGAGTGCTCTTGGAATATCCGTAAATTCCACTACTTTGTCGGCCCACTGAATCATCTGCTCTTTGGTATACGTAACAATAAGTGTTCTAACCCCTAACTCTGCTATAGCTGCTATAGCTATAATAGTCTTGCCGGTACCAGTAGGTAGCGCTATTATACCCTTATAATTATTCTTCTTCCAAGCTTCTAAAGCCTCAACCTGATACTCTCTTAGTGTGCCCTTAAATGTTGGTTTAAATGGCAAAGGCATAGCTTTTTCAATACCAGTATTGTTAACAACTTCAATTCCCCTCTTCCTCAAAGAGTCTATTACTTGAAATAAATACATAGGCTTTGAAATCTTGAAGGCTTTCTTCTCTTTATCATAGAGAATTATACGGTTTTCTCTCAGATCCTTTACCAGATCCCCTAGGTACATGTTAGGTTTCAGATATATTCCATCAGCACCTTTCTCTATGATCACTGTGGGTATGTAATTGCTTAAAAGTTTCTTAACATCCTCTAGAGAACCAGACTCAAATTCAGCCTCATACCCCTCTAAAAGATCTATGATATCATGGGGGGAAATCTTCTTATCTCTAAGAGCTTGAGAAAGCTTGTTAACGTCTATGGCAAACTTTGCCCCTTCGCTATCCTTACCCAGGTATTTGGCAAATGTAAGAAATAGTTTAAAGTCTTCCTCATCTATCCAATCCTTAATGTAAAAAATAATGTTGCGGCGTTGATGTTCAGCACCACTCAATTTTCTTGCCCAAACTGTCTCTACTATTTGAAATACTCTTATACACGGTTACACGGTTATATATGTGGCACAGCTTCTCACAAGTATTTATGGGCTGGCTCTAAATTCCGAGAATCCTTATCTCACCGTCTTCAGTTATGTAACCCCAGGGCATTGCTTGCGTGTTATATAGTCCAGCAACTCTGCCAAATCTATCTAGCGCTATAAAGCCGGCTGTGCCTGCTCCAAAGCGCTTTGTAATAAGGTTTAGTACGCTCTCTATAGCCCTCTCTGGCTCTAATCCGTTGCAGATTCCATCAACTATTCTTAAAGATGCGTTTGTAAGTATTATAAATTCGCCTATACCAGTCGCAGCAGCGGCGCCACATTCATTTGCGTAGAATCCTGCTCCAGGAATTGGTGAGTCACCTACTCTTCCAGGCATCTTTAGGAATACTCCTCCAGTACTAACACCAGCTGAGAGATCGCCATTGCTATCCAATGCAACCGCACCAACAGTATCGCCTAAGCTTAGCCAAAACTCTATAGCTCTCTTATATGGATTATCTATGGCTTCACCCCTCTTTACCTTTTCCAGAAACTCCCTATATCGCTCTAAAACCTTCTGCGGTGGACCTGGATGCCGATCCAGACCCAACTTCTTAGCGAGTTGATCAGCTGCATCGCCTGCAAGGATTACATGCTCGGTCTTTTCCAGGATAAATCTAGCAAGCTTTATAGGGTTCTTTGGGTACTTCACGTATGCTACAGCACCAGCCTTACCCCTATACATAACACCAGCATCCATAGATACAGAGCCTGATAAATCCACAGTACTCCCTACACCAGCATTGAATACACCCGAGTCCTCCATAACCTCAATCGCTGCAACAACCATGTCCAAGCTTGAACCGGATTTATAGTATCTGAAGCCTTCTCTCAAAGCATCCTCCAGAACCTTCTTTACAGCTTTTACGGTCTCGGGATCTATACTCCATCTACCAGCTCCTCCATGAACCGCCAGAACAACCTTCATGTGGCATCACCCAAGTATTAACCTAACTAAGTGTGCTACTTATAAATTAGGATTCTTATAATGCCCTTCCTAACGTCGATCCTTACCTTATTTGGGTCTACAACAATAGGCAATTCTATAACTTCCCTGTATTCATAGAACTTTGTTTCACCACCTTTACCACTAATACCTGAGAATGTGACTTCCTCTTTTAGTTTAGCCCTTAAGAACATTAGGTTGCCCTGAAATCTGACATCAATTGTTTTCTCATCTGCTTTAGGCAAATCTACGAGGATTTCATAGTAAGAACCCCTATCATTGATGCTGAACAACGGTCTTAGGTATCCTTCATAGTTCCACATAGGTCTGAAAAGTCCTTCGGCAAACGCTAGCTCTTCCCTAATACTCCTCATGGTCTTCCTAATTTCGTCTTCCATGTATTCACGAATCTTTTTCTCAACTTCCCTTATTCTCTTAAAGATCCTCTCAAACTCTTCGTCAATCATACTTTTAGCCCTCCACACATTATGTGTGTAGCGGAACAGTGTATTCCATATCCTTCCTCATCTGTGCTAAACCTCTCAATGTGTTCTTCATTACATCTCTAGCCCTTATTCTAATTAGTTCTGCCTGTTCGATTAGCTCCTTAACATCTATTGCTACACCCATAATTCTAGAAATCATGTCAACGCTTTTAGCAGCGGCTTCTGGATCTGGAAACTCCAGAAACGATTCTGTAAGCAATAGTAGTGCATTAAGCTTTGCTCTACTAAACTCCTTTAGTAGTAGAGCGTAAGGACCTGCCAAAATACCGTTCTCAAATGGTATGGCCTCAACATTTTTTACAAGTTCTAATGCTTTTGGTGATGTGGCTAGATAGTATGTTCTTAATTGCTCTAACTCAAACCTGTTCTGTACAGGTAAGCCGGATGGTAGCAGTATGTATTCAACACCTTTTCTTTCAAGGTAATCAATGAGTAGCTTTGCGAGCTGTATTAAACCTGGTGTTGGTAACACGAATTCCGTGTATATAACAAGTAAATTGTTTCCTGTAAATACTCTTATGGGGCTTCTCAGAGTTCTGTTACTGATTATTGCAACAGGAGGGAAATATGTGTATGAGTCTATGCCTGCGACCTCCTCAAGTTTAAGAGACCTTGATATATGAGTAGCGCTAATCACACTTACTAAACCTGTATCAGGAAGAGAGATTATTGCATAGCTAGGTCTTTGAAGCTGAATAGGCTTGTATTCAATAAGCACGAAGTCTCCTATCCATTCCTCTCTGTATATCTCCATCAAAATCTTCACCTAAACAGTATCATTGTAGGCTTTTTATCCTTGTGTATCTTTATATACTTTTGCTAGTCTTAGAATCTTTTCAGCTACATCAATTGCGTCAACACCGAAAACGTTTATCATAGGCTCTTTACCCCAATCACCCCTATGATACACTATGTCAGGCACAAATCCCACCCTTTTTACTGCTTGTTCAATGCCCCACGGAATCGATGCCCCTTCAACATTCTTTATTTCTGGAGGTTCCTGAGATCGGTCATAGAATGATACCCTAAACCCTAGGCTCTCAGCAATCTTTATGAGCTTCTCATCGAAGCGAATGTTTGCTGCAGCCCTTATCCGCTCGTCAAACTCCATAGCTTTCAACACAGCTCTAGCCATGTGCTTAGAGGCTCCAAATGCTATAGGACCTACAGCTCTCACCTTATTGCCTACCCTAACAATTCTACCCATAACACCAGCAACATCATTTAACCCCCTTGCATAAGGTTTGGGAAGAGCCATCACTATGTTCATGCCAACCTCCGGCACTAACTGTGCTACGAGATCTCCATGTTCCTCAATAAGCTCTACAGCCTTCTGAAGATTGCTGATAACATTATATCTCTCAGCAGGAATTGCAAGCCATGCAATAGGGTTTACAGGTCCATAGCCGCGTCCAATTGGGAGTCCATACCCAATAGCCATGGTCACGAACTCTTTAGCAACCTTAACTGCCTCGTCTATGGGCTTACCCTTAGCAAGCTCTGCTGTTATTGCTGCTGAAAAAACACAGCCAGTACCATGGGTTGTCCTAGTCTCGATTCTTTTTGCTCTAAACTCCTTGAAACGCCCGTTATAGTATAAAATATCTATAGCCTCTGCCCCCTCTATATGTCCTCCTTTAACAACAGCTGCTTTAGCACCAAGCTCTTCAACAATATACTTTGCAGCTCTCTTGGCATCTTCAATGCTTTGAATTGTTATACCCGTGATCCTCTCAGCCTCATGTTTATTAGGGGTTACAATGGTGGATACTGGAATTAGATACTTTATAAGGGCGTCAACAGCATCCTCCCTTAATAGAGCAGCACCGCTCTTAGCAACCATTACAGGATCCACAACAAGCGTAATACCATAGCTCTTGATAAGATTTGCTACGAGTACTACAACATCACGATTACTAAGCATACCGGTTTTAGCAGCATCTACACCTATATCCTCTACAACAGCTCTAAACTGAGCCTCAATAATCTGGGGTGGTAGGTCATAAACAGCACGCACTTCGTAAGTATTTTGCGCAGTAATAGATGTTATGACAGCTAGTCCGTGAACACCTAGAGCAGCAAATGTTTTTAGATCAGCTTGAATTCCTGCTCCACCACCGGAATCGCTACCTGCTATAGTTAAAGCCCTCCTGACCATGTGCCGCACCTCTACTACAATAACCACATTCAAAGGCAGAAATATGTTTCGATCAGGGCTGTCAAGACGTGAAGCAATATCTAATAATTAATTAAAGCTTTTAAGTTCTAGATGACAACTTTGTACAAAGAACTGAGTACATGTAACTTGTCGTGCTTGGTGAAAGCGCCTTTGTCGTCACAGAAGTTTAGGCTTACAGGAAGAGAGAGATGGAGACTTAAGAAGTGGTACAATGTAATTGCACCAGAGTACTTTGGATCACTAGTGATAGCCACAACACCAGCTGATGAGCCATGGAAGTTGCTAGGAAGAAAAATTGAGGTAACGTTATATGACCTCACAGGTGATATAACGCAGGTTCATGTACACCTCTACTTCCAGATATATAAGGTTGAAGAAGAGAACGCCTACACAATATTTAAGGGTCATGAACTTGCAAGAGACTACATAAGGAGCTTAACCAGAAGAAAGAGTAGCAAAATTACAGCGATACTGAATGTAACAACAAAGGACAACTACTTACTGAGAGTGACATTAATGGCGTGGACAACGTACAGATGCAAGACAAGTCAGAAACATGCAATCAGAAAAATCCTTATGGAACGAATATCACAGATAGCTTCACAGAAGCTGTTTAGCGAGTTCGTAGTTGGTATGGTGTTTGGTGAGTACAACCAAGAGCTCTTCAATGAAGCGAAGAAAATATATCCATTAAGGAAGGTAGAAATAGCAAAGTCAAAGCTATTAGCTGTTCCAACACCAGAAGGCTTAAAGAAGGCTGTAATAATACCACGACCAGGCGTACTAGAAGCACCTTACGGTACGTCACTTTAGCATCGACACAATCTAAATATATCGAAACTTCTCTTCGCTTTACATAACCAAGACTTTTGCTACTTCTTGGAGTTACCAGTGTTTCTCACTTTCAACATAACCTCATAAACCAATTTTTATCCTTTAAAGGTATCATATTCTGAGAAGCCGGCGTAGAGAGGGTGTATGAGGTTTGATAGGCATTGTTCTAGCAGCTGGCATAGGAAAAAGGTTAAAGCCATTGACTGAAACAAGGCCCAAGGTATTGATACCCGTTGGTGGTAAACCCGTTTTATTCTACTCTTTAAAAATGCTGAGCCTGCTAGGCATACGCGATGTGTATATAGTTGTCTCGTATATGAGGGATCATGTGGAGAAGCAGATCAAACCCATAGCTGATGAGCTGCAACTTAATGTGCGTTTTGTTGATCAAAAAGAGCCTTTAGGAACAGCGCATGCAGTAAAGGTTGTTACAGAGAATGTTCTTGATGATGCTGTTATAGTCTATGGGGATCTCTACATAGATCCAGAGCCTGTGGCAAGAATACTAAGGTCTGCAGTTGAAAAGAGATTCAATATGCTTACAGCTGTTGATGTTGAGGACACCTCGAAGTATGGAAAGCTTGTGATAGATGGGGAGAGAGTTGTAAAAGTAATTGAGAAACCTGTTGATGGGGGTAAAGGGCTTGCAAATGCAGGGATATATGTGGTTAGAGCTAAGACATTGCAACTTGTAAGTGAGATCAGGTTATCGCCTAGAGGTGAGTACGAGTTAACGGATCTAATAGAGCTTGCAAGCTCTAGGGACGAACCATTCAGATATGCTATTCTCAGTTCAGAATTGTGGCAAGATATTGGGTATCCTTGGGATTTACTGAAAGCGAATAAGATGGCCTTAGACAGAATCAAGGCAAAAACAATTCTAGGTGATGTCGACCCCCACGCAATTATAAAAGGCCCTGTCTATATAGAGGAGGGAGCAGTAATCAAGGGCTGTACCTATATAGAAGGCCCTGCCTACATAGCAAGCAACGCTTCCATAGGTCCCAATGCATACATAAGACCTTACACAACAATAATGAGTGGTGCTCATATAGGTTTTGCTGTAGAGGTTAAAGAAAGCATAGTAATGGAGGGTACACATGCAGCACACCTGACATACATAGGCGATAGCATTATTGCAGAGCATGTAAATCTAGGTGCTGGTACTATACTAGCGAATCTAAGATTCGATGAGGCAACAGTAAAGGTATTTATAGAGGGTAAAAAAGTTGATAGTGGAAGAAGAAAGCTAGGAGCTATAATAGGGGGGTATGTGAAGACAGGTGTAAACGTATCGATAATGCCAGGAGTAAAGATAGGTTCCTACTCAATAATATACCCAGGTGTAACAGTCTACAGAGACGTACCACCGAGAACGGTAGTTAAGAAAGATTGGCTCTAAAAACAAAACACTTTTAACCACAGTACAAGACTAAAAAATTATGAGTGGTGCGGCGGTCGTCTAGCCTGGTCTAGGACGCCGGCCTGCCGAGCCGGAGATCCCGGGTTCAAATCCCGGCCGCCGCATAAAACAAATCCCTTTCCACTCTTCTAATTAATTACAATTTTCAGTTTGTAGTACTATCTCAAGTTCACAGATATGAGCTTGCAAGTGAGTTGAGCGCTTTCTAGGTCTTAGCATGAGATAATATTTAAAATCTGCCAGTTTTTATATCAAGGCTTCTAAGGTCTTTACTCATTAGGCTTAGGATCCCCGTTGTTAGTGGTAGTATTGATAGGATTGCTATTGAGGTACTTAAACCTAGGAGATCAGCCATCCAACCTCCTATGGGGGGTCCGACTATAGATGCTAATAGCATTAGGAGGTACCTTACTCCGAAAACCCTAGCTCTAACCTCCAAGGGAATATTTGTTTGGTATAAATACACAAGGACATTGTCATACATGCCTGATACGAAGGAGATTAAGGCTATGGCTATTAGCATTGAGATGGAGCTACGAAGAGTAATTGTTAGAGAAAGCATTGTTATCAGGATTGAGAGTGTTATAAGTGATGTTGCTAAAAATGTTGCGTATCTTGCCCTCAAGAACTTGTACAATATGATTGTAGCTAAAGCTCCCGCACCATAGGTTATCGATATGATAGCTTCAATGAGCGTGTAGTAGAATACTTTCTCTCCTAGAACAACTCTAGCCATAGCTACAGGGTACAGACCAGTAATAAGAACTATTGAGATGCTAGCAATGCTGGTATAGATCATCAGTCTAAGTATAGCCTTATTCTTAAGCAAAAACTTGAACCCCTCAAGGAAAGTATCAATACTAAGTTCATGAAAACCACCGATATTTCGTGATTGTGTAACTTCAACATTTATAGTAGCTAGAGCCACCATTATGGAGTTCAACGATAGTAGTATACATATAATTACCAGAACCTCGAGATACCCCAAAAGATCAGCTATAACCCCACCAACCACAAGCATTAATGGTGTAAGAGCAGATCTGAAGACCCTAAGGATAGCGTTAGCCCTAATGAGATCTCGTTCAGAGAACATCTCAGGTAACATACTTTCAAAGATCAATACGATTAAGGTACTATTTAAAGAGAGTGCAAGGAGAATCAATATTATATGTATATGCAATCCTAACCTCCAAAACCATACAGACACTATGAACACTAAGTAAAGCACTGAGTTGAGCAGAAGCAGTACGGTATAAGATCGTTTAATACCAAGAACATCAAATACAGGAGGCATAGTAATGTAAGCAACAATGCTTCCAACACGAAGGAGCACCGCTAGAAGACCAAGAACACCAATAGACCCTAGGAGGGTATAAAAAGTATAGAAAAGTATTACATCGAAAAAATTTGAGATAATAAAAAGAAAGGAGGTTCCGATAAGTACTAAATTCTTGTAGATTTTGAAAGTCTTCAAAGTTACATTCAACCCTTAGCTGGCGTGTAATAAGTTGAGGTATGCCATTTAATTACATGTTTTCCATTAACATTATTTCTTTCCAAATC
>JAPYWC010000014.1 GCA_028276605.1 Desulfurococcales archaeon
CTAAAGGGTTTATCCTGTTATCCGTTGATAGCCCCCTTAGAACTCTAAAGTCTCTCCAGGCTTTAGAATCCTGACATCAACTCCTGGCACTTTCTCTTTAACTTTTCTCGCAAACTCGTTAGGGTCTGCCGCTATTACATTAAATGTGTTGTAGTGCATGGGTACAACTATCCTTGGATTAATAAGCTCTACAGCCTTGACAGCCTCATCGATTCCCATCGTAAAGTGTCCTCCTATTGGAAGTAGAGCTACTGTTGGTTTGTAAAGCTCTCCAATAAGTTTCATATCGCCGAAAAGTCCTGTGTCACCAGCGTGGTAAACAGCCTTTCCCTCACCAAATATAACAACGCCTGTAGGCGAACCCTTAGTTGAACTGTGAAGAGCTGGCGTAAGTACGAGTTGTAGACCTTTCTCAAGCTTTACAGGACCACCTATATTTGCACCTATAACCCTATCTTCAGCTTTCGCTCTAGAACCTATATCTTGAGCAAGCTCAAACACAGCAATAAGTCTCGCATTCCTATACCTCTTCAGCAACTCTACAGCTTCACCTTCATGATCGCCGTGATCGTGGGTCACCACTATGTAGTCAATTTGAGGATATTCCTTTACAAAGCTATCGACACTTCTATATGGTGATAACGGGTTTGTGATCCAGGGATCTATGACTATAGTTGCTTCACCAAATTTTAGAACAAAGGCGGCATGGCCAAGCCAACGAAGTACAGCCATAATTTAACCACCTACAGATTGCTATGCAGATACCTTATTTAGCTTTATTGCTGCTACAATAAAAAACTTTATTACAATGACTACTCACCATAGTGGTACTGTAAGTGTGTGCTATGACCGACGAAGAGCTTGAAAAATACTTAAAGGCGGGAAGAATAGCGTGCACAATTTTAAATGAAGTTGTGTCATATATTAGGCCAGGGATGAAACTTATTGATGTTGCTGAGTATATTGAGAATAGAATAGAGTCGTTAGGGGGTAAGCCAGCTTTTCCTGTAAACATCTCTATAAACAATATAGCTGCTCACTACACACCTGCACCTAACGATACATCAGTAATTCCTGAGGGCTCTGTTGTTAAAATTGATGTAGGTGTTCATGTGGATGGCTACATAGCGGACACAGCAATCACTCTTACATTTAATGAAGAGTTTAAGCTTCTTTCTGAAGCTGCTAAGGCGGCATTGGAAAGGGCTGTTGAGGCTGTGGCTCCAGGGGTAAGGTTTTCGAGGGTTGGACGTATAGTAGAGGATGTTATAAAGAGCTATGGCTTCAAACCCATCTATAACCTGAGCGGTCATAGCATAGATAGGTACACTATTCATTCAGGAGATGTCATACCAAACTATGAAGATAGGCTAAACCTCGGTTCCTTTAGACGTGGTAAAGTTTACGCTATAGAACCTTTCGCTACAAATGGTCGTGGATATGTTAAGGAGGGGTCAATGATAACGATCTACGCCCTCAAACCTAACCCCAAAAAGATTGCTAAGCTAGATCAAACAACACGTGAGATTTTTGAGCACATCTATGAAGATAGGAAAACACTTCCTTTTGCATTAAGATGGTACACCAGAAGATTTTCTCTAGATCAGCTTGAAAGCTCTATGAAGATCCTTGTAGATGCAGGGCTTGCTATCGCTTATCCTGTACTTGTAGAAGTAAGCAATGGTATTGTTGTGCAATTTGAGCATACAATTGTAATAAGCGATAAGGGCGAAAAGATTATAACAACGCGTTGTTGAGAGAAAAAGCCTTATTAAGTTCTATAAGCATATACTGCGTGATGTATGCTACAATAATACAGAAATGTGGCTCAACATGATTGTCGCGTCAACAATTCTGTCAACTGCTATGCAGATTGATTGGAACAGTATTCTAACATTAATATTTTGGGCACTCTTCTTCCTATACTTCTTCACAGACCTTCCACAAAAAGCGCAGTTCATGAGATACGAGAGAGGTGTGTTCTTAAGGCTTGCAGTCATTGAAGGCTTAGTTAAGGAGAGCATTGCTAAGGTAAAAAGCTATCTTGCAAGGCTTGGGCTGGCAAATACAGATAAGATAATTGATTCCAGCTTAGAAAACTACTTTGCTATAGAGCCTGTCTCCATAGAGCCTACAGATATTATAAAGAGGCTTGACCACATAATATCAACAAATGAGGATAAGTTCAAGAGGGATTTAGAAAGATTTGCACAAGGTATTGATAGAGATAGACTCAATAACATAGCAGCGTCGTTAGCTGTGACCTCGGCTCTATACACCGTGTTCAAGATACTTAGGCACTACTATCTCTTGGGCAAGAAATTCGAAAACTGGGTTCTGATGATGCAGCTTTACCTATTACTACCTCAACTAATAAAGGAGCTAATGCCATATGTAAAGGCTGTAGAGACCTTTGTGAAAGGTGTGCCAATAGGCGATTCAGCAGGTCCTATAGTAGCCTCTAAGCTTGCCGGACTTGCACCACGCATAGATATCGAAGAAGACACCGTGTACTCAGTAGTTGAGATTGAGGGGAGAAAAGTATATGTAGTAAAGGCCAGAGGCCCTGGCGCTACAGTTGGTAAACCAGGCAAGGCCGTGGCTAAAATCGCCGAAATGCTTAACTGTAATGTTGCACGCATAATAACTGTTGATGCTGCTTTAAAGCTTGAAGGAGAGCCAACAGGTCTTGTAGCAGAAGGCTCTGGTGCAGCAATAGGTGATGTCGGTCCTGAGAAGATAGAGATTGAGAGAACAGCCGTAAAGTGTAAAGCACCACTGGACGCGGTCATAATTAAGATGAGTAGTGAGGAAGCCATAAAGCCCATATCTAAGGAAATTGTAGATGGAACTGAGAAAGCTTACCAAGTCGTATTAGACATTATCAGGAATAGGACAAAGCCAGGAGACAATGTAATAGTCGTAGGTATAGGCAATACAGTAGGTGTGTATTAGATGAACATAACCTTGCTCGCCGCAGACTTCACAGACGCTTTACTAATAATCATAGCGCTACTCTTAATAGTGATTATAGTGTATATAGTGTCCAGTGGTTGGCTGTATATAAGAAGTAGGAGAGGAATAGAGGGTTTAGAAGACAAACCGACAAAGATTATTACAGTAATTTCGTGTAAAAACAATGATTATACTATGGAGAGAGAGTTCCAGGAAGGGGACTTCATAGGAAAAGTTGTTGATAAGTGTCCAAAATGTGGGGCAGAGATGATAATTTCTAAGATATATGCCATTTCATTAGAATCTAGACAAAAACCTTATAAGCAGAGCATAAAGTAAACAATTTCTGGTGCCCCGACCCGACCAAAGCGGCTGGGCAACACCCGGACTCGTCAGATCCCGGAAGTTAAGCCAGCCGCGTTGGGTGAGGCTGTGGCTTCCGAAAGGGGCCGCAGCCCACCCAAGTCGGGATCGGGGCACCGTCTCCAATTACTTTCACTTCATTGGTTGTAAGTGCCCCCTTCTTTATTCAAAGTAATGGTTTGGAATGCAACATAGTTATGCTAGTAAAGACCTCTTCAACATTTCATTAATTTGCATACAGCATTCACAACATCAGTGAAGACCTTATCAATACTGTTCTTAGCATCTATGGAAATCCAGTTCTTTGTAGGGTACCCCTCTCTTGCCATCTGTAAATACATGCCCCGGACTTTCTCTAAAAAGCTGATATTTCTTTCAAATACTTCCAGTCTTTCCTTACCTTTTAACCTCTTGAGAGAGGTTATAGGGTCTATATCTAGATAGATTACAATGTCTGGCTTAGGTAGACGCAGATACTCTATTACATGTTTCGCAAAGTTGTAGTCAAAACCTTGCGAGCATTGATAAGCTATTGTAGATGTGTAGTAGCGATCCATTAAGACTATATAGCCTTGCAAGATCTTTTCAAGAACATCCTTTTTATCTCTATACATGTCGAGAATGTAGAGAAAGAACTGCTCCTCAGGATCTAAAGTGATTTCTGAGGATAGGAACAGCTTTATTATTTTCCCGTATAACGAGCTCTTGTTTGGGTAGCTATAAACAGCTACACTAAACCCTCTCTGCTCTAGATATTCCTTCAACATTTTGCACATTGTGGTTTTTCCAGCTCCATCAATACCCTCAAAGACTATAATCACAGCTGTATACCCTATTTCAAGCTCTCTTTGGTAATACCTAAATGCTTAAGATGCTGATCATTTTGTGTATTGCTCTAATAACTTTTTAGCTAATGATAGATGCTCTAGGAGGTCGTCAACAGTATTCCTAAAGGTTAAAATACTCACATCCTTTCCTTTAATATGGACAATTATTGCGTCATCCTTGCATTCTATAGTGATAGAGATTTGAGGTGGGGTAGTAGCATTATCAGGCTCTAAAGCATTCTTTACGCTTCTACACATCTCCAAATCTTTCATTGGTATAGCCAGCTTAACCTCAATAATCATTTAATTATTTCACCTAAGCTTTGCAATGATGAAAGAACTATGTAGGAGTTCTCAATGTGAAGCTCTTTATCTAAAGGCCATCTAGGCTCGAGGAGTTGTATTGGCAGAAGGTATTCCTTGCCATTCGTAAACACAGTAATCTCGTCTACAAGTCCTATACCACGTAAAGCTCTGTATAATGTGTGTAGTGGGGGCATTCGAGGCTCTGAGGATATATCTACAACGCTTACTCTCACACCTTTTATTACATACCTTTTTACCCCAGCACCCTGTATGATAGAGTCTAGCAATGGTTTGAACTGTTTCATCGTTGTGTATAGTAAAGAAGTTAAATACCTCATTATATTAGGCTCGAAGGCTATGGTGAGCAGTGGTTCGGAACCCTTTAAATCTAGGTAAAGGGACAATGCGTAGACAGCTTCATAAACATCTTCTATCTCATCAACATTCTTGACAATAATTTTTTGCCCTATAAGCTTTGGACTTAACCTACTATATTTCGATAGTATACCCTCGGCTTCTGAGGCAACAGCTTGGATTAAGTCTTTCCTTGGTTCACTCTGAATTCGTTTAACCAGTGCTAGTACATTAGCTTCATCAAGGCTTAGCCCAACTATGTAAGGTTCTAGTGTTCGCTTCAATGCTTCAACAAGATCTCTTCGAGGAAATCCGAAAAGTCTCAAGCTCTCTGAATACTCCCACAAATCTTTAGAAATAGCATCTGCAAGGATCGCTTTATGCACATCAACGAGCATTTCATCGTATAGTGTGGACTTTGATAAAGAGACCATCGCTACAAGAGCCAGAGCCTCTAGTGCTTTTGGCACAATCCAGTACTCCTTTATTTGCTTAACGAGATAGATGGCTGTAGAGAAAGCGGCTCCAGGCTCTTTACCCAAGTAGTCGTCTATCGGCACAAACCTTACGCCACTGACGGGCTTCTGCAAGGTACCTATACCAATAACTATATGTTCTCCCCAAGGCTTTGAAGCTTCGTAAAATGGTGCAATGTATGCATCAATGTCCTGGTCTTTAAAGAACTTTAGAAGAAGAGATGCAGAGATGATGCTATCAATGCTAGTACTGTAAACAATGAAAACTGAGCCTACCTGCCTAATAGCTGTAATAAGTTCTTTGAACTGCTTAGCCAAATCAAAGCACCTGAGAATTTATTATCATTTCCTAACCGAACCGGTTTATGCATTGAGGTAAAGCAGTTTAAAATCAAAAAAGAACGCATTATTGTTATTCTTAATGAATGGACGCTCGAAAGCATGTTATTGGGTAGGGGTAGTAGAGGGAGATAACGTAGATTGCGTTGTTGTAGTTTCAGCTGCGCTGCCTGTTGTAGTTTCTGTAGCGGTAGTTGTTGTAGATGAGGCTTGTAATACAGCTCCTAGGTACTGGGCAACCAACAATTTTGCTTTCTCAGGGTCATACTCAAAATCTGGTGGCAACTTGCCAACACGCTTATAGTACTTTATCAATCTATGTATCTTTGACTCAATCTCGATTAAGCCTCTTTTACTTGCGGTATCCTTTGGATGTTCAGAGAGGTGTCTTCTAAGGTTCACAGCTCTTGCCATGAGCCTTAACAGATCCTCTGGTATAGGTGGTAACATTCCATGTTTTTCCAAGATCTTAGTAAGTTTTGTTCCTGTAATACTCTTAACAAGTGGTATACCGTACTGATCCCTCAAGATTATGCCTATCATTGATGGTGTGTATCCTAACTTTGCTAGCTCAACTACTAAAGCCTCTACTTCCTCAGGTGTATATCTAACCCACTTTGGAGGACCTATTCTTGCAGGTCTAGTGGAGTGAGACTGTCCTTTATCCCTCTTTTTCCCAGCCATGCTAAATCACATGATATCGTTCTATTTTTAATTAACTTGTTGCAGCGAGTATCTCTTTGTCTTAACTGCCTTAAGGTTTTTTATAAGCTTTTCCATTTATTGTTACGGCTCTTAACAAGCCATTCACCAAATGCCCTAAACGCCTTTCCTCGGTGTGAGTAAAGACTTTTTTCATCTATGCTCATTTCAGCAAAAGTTTTTGTAGCACCTTGTGGTATGAATATAGGGTCAAATCCAAAACCACTACTACCTCTAGCATCAAATGATATATAGCCCTCAGTCTCTCCTCTAAAAATCTTTACATCAGTTTCGGATAAGGCGTAGGCAACAACACAAACAAATTTTGCTTTACGTGATTCCCAGTCCTTGTAGTCCTCCATAAGCTTTAGCACTCCTCTAACCCCTATAGTCTTGTACACATAACTGCTGTAAGGTCCTGGAAAACCATTGAGCTTCTCTATAAATAGTCCGGAATCCTCAACAAGAACAGGTGCCCCAACCTGCTTATAGGCCTCTACTGCAGCAAATCTTGCTATCTCTTCTAGTGAATCATGTTGAATCTCAATCTTTCTAGCTATAGATATAGGTTTAACTCGTATACCAAACTCTCTGAGCACGGCCTCGGCCTCTATAACCTTGTGTTTATTACCTGTAACAAAGAGTACCTCTATGTCCATCTACTTTAAAACCTCCACTCACTTCTAAGTTTCCTAGCAGCTACATATCTGCCCCTAAGCCTAATATTTTCCACGGCTTTGAGAACCATCTTCAACCTATCTTCGCCTACAACTTGCTTGTACCCCTCAACAAAGCACCTCTTAGCAATTTCTTCGATAGTGGGGTGGGCGCTCTCAATAGATCTAAAGAATATATGTACATCTATAGCTATGTCCTCAAGCCTTTTACTTATAGTTGCAAGCCCAAAATCTATTAGGTATACGCTATTATTGTCAACAATTATATTGCTTGTTGTTAGATCACCGTGAACAATACCGTTAAGGTGAAGCTTTGCTGCGTAGATCCCCACAGTCTTTACAATATTACAGAGCTTATCGACGTCAATAATGTTTGCTATGTCTCTAAAATTGTGGCCGTGAATAAAGGTCATTATTAGGATTCCTTCATCAAGGTCTATGTAGAGGGGTATAGGTGCTTTAATGCCTAGGAAACGAGCTTTCCACAGCATTTTTGCTTCTAGTTCTGTTCTGGTACGCCTAATGGTTTCATCTAGGTCCTTAGGCATGTAGTTTTTAGGAAACCTCCACTTAATAATGGCATCTATATCCATGAACTTTGCTTTGTAGATGTAAGCCTCTGCACCCATTGCAATAAGCTGAACATCAGATAATATGCGTAGGTGTTTAATACCATCAGCTGTGACTATAATAGCCTCTTCCTCTAAAAGCTTTTTCAGAGCGGGCGACTCTATCTCCAAGGTATGTCAACCTCATCAATCCTCCATCTCTGCCTAACAATAGCTTCGATAGGATCTATTACAATACCGCTTCTATACGCTAAGAGACCTGTCCAAGCAATCATAACCCCATTATCGACAGCATACTGTGGAGGTACAACACCAACTTCTGCATTATACTTCTTTGCCATGGCTTGGAACTTCTCTCTCAGAATAGGGCTTGCAGCTACTCCTCCCACTAGCATTATCTCCTTCTTCTTTGTGTGCATCAAGCATCTAGCAGCAATCTCTAAAACGCTATTATACGCAATTTCTCTAAGGCTCAGACAGATGTCATGAATATCAACACCTCTTTTGTATGCTCTTAGAGCAGCTGTTAATAGTCCTGAAAATGCTACGTCCTGACCCTTGACAACGTATGGGAAGTCCTTTAAGAATTTCTTGCCCTGCTCAGCACATCTATCAACTACGTGTACGCCGTTAACGACATATGGAGGGCCTAGCGAGGTTTCTCTAGCAAATGTATCTAGAAGATTGCCTAATGCTATATCAAGTGTTTCTCCGAATACTCTATACCTCTTCTCGACAAAAGCTATTACAGCGGTGTTTCCCCCTGAGAGATACACCACTACAGGATCCTTTAAGCCTGTAAGCTTAAGCCCTATCTCAACATGTGCAACTGCATGATTCACAGGAACAAGGGGTTTCTTAAAGTATGAAGCTAGTGCTCTTGCAGTTGTTGCACCGACTCTTAGACAAGGTCCTAGACCAGGACCTAGCGCTACTGCAATAGCATCTAAATCACTTGGTCTTACTCCAGCTCTTTCAAATGCTTTTGCGACTATTGTAGGCGCTTTCTCAGCCATGTACCTGGAGGCTTCTCTTGGATGAATACCTCCTTGTTTAGGTATATACTCAGCCCTCTCATCAGCTAAAATAAAATTTGATTCAGAATCTGTAACTATCCCAACACCAAATGTATGAGCTGTAGACTCTATACCTAGCACTATCACTTCTTCATATCCTCTTACGTTCTCGCCTCAGTCTTAGCCTCCTTCTCTTCAACAAATATTGTATATCCACATTTTCCACAATGCCACCTAGGTTTACCAACCCTGTGAAACGCCATTACAGAGCCGCATCTTGGGCAAAGCCTGTTCTTTAGCCTAATTGTTCCCGTAGTGTAGTCATATTCGTAGAGTTGGGATCTGAACCTCTTCTTTTTCTCAGCCATTTGGTTCTACCCCTAAGAAGACTTTGTTCCTTAAATCTCTAGACCCAACCTCTTAAAAATATACTTGGGTTCTACACGCTTCATAACATTCTTATCCCAGTAAATGTTTACATGAACTCTTGAGCTTCCTCTACCATACTCTGAAATGATTTTTTTAATGATTACATGATCTTCCGGTACATTATAAAGTGATGAAACTATTTTCTGCATTTCCTTTCTCGAGGGTGTTCCCCTAGTTATGTGATCTACGAATAGCTCTACCTCTACTCTTGAAAGAAGCTTGTTCTCCACCTCTCTAAGAACAGTAACAATAATGTCCTCACCCACCTTTATTGTTTTACCTTGATTACCTAGCTTTATTTGGATGCTCATTGATGTGTCACCTACATATCATTTTGTTGGTATAGCTAAGCACCAATCTTTATAGCATATCTACCAGGTGTTTTTATACCTAAAAGCTTTGCTACCGCTGACCTCTCTGGATCAATAACTACTATAACTCCACTCCACTCAAATGTAAATTCTTTTGAACCGCAAACAGGGCAGGTTTCAGCATCTGCTGGTACTAGTGCTTTGCACTTTATACAGGCTTTAAAGGCTTTTGTTGTTCTTCTAGACACCTTGAACGCCACCAACTTCTGTAATAAAGTTCCCAAACCTTAAATTCTGTAATAGTCTATTGCTTGGTCTGGAATCAGCAGAAATTTCGGGTGATGATAATGAGAATTGACGAGGGGTGTACCATCATAGATTCTAGAAGCATTGCCGTAATGGGTCTAGAAAGCTATGTTAAGAAGCTTTTCAGTCTTGCCCATATGATACCTGTTTACATATTGGTAGAACCTGCCATCATAGCGACAAGAACTATCGGCAAGCTCATCAGATTAGCCGTGGCGCCAGGCTCGGCAATAATATGTGGAAAGCAGGATAAGCAAGTAGCAGAGGGGTTCTCATACTCATTTCTAGTTGCAGAACCTACCTGGGGTGAGGCAATGCTACTAATTCCTTTAGCATCTACAAGTCCTTGGTGTAGTAAGGCAAGGCAGCTAGGTATTGAAATAGACTATGATAGTATGCTAGGCATCCCCCATATATGCATAGAGTATGGTGGTTGGAATGAGCTTAAGCAGGTTGTTGGAGGTGGTATTGCAGAAGTCGGTAATTTCACTATGGAAGTTGTAGGCGAGCTGACTATTCAGATTAAGAGAAACATATTCTTTATGTTGGCAAAGGGCCTCCTATTCAATGTAAAGCTTGGCAGAGCTTCGGCTAATGTCAAAGACCTTAGATTCGACAATGTGGTGGAACCATATCTAGATGAACTAGTCACAATAGATAATGTGGTAGTTGTCTACGGTTTTGGCAAAGGACATATCGTAGCATTTTCAAATCTCAATGAACCACTAACAAACATATATCTCCTAACGCTCTTAGCTTCATACATTGTTGATGCAAATGAAGCAAAGGCTCTAGTGTATAGGGAAAAGTTAGTATCATAAAAACTTCAAAACTTCTTTACGAAACCCTTTCGAGCAGGTCCGCTTCAAGCAGCCTATCAATTACTTCGACTACAGCATCGTACAGCTCCTTAGTGTCTATCTCTTCGCCAATACTACTCTTCAGCGCCTCAACAATGTTACCAACAGTTGTTTTACCATCGCACATACTCCAAATGTAGTAGACTGCGGGGGACAAGGCGTAAGCTGTTTCTTCATTCAAAGCAACTATCACATTTTCTTGATCTATTCCCACTTCAGAACCTTTTTTCCTATACTTCTCATTCCATCTCGGCATTCGGTCTTTTTCCGCTTTTTCACTGATTTCGTTACTCATTTTGTCTTCTACCTCTATGATGTCCTCCTCTTCTACTTCTCGGTCTTGAAGCTCCTTTTTCTTGAGGTGCCTCAGGAGTTTCCTCAGGAATACTCTCTGCCTGAGGAACAGCATCATCATCTATCTTTGTTATTTCGCTGTTCTTGCCTGCATTAAGCTGTACTTCTCCTCTATAAGTTGTGACCCAAGCATTCTTAATTTCTACAGCATCGCCAACATTAAGTGAACCTGCTTTCTGTCCCCACACAATTAGCTTCACTCTACCACTTTCGTCACCAACAACGTACTCTCCAATTGTTCTCGTACCAGACTTCGTCTCTATAGTTCTTACACCGTGGCTCTCTAAAACCCTTACATCAACTGTTACTCCTTCCATTCCAGGTTTTAGCTCCTTTACCTTGATCACGTTTTTATCTGAATTGGATTGGGATTCGGGATTCGACATTTATATCGAGCTCGGGATTTGTGGTTGAAGATATATCGTTTTCAGAGCTTATAAATCTAGTTGAGATAATTTGGTTATGACTATGCAGGTGATTTGGGTATGAGTAATGAGAATATGGGTGAAGAGGATTATGTGTTGAACTTGAAGGCTTTAGAGAATGCAAAGATAATTTATGATTCCGTTGCAGATTCATTGCATATAATCATTGATGAGGGGGAAGCAGATAAGGCATTGCTACTTGAAAACGATATTGTTGTAAGAATTAGAGGAAAGAATATAATAGAGTTAGTAATACAAGGCGTCTCAAGATTTGTAAGAGAGTAATTGTACCAAATCAAATACTTAATAATGCTTAACATAGGTTTTATGGTTTTCACCGAGTATAATAATTTTGTTTTAACGTTATCAAAATATTTTTAAACCGGATATGCGTAAATTATATGGAGATCTAGGTAGGCGTTTAGCAGGTATTGATATGTATGAGCTCTGCAAAAATTGTTGAAACCAGAAGAGTTCAGAGATTCGGTAAATCGACTCTAATGGTTTCCCTACCTGCTGAGTGGGTAAAGTTAGTGGATCTAAAGCCTTCTGATATGGTGCTTATGGAGGTTAGAGAGGATGGCTCACTATTAATAATTCCGCAAAAGCTTGCTGAAAGAGGTGCTAGGGGTAGGGAGGCAAAGGTTATAGTATCTAAAGGCACTAACGAGCTTCTGCTTCAGAGAATAATTTACACTCTTTACGTTTTAGGCTATGATAGAATAGACATTGAGTGCAACGAGGGTATTCTCCCACCATCGCTAATATCAGCTATAAGAGCAATGGTTAGAATGCTCATAGGCTCTGAAATTATTGAACATACAAACAATAGAATGGTTATACAAATATTTGTTGATGTTGAAAGGTATGGTGTTGATAACCTTGTTCAGAGGATGGTGTCAATAGTAAAGAATATGTTGGATTACCTACTACTTGCACTAAGGGAGGGCATGCTTGACAGCTTGAAGGAGATTAACGAGCTTGAGTATGAGATGGACAGAGTCCATGCATTAGCCATTAGGTATATTTATGTACTGAGTAGAATGAAGGAGATGCCTGCAGCTATGGAGTATAGGGTTCTGATAAGGTCGCTAGAGGATGTAGGCGATATACTTGCGCAAATTACTGACACACTTCTTGAAAACTCTGAGCTTGTAAATATAATGAAGGGAGTACTTAGGGAGAGACTAGAAGAGCTAAAGATGCACATAAACTATGTGCTAGATATAATGATTCAGTCGATAGAGAAAGAAAACATATATCTATCAAGTAGAGCTGCAGACTTAGCCATGGAGGGTTTAAAGTTTGTGAGCAGACTTGAGATAGACTCTGCAAAAATGCTCGCATCATCAGAGCACTATGTAGCGCTAAAGTCAATTTTTGAAAGGCTTACGATGCTGTTTCACAGTTTACAGGCTGCAGCCGAAACTGTGTTTGACATCGTTGTAAGTAAGAAGGGTAGTCAACTCGATATAACTGCAATAGCTTAAAGAGTTCATAGAGTGAGGTCTAAGAACTCGAATCTTTTTGTACCTGCTTAAACAGTTTTGTATAAACATTTCTCCAGAAAGGTGAGAGTTCTGCAAGTTTCTTAAGCTTATCCTCATCAACTTTAATAATGTTACGCTCAATAAGTTTTGCTAGCAGTTTTCTAAGAACCTTCCTGACAACAGGTCTCTTCGCTAACGTTCCAAACATCTTTATAGTTGCGGTTCTGATTGTTTTGTACCTTAGTAACGCATCAACAATTTTCTTCTCCTCATCTGTCATTTCATCGGTTAGGTACCTATTGGCAAGTCTTGCGATATCTATTGGCTCGAAGCCTAGGTAAGGATCGCTCAAGTCTACATCAGTAAACCTCTTGACCAGTCTAAACCTTATTATTGTCACTATATCCGTGTCCTTTACCTTAGTATTATAGAGTTTTTCAAGGGACTTTATAAGCTCTTCAACACTGTTATAACCATCATTCTTAGCATCCTCGTCTGTCAGATCCTTCACTCTCTTGTACTCCACACTCTCTATAATAGCCTTTGCTATAGGTCTGCCACCGCTATGAATTATGATCTCCTTTGATTTTGGCACAACCTTGCCTAGCCTTATGGTAGAGGTTTTCACCCCCTTTAGTATAAGCTCGGCAAACTCTTTTTTAACCATTATAT
>JAPYWC010000015.1 GCA_028276605.1 Desulfurococcales archaeon
AAGTTAGGGGTAGGGACCTAGGTGAGGAGATACTATGACCATTAGCACGCCGATTCTAGCCAAGGACTTGAGCAGCTTTGCCAATGATTTGAAGCGCCTCTTAGACAAGGGCATAGATGTTGTTACAATAGTTAACGAGTCTCTAGATGTGTTTAAGGAGGCAGTTGTGGAGACAGATACTAGGTGTAGGGTATGGGATCTAATAATCCATGCAGGCGTATCCATGAACACTGTGCTTACACTCTACGAGAAGGTGGGGGATGAAACAGTACGCAACAAGCTAGTTGAGGGGGCAACTCAAATCATCGCAACGCTAATCAACGTGCTCAACAATTTGAAGAAGGATAGATACAGCTGTAAAGCAGTTGATGAAGGGATTAAGAGTATAGATGAGATCATAGCAAGCATTGATAGGGTAATCGAGGGTTATGAGGAGCGGCAGTAGCTAATGAGCATATTTCTCGATACATACTACTACTATTCATGGGTAAGGCTCTCACAACCTGGATTAAGGCAGAAGCTGGATAAGGTTAAGAAGAGGTTTAAGGTGAGGAGTGTTCTCCTATTTGAGGATCTACAGCTACGCTCAATTACGTTAGAATTGTTTGTAAAGTATGTGGAGAAGGTAATTAGGTTGCTTGACCAGGTTTATAGAGATGTTGTAGTGAATAGAAGGAGTAGACTAGATTTACTGAAGCTTATGAATATGGGTTTTGGTGATGAACACATCCCTGTATTAGAGTACTTGCTTATTGCTGATGAGGAGGGTAAGGTTCCTGAAGATGTGTTGAGTGCTAAGACTATAATTGAACTGAGTTCTGCTGTATTGAGCAGGATCAATGCATTGGTAAGGAGTGGTGCACCGCCATTCAAGCTCGATGCAACTTACTATCGAGAATATTTAGCGAGAAAGGCTGGCAAAATTCTTGGTTTGCAGATTGAGAAGGTTACTGCAGGAGCTGTGTTGAGGGAAGAGAGCTTGAGTAATGTTATCGAGGATATCAAGAGAGCTGTATGCTTCCAAGAGCCAGCACTAAAGCAGTGCCCCATTGTGAAGGAGGGGAAGAACATAGAGAATCATTCAAACGATGTCAAACTAGCTCTAGCACTAACACACTACGCTAGGAACAGAACAATAATTGTTGTAACAGTTCCAGAGAAGTGGGAATGCTTTAAATGCTCTATAAACTACTTGAAGAAGGTTAGAAACCTACAGAACAGGATTCACATGCTAGAAGAGATCATTACGAGGTAACACCACAAGCAATTCACAAAGCAAAGTAGAAGAACTTCGAATCATAAAGCTGAAGGCTCATCTTCAAAATGTTTTAGTATCTGACTAGGTGAAAGATCTTCTACTGTATGAATGGTGGCACCTCCTTACTCTAGTTACATAGTTACAGTTTCGGCTACGTCCCACTATTTTTCCTAATTCACATGACAGAATCTCTTATTGGTGAGATAGTTTGAGGCTAGTGTTTGAATACCCTATTGATGCTGTGTTGAGTGGTGTTAAGGGGCTTGTGCCAAGAGTCTATATAGGTGTTAGTGAGGTTGAGGTTAGTAAGGATTACCTTGTCAGGTTAAGGCCTGCTCGTAGTGCTCCTCCTAGTGAGCGTCCTGAGGATTCTGTGGTTGCTCTCTACATGCTTCTCTACCCCTTCACCAAACCAGTTGTTAAGCTTGGTTCAGTATCTGCACTAAGTAGCGAATCAGCTGCTATGCTATGGGCTCAGGCACCTGCTTACGCAAGAATTGTAGGAGTTTTCCGCTTAAGGAAAACAATTGGTTTAGAGGATCTGGAGAATAGGGCTAGGAACATACTATCAGGCTCTAGCTATGCATCCACGTTCCGGTTTGTAACTAGGAGGGGTAAGGAGTTTAATAGTCGTAGAATTGTTGAGATGTGGATTAATAGAGGTAGCTGGAGAGGCATAGAGAAGCTCACCAATCTGCTCGACTCTGCAGCTGATTTCCTGCTCCAAGAGATGCTCAAAGACATAGACTACATAGACCTCATATATACAGGCGTGGGTTTTGAAATGCCTCAGCAAATTGTTGACCTTCCACAGAACTTCGAGACCTTGGTCAAGGTACTGAGGTTGAGGCGCAAAGGTGTTAAGGGGTTGTTTAGGGTTACTCCAGTAGGTCTATGCATGTTCACACCTGTTGAGGGTGTGGAGAGCAGTAATCAGACTATTCACTATGTTGATTTATGTAGAGAGTTCGCTTACAACACCAAGCTTTTCATAATCCATGAGAGTATACTTGAAGGTGTCATGGGTTAGAGGATTATGAGTGAGGAAACGTATATTCTAGAGGCTTACAAGATTGAATACAAATTCCTCAACAATGCCGCTGCTTACATGGTTATTGTCCCCGAAGTGCTTCTACAGCCACTACTGAACTACCTATTCGCATCTGGAGTAACTCACTCGAGACCTACTAGACAGCGTGGTGAAGCTCTCTACACAATCTACATAGCTGGCGATGGAAGTGTTGCTAAGAGTGTTGAAGACTTTGTGAACGAGTTGAGTAGGGATTTAAGGGCTAGGGGTGCTAATGTTAAGTATGTTGGCTCTGTAGATGCTCTTGATGAGGGTACCAAGCTTGATATGGCTTATAGAGGTGTTAGGCAATACCTATACAAGGGTCTTGAGCTTAGGAGAGGCTCTGGACAGAAACTTTACGATCCTAGCAATGCGGTGAAGAGGTATGGAATGCTTGATGTGTATAGGGCTTATGTAACGGGAAGCGACATAGTTAATGGTTTTGGGTACCTGTTCATAGATGCTGCCAGAAAGCTTGAGTTCACGGCTACGCTAAAAGATCTAGAGGTTCACAGCAAGGAAGATGTTGAGGGGGTTCAATGGGTCAAGATAAAGGGTTCGACAACCTCATTCTATATTAAGCAGTTCAATGCTAAGAACGTTGGCAATGCTGCTGATCTTGCTCGACAAACACTGGAGTACATTGCTGAGACCAGGAATATCCCAATAAACATTGAGAAGCTTAGCTTTGACGAAGACGACATTGTTGCATTAACGCCTAGAAGCATAAGGCTTCTGCAGGAGCTTCGAGCACGTGGATATACAGTGAGCAGTGGTGGCGATGACTACGTGTTGCTGCCAAAGGTTGTGCTAGTCCCTGTAGCATCAATGGATAACATAGCAAGGCTTCTCCACACATCTATAAACCTAAGGATTGACCCAACAAGCAGACACAAGGAGATTACTGAGCTTGTTCAGAAGCTTAGCAAAGGCATAGATATTGGGGCTATGCATGTGTCTATAGATCCCGAGCCCCTAAAGATAGCTGTTGAGAAGGTGCCGCTAGACAAGCTGTATATAGACATCTCAAGCTCTAAGGATCGAGATGTTAAAAGTGTTGCGTTTTCCTGGAACCCATACCATCTGCTAAAAAGCGTTGCAAATATGCTCACCATTTACATACTCTATGTTAAAGGTGATAGGAGGAGCTATGCTATTGCAGATAGTGTCCGTGCTCAGCTATATGAGAATCTAGGTGTAGAGGCTCAAACGCTTGCACTAGACACTAAGAAGGTGGATTCCATTGCGCAACACGTAGCTGAGATGGTTAGGGACATGAATGTGATTGGAGTTGTTCTAGTTATTGGCCCTAGCTCTGTAAGTGATTATGAGGATCGCAGGCTTAGGGAGGCTGTTGAGAGGGCGTTTAGGTTTAGAGGCTTGTTCTGCTGGTACATATCAATATCTTCTAGGGGTAGAAAAGGTGGGTCAGGTAAGAAACAGGATGTTAGCCGCTTGATCCTGAACAAGCTTCGCGTAGTAATGAAGGAGCTTGCAATCAGGCTTTCACTGTTTCCCCACAAGCTCTTACCACTAGAGCTGGTAGTGGGTAGCGGTAAGGAGGTTGTCAACGTTGTTGGAGCTGCTGATGCAACTGTTGTTGGTTTGGAGAAGGGTTGGCTAAGGATTGGTGAAGCCCTGCTAATAATGAATATTGCTGAGGATAGACCCGTTCTAGAGACAGATGCTGAGACATCTATGCAGGGTGAGGACGCTGTTCTCGCAAAACTTGTTAGGAAAGCGCTGAGCTATGCTAATGGCTCGAGAATCGTTATGTACGTTAATAGGGCTAGACCAGAAGCACTGCTTAACTACATGGATGAGGCTGAGGCTAGAGAGGTGCTAAGCAAGGTAATCATTGTTGGCGCTACAAAGACCCATACATACCCAAGGATGCTCAAAGACTTTGGAAACAACTTCGCAAACCCAGAGATAACAGCTTACCACCACCTCAACACAAAAGAGATTAGCAACATAAATGCAGTGACCTCGAAATACCTAGCCATAACGACATCGGCATGGGGAGAAAGCTTCGAGGGAGGATTAACAGTAAAACCAACACTACTAACAATAGTCACAAACAAAGAAATAGCGAACCAGCAAAACATAGAGAACATCCTCAGATACACAATAACCCTCTGCATACTCAACAACACATCAACATGGATACACTCACTACCATGGCCACTACACAGAGTAGACAAAATACTCAAAACAGCCCACAGACTAACACAAACACAAAACGAAATAATAGCAACACTCAAAAACAAAGAAATAGCAAAAGTACTGTAAACAATCCTCTCACTCTCCTTCTTATGCCTCTACGCATACTCTTAAAGCGGCTATGCATACCATTACATAAACACTTGAATATACCCCAACACTTAATACACCCTAAATCTAAGCTACAAACTATGGTGCTCGCATATGAGTGGCGAGCAGAAGAAGGAGGCTAAAGAGGCTAAGAAGGAGGAGAAACAGAAAAAGCCGCCAAAATGCAAATAATGATGGAGGGTTAAGCTAAGTTCAAGGTACTTGAAATAGTCTAGCTGAACGGAATCTTGGCATTACTTATTCATCCATCTATCTAAACTCATTTGTCTGGAACTCTTTTCGCTCTTTTCATGCTTTTCTGTACTGTTTTTTCTTTTACTCTTTGCCTTACCAGATTCTTCTAAAATGCGTTGCATTGTGTCAAGCTCAAGCTTTATAGCCTTGTAAAGCTCGTTTAGCTGCTCATCAGACCATCTAAGTCCTACCATCTTAAGTGCCATTTTATCAATTTTCTTTTGCAACTCTGACCCTGAGGAATACCTTGAATACAGGGGTGCAAGACCTTTCTCAATTTTTGCAACCTCATTAAATGTCTGCACAGCCTCGTTCAACACATCTTTAGGCAAGGACTCTAAATCTGGAACTAATACATTTGACCATGTCTGGTCACTGTGCAGTGCAACCCAACCGCCTTCTGTCATGGCAAGATATGCTAAAAGCTGTAAGAATGTAAGGCTACTATTAAGGTATAAGGTCAAAGCCTTGTAATAATCATCCCTTTCATTCTTTAGTTTAAGGCATATCATAGGAGCAGAGGGGCCTATAATCTTATTAGATGAATAGAATGCAAGCCAATATAGATTACTAGATGTTATCCTAGCTCTTCGCACAAGCAAGATATTTCCAGCTATAGCTTCATAAGCTGTTTTGATATCGTTAGAGGCTTTGTAAAGCAATGCCTTATCCACGAGACCTGCCAAAATAAGGTACCTCTCATCTATAGTCTGAGGCTTAATAATGGCACGCTCTTCTTCCCCAGTTATATCCATATGCCTAACACCAGCATATGTTCGCAGAGAGTATACACATGCATCTTTAGGAATAGTAAAGGTTACATTGTTTTTTACAACCTTAATCTTGACACCATTAGCATCCTCAGACACATATTCAAAGGATAGTTCAGTTGCTCTCGTTTCGTATCGTGAAACGAATAATCTTCTGCAATATTCTTCAAATCCCTTACCAGTGTATTGGCATGTGTAGTCTCTTAAATTCGCTATTTCATCGAGACGCCTTAATCCTGGTACTGTTACGATTTGGTAAAAGAGATCTAAAGTCTTCATAGAGTTGAAGAAGACTAAAGGCTTTAAGTTCTCCACATACCTCTCGATGAAAACATTAATATTATCTAGTACCACAGCATCATATATATCGTTACTGAATGTCGTGCTTGAAGGCATCTGTAGCAAGCTCTTTACATGCATAGCAATATCCTTTTCCTTACCCTTTAACTCCTCAAGCTTTTTCTTAAGAGTGACAATAACACATCTATTGTGTGTCCTGATCTCGTCTTCTGAAACCTTTTTAAACACAACAAGATAATCCCTGTAATGGGCACCTTCGCTAAATGCAACTTCAACTGCACTTTTAACAATAATTTGAGGTATGTAGATCCTAGATAATGCCTTAACCCATTTACCATCTTTGCTAACTTCACCTTTAAGGAGATACCTTCGCACACTTTCAGCACTACTACCAACAAAGAATTCCTCTGGTGTTACAGCCGCAAGTCTTCCGCCAAGCTTTATTACATTGTCAGCAGCTGCAAAGAAGTACGCCCAGTAACCTACCTTTCCCTTAACAACTTTACCCAGCATCTTCTCTAGTCTTTCCCTCTCATTTCTTGGGATCCTCTCTCTTCTTGTAAATGGAGGATTCATTATAACCGCGTCAAAACCTTCCCTGGGAAGCAAATACCCTAAGTACTTCTCCTGATCCCGCTTAACAATATAATCATATAATGATGCCTGCTGTGGCGGGTCATCAGCACCTGTCTTTATAGTTGAAACCATTTTCTCTATTCCATCACCCCAGAGAACAGTGGGTTCTATAGAGGCTTCAACTTCTTGTAAAGCAAGGTTCACGGAGGTTAAACTCTTTGCGAACTGCATTATGTCTATTCCTACTATATGCTCTTTAACAAAGAGTTCGTGAGCCTTTCTTCTATCAATGCCTTGAGCTAAAGCCTTCTCCATCTTAGCTTCATACGCAGATGCAAGCAAGGTTCCAGATCCACATGCAGGGTCGAGGACTTTATCATCCCATTTCTCAATAGCTAGGTATGCAAGGATTCTGGCAGCAACTGGGTTTGTGAAGAATGCACCAAGATTTTTCCTGGTTTCTGGAGGTATGCTCTCTTGGTATATCCTACCAAATAGTTCTTCCTTTACATACTCAGGTCTTAGAACCTGTATTGCATAAATGTATCGTGTAAGTATGAAGCTCACTGCTTTTTCAACATTTTTGAGTAGCTCGAAAATGTAAATCGATGGTTCAGCAATGAAGCCGTAATCTCTGATTAATATGCTACCCCTAATACCATTAATTATGCTATCTAGGAGGTCTTGCGGTGGTTGTAACGGGTTCTCAATTCGGGGTATAATTGTGTAGCCATACTTCTTTATGGAGGCCAAGTGAATGAATAGGAGGTATAATATTGTGAGGTATGCGATAATATCTGCTATATATGTATTCATAACTTCTTCTCTTTCGATAGCCTCGCTTAATAATGCTCTATAGAAGTCAAAGCGACCTACAATTGCTTGTGCTTGGTCTAGCAATCTCGGAACTGCAGATATATGTGTTCTTAATGCACCTGCAAGTTCTTCTACAGCTTCTCTAGCAACATAGGCTATAGTTAAGTAGTCTACCGATGGTTTCAGAACCTCTTTATACTGCTTGAGAGCTTCTATGACGATTTTCAGAACGTTCTCAAGCGTGTTTTCTTCTATATGTTTAGATATCCATGGGGCAAGTATAATAGCTCTCTTGACTTGTAATAAAGGTGCGACCTTCTCCAGCTCCGCTGGGTGAACTCTTCTAACTTCTGATGGTAGGAGAAGAAGTAGTAGACCTGCATTGAGCCTCGTTGCTATGGGATACGTCTTAATTAGATCATCTAGCAGTTTCTGAAGACTATCTATTTTAATCTGCACAAGCAGTTTATATGAATCCAGCTGAAGCATGATGTCGGGATACCTATCACCAACCTTTACCTCAGAAGCCCCAGTAACTTCTACCCCAGCTTTACTACTAATGCTTCTTACCAAGTCCAATATAACAGGGTAGAGACTTCGCTCAGTTACACCTTCACGAACACTCATGCACCTTCACTCCTTGAATCCTTAACTGATTTGACGCTTCTAATACCGATACTCATAAATGTAACCCCCATACTTACCTGCTGCATCAATCTGATACCTAAACATGTTATTGCACTTTGAACTCTCATAGAAGTATACATCCCACCACCTATACCTCCAAGTCTTTAAAAGCTTGAACTCACCTTCATAACCGCAGTAAGGACACTTAACCATGTTGTTCACCATTGCTAAGTATAGGAGTAGGCTCTGAGGTTCACTATAGCTCTGTAGAGAATTTATAAACGCTTCCTATATCTCATTGCGTTGCGTTGCTATGTAGCTTTACGTTTTGGTGAGAGTCTTTGTTGAATACTTGAAGAGGTCTTGGTGTAGGAGATAAACTTGTTATTGTGTTTTCCGCTTTATTAGATATGCATAGACAAGGCAAGAATAGAATATTATGCAACATTATATGGTGTATTGAGATAATATGGGGATTTATGCCATTATTCCTGTCTCTATCTCCTCAATTACGCCAATTTTGCATCTTGGGCATGGCTTTCCCACTAATTCGAATACTGTTTTCACGTTTGTTGAGCCGCATCTTGGGCATTTCCTCTCATCCTTCATTTGCGGCTTGCCTCTGAATGCTTCCCTGAGTGTTGGGTATCCGTACCAGAATCTCCACTCATTAACTTTCTCATCCCTGAAATCAGCTTCGAATTGATGTAAGCAGTCTAGGCATATTGCGTATGAGTTGAAACCTGTTCTCTGCTTAAATAGTGGATGACCTGGAGGTACACCCAGAATCCTTGAGGCATACTCATGTTCTTGTGGATGTGGACACGGTATCCTAATGCTCTTCTTACCACTAAGCTCAAGCCTCTTCCTAATATCATTAAGCTCATTTACTAGAGACTCAGCCTCGTGCATCCTATCCTCAACATACCTTTGCATATCGAGTAAGAGCCGCATTAGTGGAAAATCTTTAATAATCTCCTCACTCTGCCTCTCTACACGATTCAGCTCTGCACGAAGCTCATCAACGCTCTTAATTGAGAGAAGCTTTTTAATTAAGCTTTCCAGAATCCTTGTACCATATTCACGGTCTTCTACAGCCTGTATATGCTGAATAATCTCCTGAACCCTACTCACAAAATCCTTAAAGTCTTGAAGAAGCCTCTCACGTAACTCAAATATGTATCGATTAATGTTGTGAAGAATCTCGCGATACGAATTCAGTTTCGCTTGCAACTCGTTAAGCCTCTTGTTTAGGAACTCCTCATCTACTTCAACATAGAAGTACCCACCCCAACCATCAGGAAAAGATAACCCACAGTGATTACACCTATACTTATTCACAGGAGGCATTACCAAAGCACCTCATAACACCTAAATTCTCCGTATCAAGGAATAAGAATATATGCTTTAGAGCAAGAAATCAAGGAAATTCATCCTCCACAGACTTAATATAATGTATGACGATGCCAAAGCTATGTGCTTATGTTTCAAAAACCTCTTTTACATACCTCCACCAATTTCCTCACACTCCTAGCACCATAGATAGGGCTGACCCTAAATATAGCCACGAGCTCTGTCACCAGCTCTCTTCTATTTGTTGATGCAATTACGGCTTCTGCAATTTCCTTCACTAATTTTTAATTCTTATTTATCTCTATTTCATTATTCTTTAGCATTAATTGCAAAATTGTTATAGTATAGAATTCGATATAGTTGTTCAATGCATATCTATTTCTATAGAGAAGTTCATATAGATTGCACATTGTCTTAAAATATCGTGATTCCAGATTCGTGACCTAGACTCTTAATAGTTATCAGATCAGCTGTACTCTTAATCAGGTAGCATCAAAGTCTTGATAAAAGGTTTTGAAGTATGCTATTAGATACGCCTTAATAGCCTTTTCCGAGGCTTGCTGAAGTAGGTATAGAACTCTTCTACCCAAGTAAAGTACTTCCTCATCTCTATTGCAAGATTCAAACCTTAGGAATTGGATCAGCCTTTTTGCTGCTACAAGATTCCAGTACGCCCCCTCAGAATACATCGCAGCTGTTTCAATTTCGTCCTGCGACATTAAATCTGTACACCCTGTACCCAACAAACCTTCTACAATACCCTCAGCCTTGACTACCATAATCCGTAACTACTCCAAGACCTTGATATTTAAGGTGCATAATGGTCTCAATGATTGAGTCAATCATATATCCTATTACTGTACCAGTCATTGCACAGACTACACCATGAGCTATTGCTTCTAGCACTCCACCTCTCTGAGCCCCAATTACAGCTCCTAAACCATCTAGTGCTGCTGCACAGAAAAATGTAAATGGCTTTGGCCCTACATATCCTATCCTGACCTCACCATATGTTTGCGTTCTATCGGGTTTTCACTACTTTTATGTATAATCAATTCAGTTTCATAGCTCATACTTCTTCACCACATACTCTATAGTATTTAGCTTAAGGAAGTAAAAGTGGAGAGAGGTGAATGGAAGTATTTGCAGATTGATACATAGCCATATGGTAATGAGTGTGCAGGTATTACAATTCTACTAAAATGGTGTTGAAAAATTCTTTTGTAACGTACTTAATGCATAATTATGATAGGTACATTATGGTAGTAGAATTGAGAGCTATGAAGATGTTTTGTTTATAAAGTTATAGCCTATTTGATGTGATCCAGGAGTTGCCATAAGAGACCTTTTATATATCAGCAATAATATTTTGAGTGAACGTAACTTTTAATATTTTCTACAACCACCTTTTATACTTTAGGTGTATTTATGTCTCTGAAGCTTATTGAACTTAGTAAAATCCTGGAGAAGGCTAAAATAATTGCTCATATCTGGAGCGAGTGGCGTGAACATATTGAACCTGACTATGATCCCGTGTTACTGAGATTTGATTTTGCTCCACTCATTGCAACTATATGTGATGAGGAGATAAGGGCTGAGGTTGCGTGGAGATTCCCCTCATGGCTTTACAACAGGTTGGGAAATCTTGACTTAGAGACCCTGCTAAGAATAAAAGACTATCGCAGTATTTTAGAGGAGTATCTGAGCGGTATATGGCCTTCTAATAACAAAGATGGAAAAAGGAAGCAGATGTATATAGAGAGGGTATCAAAAAACATTGCTAATGCGTTAAAGTTCTTTAATGATAAATCTATGACCCCAGTAACCATGTTTGAGGATAGAGAGTATAAAGTTACTGAAGTATACTTTATGCTTAGGGCAGTACCTGGTATAGGACCTAAGAAAGCATTTATGATAACAAGAGATTTCGCTTATAGAATAATTGGATACACAAAGTATCATCCATGGTTCGACCAGGTAAAGGCAAAGAGACCAAAATTTAATGTAACAGATTTGCACTTCCTAGATCCTCCAGTAGATTCACAAACAGTAAAAGTATTTAATAGACTCTTTGGACGTAAATACCCAAGGAATGGCTATAACTGGAAAAGTGAGATAACACCAGAGACTGTTCAAGACATACACATGTTCGCGAGACTGGCATTCCCCGAAATGCCAGCAAAAATAGATGATCTATTCTGGAACGTAGGGAGAGAGTACTGCGACAACATAAACCCGAATTGCGTTAAATGTCCACTGAGAGAAGCATGTGACGTAGCAAAAAGATCTCAACAAAAATACTAAAAGAATTAGATTGGGACCCATATACAACCATGGTGTTGGCACGGATAATGTAGGCACTATAATATTATTAATATTTAAATTTAAATTAAAGTTAAAGGATGAGAACTCAAATTCCAAAACAGTTAGAAACACCAAAGCAACTACCGCTAATACCATTAAGCAACATAAGCCTGGTGAATGAGGTGTTCAAAGATATGAAGAGATATAGTGTAGTAGCAGAGCCTGTGCATCTTCTAGAGCATTTGAGGAGGTTAAAGGTGCAGGGAAGAGAAATAGACTTGACAAACACCATAGCATTGCTACTGGACCCAGAACCGAGAGAAACAGTTAGAGAAGTGGAGAACAGGGTACTAATGCAGTGGCTGAAAATGTTTGGAATACAATCCCAAAGAGTAAGACTCTCAGGACACTACCAACCCCAGCAACTAAAACAATTAATACAGATACTCAAACCAAAGCAACTAATACCAATACACACAGAAGATCCAGAACTAATGCTAAAACTCTTCGAAAAATATAGAAGCACAACACATTAACTCTTCCAAGAATCTCCAGATCCAACCTTCACAATCTAAAAACCTAACAAGATCCCTGTCACGAAAAATCTCTAATGCATTGCTTCCTCACAGTTTGGAATCAAGATCTCTTCCCCCGTCGAGCACTATAACCTCTCGTATGTAGCCATATTTTTGGCAGGATGAAGTTTGTACAACTACTTTTACTGCTTTTTCAGCATCGTATATACTGATGGGCTTATCTATCATTGGAAAGATCATGCTATTGTGTTGCTTGCGGGATGTACATGCCTTTACTTTGCTTGTTGCGATGGTTTTAGATCTTCTGGTTTTCTTATGGTTGTGGCTTCGCTCCACAGCTTATTGAATTTCTCTACTCTTTCCCTGACGTTTTCAGGGTCTATAACTACCTGTGCGTTTTCTATGTTTGTTGTTAGTGCTGATTTTGTTAGGTTGAAGCTTCCCTCAACTACTGTTACCCCATCTATTATGATCATTTTTGCGTGTAGCTGCTCCTTATTGTAGAGCCTGACCTCAATGCATTGCCCAAGTTCTTGGAATAGCT
>JAPYWC010000016.1 GCA_028276605.1 Desulfurococcales archaeon
TCGCTAGGGCTCCATACATTGTAAGTGTAAGGATCTATACATAGTACATTAACAGCTCTATTTGATGAGATTGTTTGAAGTGCTTGTGAGAGACAGTGAAACCTTCCCCCAGCAATGACGACAACAGCATCACACTCATCAGTATTTAGCGGTATGCACCCCAAAACAATACCATATCTCGTCACTTTGCAACTTGACAAATCCTCGGCAATATCCTTGACAACATCAATATGCTGTGCTGTGGTACCTATACAGATTTTTATGGAGGGTCTCAGCATACAAACATCATTGAGTATAGCTTTCAATCTGTTCCTGTCAATCGCTGTATAAGATGCTTTCACAAAAAGTGTAGGCTTCTTAGGTTTGTAGTAGGGGTATTCAACATGACCTACATGAATTATTGCATCAGCTTCTAATTCGTACGCAGAATACTCATCTAGAAGACAGGCGCCATACGATGGATTTTGGGATAGGTATACCTCAACATAGCCTACAGCCTCCTTTATCGCCTTGATGATCATGGGTGCACAAGGCTGAAGACCTTCAGGTAATTGAAAGAGAACTTTACGAGCACCTATATTTTTGATAAAATTCACTATTTTATCTAATTCAAAATCGTAATTGCGACAAAAACTATCCGAACTCATTTCTTAGCTAGCTTGAGGTGTTTGTTGCTGACTAAGTTTCTTAACCTCAATGAAGCTCTTTATTGGGATCTTTGATGCTGCCCTCCTCAAGGCTTCTTTCAACAGTTCTAGGTGCTGAGCCAATCCCCTAACTTCGATTATTTCATCAAGTGGATAAACTATTGCTCCTAAGCCAACTGGTTTCCCAAACGCTAATCTCATACCTTCTTGAAGCCTGTCTGCACCTGCGAAAGCCATCATTTTATGCTCTCTAAGTACATGATGCGGATACTTCCTAACTATTAGCAAGAAGTTCTGATCGCCTACCTCAGAACTAAGATACTTGTATGCAGCAACTCTTGCAGCCTCTAATGCATTATGTCTTATCACACCTCTTTCAGCTGCTTTAAGTACAACAACCACTTCAGCATTCAGTTTTGTGTTGCCCATTACAAACTTCGTTATCTTTGGCGGTGGAACACCATGTATATACTCTTTCCTGGTATATGGAGGCTTTTGTTGATGTGTATAGCATCTAGCTGGCTTAAGAGGCATTTTGCTGTCCCTGCCTACACCTTATTATGCTATTAATCAACCTCCTTATAAATGTTATTAAAAAACCTATTTCTGTTTTTGAAATATCTGCCTTCCTTATCACATGCTTGAATGAACGTGAAAACGCTTCGTATTGTCTTTCATCACTAGCAACAATCTTTGCAAGTTCATCTATGTACTTCTCTGCTATTCTCAGCATATCCTCCGTAGGTTTATCTATTCTATCAATTAAGGATGCCGACTTTAACTTCTTGTACAGCTCATAAAGAACTATCGCAACAGCGTGGCTTAGATTTAAGGTTGGGTACTCCGGATTTGATGCAATATGAACAAGCACATCACACTTTGCTATTTCATCTCTTGTAAGTCCAGTACTTTCTCTTCCAAAAACAATAGCTATACTGCTATAATTCTTTGCTATTTGAACGAACTTCTCTAGCTCAATCGCTTTTCTAAGCACATCACCACCCTCAGTGCTAACCACAGCTGAGGTACACGCAGAAAAGCCTACACCTTTTAGTGCCTCATCAAGATCCTCATATATTTTGACTCTACCGCTATACAGGTAGTCAACACCTTTTGCTGCAAATTCCTTAACCTTATCTGACCAAATATCTACTTGAGGCTTTACAAGAGCTAATTCATCTACGTTAAAATTCTTGCAAAGTCTTACAATAAAGCCTAAATTTATCTCACCTTCAATTCCTACTACTACAACCTTAATCATTGCTTTACACCTAGGCGACAAATAGCAACACATATAGTTTCATAAAAGAAGCTCTCACAAGAGGTAATATCTATATCTATACAGACCTTTCCTAACTCAGTGAAAATTGCTGACACATCTTGCAATGACGAAAAGACGAAAACCATGTAACACCCTTTTAAACATACCTGGATTGAATCCTTAAAGAACTTTGACCAAATATTTATACCCTTCTCTCCACCACTCCATGCAATCCCCAACCAGCTTTCATAATCATTTACAGGTAGGTATGGAGGATTAAATAGCACTGTTCTTGCCGCTTCGCTTCTTAAGCAAGAGGCTGAATCGCATTGCACAACATCTAGATAGATATCTAGGTTGTTGCTTTTTGCTGAATCTCTTGAACTTAGTACAGCACAAGGAGATATATCTGTTAGGATACCAAAAACATTATAACAACCATTTTTCAGCATCTGCTTGACTAAATAGAGTGAAACAATACCAGAACCACTGCCTATTTCAATAAATGTTATAGGCATGTCTTTGCATAACTTATAAGCAAGAAAAGAAGCCTCATAAGCCAACATAAAAGAGTCATGTGAGGGGCTATAAACCTCTTCATTTATGACAAGACTGATATCCTCTACAATCTTCAGCTCTTCATTTCTTGCTGTGCAATGGTATATACTAGCTTCTCTAATTCCTTTACTGACAGTTGATAAACTCTTTTCCTCCATAAGGATTCTAAACCCTCTAAAGCATGCAATTGCGGTATGTTTACACATTTCCTTATTGCTTTACCTAAGATTTTTTTCCTGTACGAAAATAAACATCTAATCAAGTGCTCCAATAATTCAGAAAACTTGTCAAATTCTTTCTTACGTTGCAATAATACTATTGCTGAATCAACCTTTGGTTTAGGGTAAAACTTGTATGAAGGCACAGTCCTTATGTACTCAATATTGAAGTGATGCTGCATAAATACCGTTAATTTTCCATACCTCTTGCTGCCCTCCTTTGCTATAAGCCTTTCTGCAACCTCTTTTTGAACCATTACCACAGCTACTTTAGCCATGCTTTTTGCAATTAATACTAAGAGAGGTGATGCAATATGATATGGGAGGTTGCCCACTATAACTTCACAACCTCTGATTGAAGGTAGAACCTCTCTAGCATCACTAATAATCACATCAATGTTGGGAAAAGCTTCCTGCATTTTTTTCAAAATCTTTGCGAACCTAGAATCCACTTCTATTGCTATAATTTCCTTGGCTGTATTTAGAGACGCTAAAAATGCTGTTAGGTTTCCCACCCCTGCTCCAATCTCAACCATGCATTTGCTTTCCTTTGCTATACTACTTACACTATCAGCTATAAATCTCAGCTCATTTGCATCAACAAGGAAGGACTGACTTAACTTCTTTCGTGGTTTTATACCCTCATCACTAAGCAAATTCTTTATCACGGCTCTAAGATTTTTTTCAGATAGAAGAGTGGTGACTTCCAACTCTACCAAGGCTCGGTATAACCTACGCGTTCATATAGAATCTTTAGGTAATTTAGAAACCTAAACTCGGGTGAGGGAGGATAAGGCTCTACAAACAAATAATACTTCTCAAGTCTTTGCAATTCACGGAGAATCCTATCAACAAATAGCTTTACAGGATCAGATATTTTCACCCTCTTCTTTATGTCCTCGAAACTTGAAAACGGACTCTTCTTTCTCTCTTCAAGTATTAGCATCAGAGTTTTTCTTCCAATACCTGGAAGAAGCTCCAAACTATGCAACCTAATGTTTATAGCTTCAGCAATATTGAAGAATTCTACAAACACCTTTTCCTTTTCGATAATAATTTGAGGCAATATCTTGACAAGGTTCTCCCTTGCTATTGTCGTGAGATCCTCATAAGCAAGTCTATCAAAAACCCTTAAGCCTGGTATATCTGGAGCTGACGATATTGCTACCCTTTCACCTATTGCAAGTACTTGACCTTTTTGCGGCACTATCTCAACTAATGAAAACCATTTACTTCCTAATCCTTGCGCAATCGGAGAATTTCTGTGAAATGAATGCTTATCATAGGGATTGCCAAAAGGACTGTAATCAAGAATCACCGCGAACTCATCTGGAACTATTTGATACCTCCTCGGTCTAGGCCTCATTGCGAAACTAACCCCCGAGAAACTGTAGAAAGATACAAAAACTATCCTTCACCCTTACACTTAGAGTTTAGTAATTCAACTATGTTCTTCAGTATCTGTTCATCAGGAACCTTTTCTTCGAAAACCAGCAATGTTCTAAGCTCATCAATGGACTGCGGCACTATATTAATGATCATCGCTATAGATGTTTCTTTAAGTCCATACTTCTTTAATTCGTTGTACACTTCCTCAGCAGCATCATCACCGCATTTTGATACCTTATCAAGGTATTCAATGACTGATTTAACAAGTTCTGATATTTCACCGCCAACTTTCTTTGCATACTCTTTTATAAGCTTTCTAGCAATATCATTAGGCACATCATGGTATTCCAGAACTTCGTAAGGAGCCAAAAACATCGCCTCCCAATCAAAGAAGCTTACAATCAAAAACTTTACTTTACTTTACTTAGGATTTGTAGCATCAACTTTCTTTGCTCAGCTCTTATCTTGCTTAGTTCTTTAAGTTTTTGAATAATCTCATTAATTCTTTCAGTAACATCAAATGCAGGCTTAACGTGTTCAGGAAATAGAGTTAGCTGTTTTTTCTTTGAGCCTTGCATTACCTCTACAATTATGGCTCTTCCTCTAAATCCTATTATCTTGCCGGTTTTGCCTACATACCTTCTATGAGGCATGCCCTGGTGTATTGAGGGGTTTACAACTATATGTACATAGTCTCCAATTTTGTATGGAATAAGTATGGTACTTAATGGTGGAACTGCTCCTCGCTCTCTTACACTTTTTCTAAAAATCTTTCTTGTTCTATGTCTTAATCCTTGTGATGCCTTGACCATTTATCAACCCTAGCTTAACTTTGTTACCTAATCTCCGCCAACATTATACATATTTCGCCTTATATTTTATATGCATTCATGAACGTATAGCACATCGAGCATTAAACACCTTAGCTCTGCTCCTAAGACTTCTGAAAAGCTAGGTGTTGTTCTTCCATTATCTCCTGTAATAAGTTCCTTAACGTAAAGACCTCCATCACACATTATTAAAGCTTCGAATAGGTGAGGAGATATGTAATTTGTTTTTACTTGATGGACCCTTCTATACCTAATTCTATCAGGCTTTCGTGTGAGAATCCTTGTTGGAGTTCTTTGTTTAATAACTACATTATTGAACTGCTTTTCTATTATAGCCATATCTTGAGGTGACAGTGCCCGACTAGAGAATATTACTGCTCTGTAAACTTTGAAGGCCTGTCTAGCTCCTTGCTTTATTCTAGAAACGATTTCGCGTCGTACAGTCATTTTAATGTTGAACCTAATCCATGGAGTATATTGGTTCAATACTTTGTTCAGCTCATGCAAATCTATAGAATGTGTAGCAGGCTGTTTATATTCTATCACCAATGCCCTACCCGTACCAAGCATTCGAGCATCAGCATCCTCTCTTCCAGCAATATGTAAAGCAATGTCCGATGCTTTCACAAACGATAGAGAATGTCTTACTGCGTCCTCAATAGAGAGTTTATACTTTCTTGAACCGTCCTTTCTAATCCATATATTCTGCGAGATCATTCTCCCCAACTTCTTATACACTCCATATACATAGAGTGACCTTATCTCCTCTCTAATACTGTTATTTACGAGATCAACAATGTATACAACTTGAGGTGAGTCAAAGTCTACCTTGGCTTCGGTTTCTTGCTGCACCCTCTTGCCTATCTCTCTCTTAATCTCCCTTTTGATACTTTCCCAGGACTGTAGCTGAAACTCCCTTGAGATCATAAGCTCCTTTTCAAGAATTTCTTTTGGTACTATTGCGCCTACTAAGAAGCTTTGTCTATTGAATTCCTTAACCCTTTTTGCTATCTCTTCCGAAAACCTTGAAATAATTTCGTCAAGCCTATCTTCGCATATAAAACATTTAGGAAGAGCAACATTTTGCTCTATACCCAGTTCCTTGTAAAGATCTGGTAAATAGATTTTGGAGTTTATTAGGACGCTTCTCAGCTTTGAGAAAGCCTCTTTATCTCCTTCAATAACCCTTCTATGTAGCTCCATTATAGCAGCAAGTTTTAGAGCTCTTCCTCTCTCGTTATTCCCTAAGTTCTTGCCTAAATGTGCGAAGAGCCTGCCTAAGCATCTATCACATAGTGGGTACTTCTCCAAAATCTTAATGGCCTTAGCAACAATATCTTCAGAACGTGTATCATTAGATGTCGAAGGCATTGAATACTCACGCATTTTCGCCTTCAAGTCTTGACAAGTCTATTCCTAGCTTTCTAAGGAGCATTCTATTTCTTTTCACATTCTTTATTACACTGTTCACCATTTCATAATACCTTAGAAGCTCCTTAACATCTTCCACAGAAGTTCCAGAGCCTATAGCTATCTTGACAAGCCTGTCCTTGGATATCGTGCTAGGATTCTTCAGCTCTTCATACTTCATAGAGTTTATTATAGCAATCCATTTATTTATCTTTTCCTCGCCTATCTTCAGCTGTTTTTCATCTATTGGAAGCATTGCAAAGCCAGGAATTAGTTGAAGTATCTTCGATAATGGACCCAGCTTCTTCATAAGCTGAAGCTGTACATATATGTCAGCAAGTGTGACTTTACCTAAAGCAACTGCTTTTGCAAACCTTTTTTCAGCTTCACTACTATATTCAAGAGACTTCAGCTTCTCTATTAATGTTGGTAGGTCTCCGAGTCCTAGGAGCCTCCCAACAAACCTTCTAGGGTCAAACACCTCAATCTCAGGTATTTTTTCGCCCGTACCGATGAACTTTATTGGTGCATTGGTTGCCGCAACGGCTGATAAAGCTCCTCCTCCTTTAGCCGTCCCATCAAGTTTTGTCACAATTATTGAGCCTATAGGAGTTGCTTTATGAAATCTTGAGGCAATGTCGTAAGCTTTCTGACCTATGGCAGCATCGATAACAAGCATAATTTCATCAGGGTTTACAGCTCTGGCTATCTCCTGCATTTCTTTAAGTAGGGCTTCTTCTTCACCATATCCATGCCTGCCCGCTGTATCAATTATAATAATATTTGCACCAGAATGCAAGCAACTCTCAACGCATTTTTTGGCTATGTCGACAGGGTCGGTCGATTTTGGATCTCCACAAAATGGTACATCAACTTGCTTACTCAATTGGTATAGCTGATCATATGCTGCAGGTCTATAGGTGTCTGTACATATAAGGCATGGTTTGTAACCATAGCGTTTATAGAAGTATGCAAGCTTTGCTGCTGTAGTTGTTTTACCCGATCCCTGCACCCCCACAAGCATTATTATATATGGAGTCTTTGAGGGAAAGACGTTGGGTTTCACATCACCTCCGAAAAGCTTTGAAAGCTCATCATACACTATTTTTATGAACCACTCGTGCCTAGACACCAATGGCGGAGGCTTTTCTTTAAGTGCTCTCTCCTTAATGCTATTAGATAGCTGAATCACTAGCTTGACGTTTACATCTGCTTTTAAAAGAAGTTTTTGCAATTCTTTAATAAAGTTATTAACAGCTTCTTCGTAAGAGCCTTTACCTCTTAAAAAATCAATTACTAAGTTTTTTAGAGAGTCTAGCACCATTTGCTAAATGCCTAGCTTATTTACTCCTTAACTCTCATTATTAATCTTCTTCCTAAAACGGTCCAGTACTCTACCTCAGCGCCTGCTACTAACTTGCTTCTAACACTCTCATCTGCAGGGATATCAGCTTCAAAGGTCTCGAAAGTTTCTTTATCCATTATTTGCACCTTATCCCCAAGAATGGCAATTACTTGACCTATTCTTTTTTCTATTATTGGAACCTCAACTCTCTGATCTGAAGGACCTACAAGTGTTTTTCTAGATCCCGTAAAGAGCCCTATAGCTACTACATGTACCTTTGCACTTCCATGCTTACCTGTCTTTGCCTTGGAGATCTCAACAATTCTGCAAGGCTCGCCATCAATGACTATATAGCTTCCCTCCTTCAGTTCACCTAGCTCTGCATACTCTATCGCCATAACCTTTACACCTATGCATGAGTGTTTTAACGAATTAAATTTTAAACTACACTGCAATTTGTTTCTTTATGCTAGAAGTTTAAAAGGCTTTAAATCTAAGTCAAAGCATGATAGTGGCAGCACAAACAAAAATTTGGATGTAGGGAAAACCATTAGGCGAGAATAATGTGTCTTGCCGCTATAAAAAAGAGCATTGAGGAGATATTGTCTAGTAATCCAAGTGAGATCGATGCAGAGAAGGCGTACAGTTTAAGTGTAGAGTTTATCAAGGAATTCGCAAAGATCGTTGACAAAAGGTTTGAAGACGCTGAATGGTGGCATATAGAGGTGCTTGACGATGCTGTGGATATAATAAGTGATAAGTTGGGCAGTATTGCAGCCATTTATGAGGTTTGGGACGCCATATGGGATGCTAAGATAGAAAGAAAGAAAGTTTCTGTTGAGACACTGAGAAAGCTGCTGAGGATCATAGAGTTGGCAGAAAGAATGTGCAAGATGGGGAAGGCACCATGAATGAGTTTGCCGGTATCTGGAAGTTCTTAGATTCATGCTTTGGAAAAGAGGTTCTGGACCACATTAGGGAAACGTATTTGATCTCCTTTTTTCCGTCTATTAAGGGATGGAGAAAAATAATGCTCCTGCCCCAGACCCTATCATTGATTACCTATGACAGCAAAGTTAGAATTATTGGTGGAGGAATTTTAGCAGGCTGGGTCTGGAAAGAAAAGTTTATTCCATCACCACATCTCTACAATTTCATCTATGAGAACACCAGAAAACTTGGTTGTGCAGTTGTTGCAAAACCGCATGGAGTTAAAGCATTTCTCTATGGAAACGACCTACTTTTAGCATCCCTATCTAAGCTGCTGCCTCCTACCAAGAAGGGTGAATATGTTGCTGTTATAGATCCAGAAGATTATAGAGCCGTTGGAGTAGGGATACTGCTCTATGATGAGAACGAGATAAAGGTTCTCATAGAAAAAGGGGAAATGCTGACAGCAATAGTTAAGAACGTAGTTGATCTCGGACTTCATATACGAAACGAAAAATTCTTTATGTAAGTTGAAGACATGAATACGCTTATTAATGTCTTAAACTAAATTAGAACGATAATCCAGTAGCTTTTGTACTAAAGGGTGAGCGAGGAAAATGATGTTCTGCCCACAATGTGGCACAATAATGAAATTTGATAGTAAAAGAAAAGTGTATATCTGCCCAAAATGTGGCTATGAAATTACATCCACAAACAATAAGGTTGTTATAACAAGAGTTTACCAGCATAGCCTGAAAGAAAGAACAGCTGTAATAGAAGGTGGATCTATAAATGCACCCCCTACAGCAACACTAGTAAAGGGATATGTAAGATGCCCCAAGTGTGGGCATGACGAAGTATATGCGTGGCAAATGCAGACAAGAGCTGCAGATGAACCACCTACAACATTCTATAAGTGTGCCAAATGCGGCTATACATGGAGGGAGTACTAAACATTATTACACAAAAAGCTTTAATCTGCTACTAAAAGACTTTATTAATGATGGGGCCCGTAGTCTAGCCTGGTAGGACGCCGCCCTTACAAGGCGGAGGTCCGGGGTTCAAATCCCCGCGGGCCCACTAATATACTTAGATGTTATGGTTAAAACAATATTCTAATTATTGTCCCTACCAATTGCCGCAAACTCCTTATCTCTACCCTAGAGTACTCTACTAACGCTTTTTCCGGATCTTTTGATAATCCTTCAATCCATTGTTCCATAGCTTCAAAGGCTAGTTCAGCAAAGGCATTTACTATTCTCATAGCAATGGGATTTCTAACTCTAATCAGTTTTCTATAGATTTCACGACTAAATCTTAAACTCATCCTCCATCCCTTCACAACAACGTCGACAGCCTCCTTTGAAAGATCTTTTAGATACTTAAAGCTAGCTTTACTCTCAATGAGCGTGTTCCCTATCGGTATTAGAAACAGTGGAAAAGTCCAGCCCTTGAACCCCTCGCTTTCAAGAGTATCTAGCAGTTCAAGAGTCTTTATATGATCCTCTGCTTTCTCACCTGGAAATCCTACTATGTATGTGAAGCACGGATACCAGTAATTATCGTTGAAAAGCTTAGCACTTGAAACCACAATTTCGGGCCATTTCTCTGGTGGATAAGGATAGGTTTTTCCTCTAAAGAACTTTTCAACGATTCTTACACTTCCACTCTCTAAACCAACTTGTGGAAATATTGGGTTATCAGCATCAAAACCATTTACATCTGATATGAATTTGACTAAATGTGGTGCAGAATACGCCGAGGTGCAAGACACGTGAGTGAATCCGATTTGTGAAACTCCATAAGCCTTGCTTTTACTAAGGGCTTCAATATAAAGCCTCTTAATGGCGTCCTCATTTATCTTAAGGTTTTGCGAACCATAAAGTAGTACATCCTCAGTTATGAAAGATACTTTCTTTATACCATTGCGTAGATTTACATCAATTTCTTTAATAATTGTTTCTAACGGTATAGACCTAAAGTAATGCATTGTTGGAGAACAAAACTGACATCTCCTAGGGCAACCACGAGTAATTTCAACAAGACCATTCCTCGAGGGTGTTATAATTGGAGGTATCATCTCTATGCTTGGTTGCTCTCCCACAACATATGAGGGCACCTCCTCGCCATTTAGAATCTTTTTAGCTATGGAAGGAAAAGTTATCTCTGCCTCGCCATCAAATAGAACATCAATGCCTAGAACCCTTTCAAATCCTCTTAGCTGCCAAACGCCTGGTCCACCAACAACAACCTTAAATCTGTAAACCGCTTTTAACTTTTGAACCCTTCTAATGAGCTTTTCAAATTCGTACGCTGTACACGATTTACCGCCACCGGTCATCACCTGCAACGTCCATGATACAGGGGATAAACCTCTAGGGTCAAGAACGTGAATCCCAACAATGGCTGTGTCTTTATCGATAGCTTTATGAATCTTCTCAGGAGGTACTATAGCAACATCATCGCGTTTAAACCCTGCAGCAAGTAATGCTGCCTCAATCTTTGCCAAGGGGTATGGTGCAACTTGCGCTCTAATACCATCTTTTACTGAGATCTTAGGAGCTAGAATAAGGTACTCTATAATCCATGGAACCAGTCGATAGGGCAAACATAGACCAAAACCTAATGCATCAACACCATTAAAATCGGTAAAGACAGCCCTATCCGCAGTAAGAACTATTTTCACCATTTATCTTCGCCTTATATTTATAATTCATAGTTTTAGATGCTAAGAGGTATTTAACCTTGGTCTTCATAGTCTGAAATGAGCACCATATTAAGGTAGTAATTAATACACAGAACTTAGATGATGAATTGAAAAGAAGATTGTTGTAGATGAATCTGCACTACACCGAGCTCACCATAAAGTATCATTGAAAAACTCGCATCCTTCAATCTTTATGAATTAATTTATGATTTAAGCTTAAGAGCCTCTAATGCTTTGGAAATATTAGCGCCTAGAGCCATGGAGGCAACTTTAATGAAGTGTGCTGATATTGTTGTAACAACAAGACTAGGTATGGAGAAAGTTGTTGCTTCGTATATTCAGGAACTCGATCCTAAAGCTGAAGTTATTCCAGCGCCTTACGGCCTTCTTGGTCTTGTGCTAGTATTTAACAGTAACAATAAGTTTGTCCTTGCCGAAGAGATAAAGAGGAGGGTAGTTGAAGCTGAGAAAGTATATATCGTATTGGAGTGTGCAAGGGCAGAGATAAGCGATATTATTGAAGCAGTGAAGAAAATTTGCACACAATACATTATGCCTAATGATAGTTTTGCTGTTAGAACAACAAGGAGAGGTAAACACAACTTTACAAGTATAGACGTCAATGTAGCTGTAGGTAGTGTTGTTAAAGAATTGACAAACGCAGTAGTTGATTTGGAGAATCCTACCAAGGTTATAGTTATTCAGATAATCCATGATTGGGCATACATAAGTATTGTGCCTGGATCTGAGTTTTACAAGAAGATGAAGCCGTATAAGTATCCTATGTACAAGGTGTTTAGAAGCTTTGTAGTAGCACACGAACCATATCTAGGCCCTACTGATGCTGCATACACATTTGGCACGCGAATTGGAAGAGAGGTTCAAACATATGAAGTTGGAGAACTTGTAGTAGCAC
>JAPYWC010000017.1 GCA_028276605.1 Desulfurococcales archaeon
GTATAACTTAGTCGAGGAGGCAGACGGAATAATATTTGTAGCCCCAATATATTGGTACAATGTTCCAGGACCACTAAAGAATTTCATAGATAGGCTTACAGTATTTGAGAATGCAATATTTATTGAGGGTAGGAGTCGCTTAGAGGGTAAAGTAGCAGGATTCATAGCAATAGGCAACGACACGGGGGCTATCGCTGTTATTCAGAACCTAATGGCAATACTTAACAGCATGGGCGTAGCTATTCCTCCATGGGCGTTAGCATATCACGAATCTGAAGAGAACATAATAGAGAATGAAAGCTTTATGCTTGATGTAGCAAATGTAGTTAGAGGCGTGGTATTAATGATAAAGGTTCTCAAGGGCTTTGAAAGACCTTCGTATTGGTACAGAGCAGACCGAGAATATCTACAGCACATCAAAAACATATTCCAGCAAACATACACAGAGTTCAACGCATTAAGAACGCTTAAAAACAAGTAGTAAAACAGATACCACTACAGGCGGCGGTCGTCTAGCCTGGTCTAGGACGCCGGCCTTCCAAGCCGGAGATCCCGGGTTCAAATCCCGGCCGCCGCATAAAACAAATCCCTTTCCATTCTAAACGTTTAACTCAATAGTAGTTCAAGGCATTTCTCAAAGCCGCGAGCTCTTGGGCGAACTCATGGGCAAGTTAGATGCTCAAAAACTTAGTATGAGAGTGTTAATGCTCTTAATGATGATGTTAGGGGGTAGATTCTTGAAGTTGCTAAAACAACTTGGCTATAACAAGACTACAGAGGTTTTAGGCATTTCTAAAGACGCTTTACACAATTATTTGCATGGACTTAGGAGAGCTCCTGATGAAGTTGCTGAGAAGATTTTTGCAGTATTTAACAGGGTCTGAGTTTGGAGAGATTGTTCATGGTGTTCAGCTTTTAAAGGCTATAGGTATTGTTAAGGAGAGTGGTGTGGTGCAATAGACTATAGCTTAGCGCTACAAGTAATAGCCTTAGTCATGCAGCTTACGGCTATGACGTAAATGTTGCATGCTTTATGAGTAGATATGGTGAAACAAAGTTCCTAGCAATGATAGCTAAAGATAGAGTTATAGTTGTGCAGTTTCATCCTGAGAAAAGCAGTTCTAATGGCATGTTCTTCAAAACTCTTCTAAGGAGGCTTGAAAATGAGGCTAGCACTTGAAGAAGCAGAAAATTACAGCAGGATACCTCTATTTGTGGTCAACATCAAGAAAAATGCTTTGGCTCAAAGGCAAGTGGAGGCTTTTCAACTCGATGTAGACGTGAAAGTCAACTACAATGCGGATGCCATGCTGGTTCTAGTAAAGCCGCTGAGGTCCATTTGTCATACAGGCAACTCTGGTTGTTTCTATCAGGCGTTTAGTAGAGCTGTAATACTCTCTTCACCTATAACCTCAGCGCCACAGCTTCTGCAAATTCAATTGTTTTTGCAGAGCCACCTAAATCCGGGGTGAGTACCTTACCTTCGCTAAGCACGCTTTCAATAGCTTTCCCTATAGCTTCGCCTGCTTCCACATATCTTCTGCCACCACCTCTTTCACCAAGCCATTTGAGCATCCATGCTGCAGCCAGTATCATTGCTGTTGGATTTGCTATACCCTTTCCAGCAATATCAAATGCAGCTCCATGTATGGGTTCAAACATAGCTTTTTCATCTCCAATATTTGCGGAGGCTGCAAGCCCTATACTTCCTGCTACATATGCTGCTAGGTCACTGAGAATATCTCCATACAGATTTGTTGTCACAATAACATCGAATCTTTCTGGCCTTCGAACCAAATCCATTACCGCAGCGTCTATATACATCTCATCTACCTCCACATCTGGGAAGCTCTTCCCAAAATCATACACAACTCTTTTAAAAAGCCCATCAGTAACTGTAAGTACATTTGCTTTATGCACCACCGTTACTTTTCTTCTTCTACTTCTAGCCAACTCAAATGCTTTTCTAGCTATTCTTTCTGAAGCCCTTTTAGTGACAAGCCTCAGGGCTACCGATACCCCGTCTGTGAGCATGTACTCCGCCCTTATATATACGTCCTCCGTGTTCTCCCTAACAATAACCAAGTCAATACCAGGCTTCAACGCTTTAACACCTGGAAACGTTTTTGCAGGTCTTATGTTTGCATAGAGGTCAAGACCCCTTCGGATCTTGACTACAACCTCTCCTGCAGATTCTCCTACAGGGCCTTTTAGAATAGCATCGCATGTCTTTATAATGTTCCAAGAGCTTTCAGGTAAGGCTTCACCATACTTTCTAACAGCTGCATCTCCTGCCTCAACATACTTTATCTCAATACTAAGACCATACTTTCTAAGTACTTTTTCTAGAACAATCTTAGTTGCTGTTACAATCTCTGGTCCTATTCCATCACCTTCTATTACAGCTACTCTAAACATTTTGTTCACCATATTCCTCCTTCACAAGTTTTATAAGCAAATTTTGATCTATTTTTATTCCACGATCTGCAAGGTCTTTAACCTTGTTTAGTATTCTCATAACAATGTCTTCTCTAGGTTCATAGCCTAGCTGCTTAACTACATAAGTAATTGCGTGCTTCCCACTGTGCTTGCCTATCACAATTCTTCTTTCAGCGCCCACAATTGATGGGTCTATAGGTTCGTATGTCAGTGGGTGATTCAAGATGCCATGTACGTGTATTCCAGATTCATGTGAAAATGCATTTGCACCTACAATAGCTTTGTTAGGGGGTATCTGTAAACCAAAGTGTCGAGCCACAAGCTTTGCCACCTTATTTATTTTGCTAAAGTCTATTTTCACTTTATAGCCGTAGAGAAATGCCAAGGCTGCTGCAACCTCCTCTAATGCTGCATTGCCAGCTCTTTCACCAACACCTAAAACTGTTACATGTGCTTGATCAGCCCCACTCTCTATAGCAGTCACAGTATTAGCGACAGCCATCCCAAAGTCGTTGTGGCAGTGAACACTTAACATGTAACTTCCCTTCACATTTGACCTTACATATGATACTAAATAGCTCATATAGCTTGGATATGCGACACCAACGGTATCAGCAATGTCAATTCTATCAGCACCTGCTTCTACAACTGCTTGAAACACCTTAACCAAAAACTGCAAATTAGACCTCGTAGCATCTTCAGCGCTAAACTCAACAATTAGTCCATGGCTCTTCGCATACTCAACAGCCGAAACAGCTTTCTCAATAACTTGATCTGGACTCAACCTCAACTTATACTTCATATGTAAATCAGATGTTGCTATAAAGGTGTGAACAGCAGGAACCTCTGCCTCTATAACCTTATCAATATCAGCTTTCTCAGCTCTTGCAAGTGCTATGACCTCTGTTCCCCGGATCTCCCTAGCTATCATCTTTACAGCTTCAAATTCACCTCTACTTGTTATTGGAAACCCAGCCTCAATTGAGTCAACACCTAGTTCTGCAAGCGCCAACGCTATTTCAAGTTTTTGCTGTGGTGTTAGAGAAATGCCGGGCATCTGCTCTCCATCTCGTAATGTTGTATCTAGTAACCTAACCACTCTACCCTCTGCTCTACCATGATTATTCGTATAGCTTAAACTATATTGAGTTGGAGCAATACACACCCCTCACAGAGATATTTTCAAGAATCCTTCCTTGAAGCAGGTATATAAGCTATTATGCTTAGTTAAAAATTTAAAAACTGTTCAAAGTATCAACATGTATAAAATCTGTCTAATCCAATCTTTATAGGTGAAGGTGAATGGAACTCCAAATCATGTAATAGCATATAGCTTTGCTAACTTAACAGGAAGTTACGGTAGTGGGAAGGAGAAGATAGCAATAGTATCAAAACCTCTCGTCATCGCCTATGATATACACTTCTTCTTTACATGGTGAGTATGTATGAAAGCTGCAAAGCTTACTGCAGAGATGCTAAAACGTATAGGTATAAGTGTAATCTTCGGCATTCCAGGACTTTCAAACATGACGTTTTACGATGCACTGGTAGATTATGTATCAAGTGGTGATATGAGAGTTGTTTTAATGAGGCATGAGCAAGGAGCAGCACATGCTGCTGATGGCTATGCTAGAGTCTCTGGAAAGCCTGCTGTATGTACGGCGACTTCAGGTCCTGGTGCTTTAAACCTTGTAACAGGTCTTGCTACTGCATATTGGGATAGTTCGCCAGTCATAGCTATAACGGGTCAGGTTCCCAGATCCTCAATAGGTAGGTTGTCTTTTCAAGAAGCAGACATACCGGGTGTAGTAGCTAATATAACAAAGTTTGTTATACAAATTAGAAAGGCGGAAGACCTGCCAAAATGGATTAAAGTAGCAGTGTACATTGCCACTACCGGTAGACCTGGACCTGTTGTTATAGATGTTCCGAGGGACGTGTTCAATGAAGATATAGATGAAAGCAGAATTAACTGGTTTGATGGATTCAAGATAGAAGGTTATAGGGAGTTCCCAGAGGTCATAGACCCTCTCATGTTGAAGAAAGCTGCTGAGCTGCTTGTTGAAGCTGAAAGACCCTTAATGCTTGTAGGTGCAGGTGCTGTATGGTCTCCGGCGGCAGAGGAAATAATACTTTTATCGCAAATGCTAAGAATGCCTATAGTATCTACACTTTTAGGAAAATCTGCTGTGCCAAACGACTACCCACTATATATAGGAATGATGGGTTACTATGGCAGAGCCGAGGCGAATAAAGTGTTCATGGACTCAGACGTAGTGCTGGTAGTTGGTGCAAGGCTTAGCGATAGAACTATTCCTAACATTAGTGATGTGCTGGACACAAAGAAGAAGCTTATATTAGTAAACATAGATCCAACAGATGTCTATAAGCTATCTTCATATCTGCCTGTAGAAGCATACATCATTGCTGATGTAAGAAAAGGGCTTAAGGCTCTAATCAATGCAGTTATGAAGGTGGGTCTTAAAAAAGATAGGTCGCAGTGGTTAAGGAAAGTAATAGAGTACAAAGAGTATTACTCACAGTTTTACTATAGAGACGATGGAAGGGGGCTTAAGCCTTGGAAAGTGCTAAAAACCATTAGAAACACCTTGCCTCGAGACGCTATAGTAACTACAGGTGTTGGAGCTCACCAGATGTGGGCTGGAGTGTTCTGGGAGTCTTACGAACCCAGAACATTCATAACTTCTGGAGGTATGGGAACTATGGGATTTGGGCTCCCTGCAGCCATTGGCGCTAAGCTGGCTAAGCCTGATAAAGTTGTTGTTGATCTTGACGGCGATGGCTCATTCATGATGACTATGAACAACCTTGCAACGGCTGTAGATGAGAACATACCCATAATTGTTGTAATATTTGATAATAGAACCCTTGGCTTAGTAAGGCAAGTTCAAAATCTTTTCCTCAATAGGAGAGTGATAGCAACAGATTTAGGAGGTTCAACAGATTTTGTGAAATTAGCTGAAAGTTTTGGTGCATTGGGTTTTGATGCTCAGTCTTACGAAGACCTTGAAATGGCCTTGAAGAAGGCAATGAAGGAGAACGTACCTTCCGTAATTAGAGTACCAATAGATAGAGATGAAAAGGCCTTACCTACTTTACCACCTGGAGGAAGTTTCCGTGAGATGATAGTATATGAGCCAAGTTCAAATAGTTAGAGTCACTGGTTACTATACTGATGCGGGATTTATAGAGAGAATTATAGCAAATTTCAGAAAGCTACTTATAGACGTGGATGCTATATGTGGAATGAGGGTGAATGAAGAGGGTCTTTACGAAGTATATCTAGTTGTGAGAAACCACCCTAATTTCTACATAGCAGTACTAAACTTGAGCAAGACCCCTCTAATTGAAAAAGTAGAGGTATTCGAGTATCCCAGAACTCTTAATCGCATTGATGATATGTGCACAAATTCTGAAAAAGTTTTTACCTTTTGCATAGCCAAACCTCTAAATATTAAGGAGTTTGCATGGGGTACCATACATGGCTAAAATATATAAGGATGAAGATGCTGATTTGAGTTACATAAAGAATAAAGTCATAGCAATACTTGGTTATGGAAGTCAAGGAAGGGCTTGGGCATTAAATCTCAGGGATTCTGGACTTAATGTTATTGTAGGTCTTGAAAGGCAGGGTGAAAGTTGGAGACGAGCTGAAGAGGATGGATTCAAACCCATGTTTACAAAAGATGCTGTAAGTAAAGCTGACATTATAGTATTTCTAGTTCCTGACATGGTTCAGCGAAGCCTCTGGCTCAACAGTGTAAAGCCTTATATGAAGAAAGGAGCTGATATGGTGTTTGCACATGGTTTTAACATTCACTTTAAGCTCATAGAGCCTCCAAGCGATTCTGACGTATACATGGTGGCTCCAAAGTCGCCAGGACCCATAGTAAGGAGAAGCTTTGAAAGCGGTTATGGTGTTCCAGCACTCATTGCTGTACACCAGAATGTGAGTGGCTATGCTAAGCAAAAAGCACTCGCTATTGCTAAAGGGATTGGGTGTACAAGAGCAGGTGTTATAGAGACAACATTTAAGGAAGAGACAGAGACAGATCTCTTTGGCGAACAAGTTGTTCTAGTAGGGGGTATAATGGAGCTCATAAAAACATCCTTCGACTTTTTAGTTGAAAACGGTTACCAGCCAGAAGTTGCATATTTTGAAGTGCTTAATGAGCTTAAACTCATTGTAGATCTCATATATGAAGGAGGTCTTGTACACATGTTAAGGTCTGTTTCTGATACAGCTAAGTACGGTGGTATAACTGTAGGAAAATACATAATAGATGAAAGTGTTAGAAAGAAAATGGAGAAGGTGCTTGAGAGAATAAGAAGTGGAGAATTTGCTAAAGAATGGTTAGAAGAGTATGAAAAGGGTATGCCAACAGTGCATAGAGAACTGAAAGCTCTTGAACAAAGCCTATTAGAGCAAGTTGGAAAAGAAATACGCAAACTTATCTTTAAAAAAGCTTAAATTGTTTATTATGATATTAACCTGAAAAGCTTTTAAGCAAATCTACAACTATTTTAATCTAATGGTGAATAAGGTGGTAGGTGGTTTAGAAATCCACAAGAGTTGAAATACTAGATACAACACTAAGAGATGGTGCGCAAGCAGCTGGCGTTTCATTTACTCTTGAAGACAAGATAAGAATTGCTTTAAGTCTCGATGATTTGGGTGTTGACTATATTGAAGGTGGGTGGCCAGGTTCTAACAAGAAAGATGAAGAGTTCTTTAAGGAGATAAAGAGGTATGGATTAAGTCACGCTAAAATTGTGGCTTTTACTAGTACACGAAGGAAGGATACAAAAGTATGGCAAGATCATAACTTAGAAGCTGTATTGAAAGCAGATGTGGAAGTAGCAACAGTTTTTGGAAAGGCATGGACTCTACATGTTCATGAAATTCTTAGAGTAAGTAAAGAGGAGAACTTAAACATGATTTACGACACCATAGAATTCCTCAGGAAACACGGAGTAGAGGTTATATTTGATGCTGAACACTTTTTCCAGGGCTTCAAGGAGGATCCACATTATGCACTACAAGTTTTAAAGACTGCTGAAGAGGCAGGTGCGCGGGTATTAGTATTAGCTGATACGAATGGCAGTATGATGCCTTGGGATGTCTATGAGGTTGTGAAGGCTGTCACAAATAGTGTTAAGACTGTAGTAGGTGTGCATGCACATAACGATAGTGGATGCGCTGTTGCCAATACTCTCATGGCTGTTTATGCTGGGGCTAGGCATGTGCAAGGCACTATAAATGGTATTGGTGAGAGAACTGGAAATGCTGATTTAGTTCAAGTAATACCAGCTTTAAGGTATAAGCTGGGGATGCGTGTTTTGAAAAATGATGAGAGTATTAAGAAGTTGAAGGAGGTTTCACAGTTAGTATATAGAGCTGCTGGTCTTCAACCAAACCCCTACCAACCTTATGTTGGAGAGTATGCATTTGCTCATAAGGCAGGAGTGCATGTAGATGCTGTTTTAAAAAATCCGCGAGCATATGAACACATTGAGCCTGAACTTGTAGGCAATAAGCGAAAATTCATAGTTTCTGAACTTAGTGGTGCTGCTAATGTGATAGCCCTTTTAAAGGAATTTGGTATAGATATGGATAAGAGGGATGAGAATGTTAAAAAAGTTGTAGCGAAAATAAAGGAGTTGGAGAAACAGGGCTACTCATTCGATAAAGCTCCTGCCTCAGCACTACTAATCGCATTAAGGGAGTTAGGGCTCTACAACCAGAAAGTAGAGAACTATGGCTGGACTCTCTTTGCTAGCTCTACAGGAATTTCAGTTGCTGTATTCAACCTTGGTAATACTACTGGTATAAGCGTGGATTTCGACCCATTCATAGCGTTATTTAAAGCAGTTGCAGACGTTGCGAAAAAAGTTCTAAACATAGATGAGAATCTCAGAGTGGAAGCTAGTATCACCAAATTCCAGAGTAATATGTATAGGGCCACCCTAACATTCCATAGTAATTCTCATAGCTGGTCAACGCAAGGCATCTCGCTAAATGTCGTAGAAGCTCTAATGAAGGCATTTATAGAGGGCTTTGAATACCTTTATGTTTTAAAAGAGCTTAGGAAAAGCCAAAAATCTTAGTAGAGAAGGTGTATAAGAATGAGAATGAGAAGCAGAATTGTTGTGGAGGGCATTGAGAGAGCTCCTCACAGAGCACTATTTAAAGCTCTGGGCTTAATAGATGAAGAGCTTCAAAGACCAATTATAGGAATTGCAAATTCGTGGAACGAGGTTATACCTGGGCACAAGCATTTACGTGAAGTGGCTGAGGCTGTGAAGGCGGGAGTTAGGCTTGCTGGTGGAACTCCGCTAGAGTTTAACACTATAGGTATTTGTGACGGCATTGCTATGGGGCACGAGGGCATGAAATACTCTTTACCATCAAGAGAGCTTATAGCGGACTCTGTAGAGGTTATGGCTAAGGCATACCAGTTTGATGGTATTGTTTTGATAGCTTCGTGCGACAAGATCATCCCTGGAATGCTAATGGCTGCAGCAAGATTAGACATTCCAGCTATATTCATATCAGGAGGTCCTATGCTTGCAGGGCGTTTTAGAGGTAAGGATGTTGATTTACATGATGTTTTTGAGGCTATCGGGGAGTATAAGGCTGGTAAGCTAAGTTACCAAGATCTTGTAGAGCTTGAAAACAGCGCATGCCCAGGTGTAGGGTCGTGTGCTGGTATGTTTACTGCAAATACCTTAAACATTCTTTCGGAAGTTATGGGTATATCATTACCCGGAAATGGCACTGCTCCAGCAACTTCTGCAGAGAGACTAAGGCTCGCTAAGTACACCGGCATGATGATAATGGAGCTAGTTAAGAAAGATATAACAGCTAGGAGAATACTAACAAGAGAGGCGTTTCTCGACGCTATAGCCGTAGATATGGCGTTAGGGGGCTCCACAAATACGGTACTACACTTAATGGCTATAGCTAGCGAAGCGGGAGTCAAGCTAACACTTGACGATTTTGATGAGATAAGCGAAAAAACTCCAGTTCTTGTAAAGCTGAGTCCTGCAGGATCCTATCATGTTCAAGATCTTCATGAAGCAGGGGGTGTAGCGGCTGTTATGAAGGAGCTCTCAAAGAAGGGTTTGATACATGTGGAGCGACTTACAGTGGCCCTGAAGACAGTGGGAGAAATAATCGCTAATGCAACTATTAAGAGACCTGATGTTATAAGACCAATCACAAGTCCTTATTCGGAAAGGGGAGGGATAATGATATTGAGGGGCAGCTTAGCACCGGAAGGAGCAGTGATAAAGATATCTGCAGTGCCTAAAGACCTTTACTACTTTGAAGGTGTGGCTAAGGTTTTTGACTCTGAGGAGGAAGCAGTTGAGGCAATACTTGGCGGGAAGATTTCGCGTGGTGATGTGGTTGTAATAAGGTATGAAGGACCAAAGGGTGGGCCCGGTATGAGGGAAATGCTTACAGCAACAGCAGCTCTTGTAGGCATGGGGCTAGATAGGGATGTTGCTTTGGTTACTGATGGAAGGTTCTCTGGAGCTACAAGGGGTATTGCAATAGGACATGTATCTCCAGAGGCAGCAGAAGGCGGACCTATAGGAGTTGTTAAAAACGGTGACAAAATAGTTATTGATTTAAGGAGGAAACGCCTAGATATAGATATCCCTAACGAAGAACTTAGGGAAAGACTTGCAAAGTTCAAACCTTTGAAGAAGGAGTCTAAGGGATATCTTCGCAGATACTCACAGTTAGCTACCTCTGCTAGTAATGGTGCTATTTTCAAGATATAAGAGTGTTGCAAAGTCAGTAATAAGCAAGGTTCTCTAGTTATAAAAGTAGGGATTTTGCCAGACTATGCAATTAAATAATACGAGCTGTTTTAATTATAAGGATCTGTAAGGGGGTTGTAAATCAGTACTAGCATTTTGCCTCTTCATATGATATTTTATAAACCTTAGCCTTTGATAAGTAGAATATGTATATAATGATATGTATATACGATGAATAATGGGGCATCTTTTTACCTCAAGGGCTCTTAGTCTTTGCACTTGACTTTACCGATACTACGTAGCCGTAGTGCTCAAGTGCTCTAGAACTCTCAGTATAGTTTAAGGAATATTACTCAACACTTCTAGGGATTTTCATGTATACAATTATTGAAATGCATTACTTCTTAAAGGAATGTTACACTGTTATACAACAAGAACATTAAGGAATTTATGAGAAGCTCAATATATCATGAAAAGAATGCGAAGAAGACTTTGAATATTGCAAGAGTATTATATGCACAGGGAAAAGTTGTTGAAGACCTTTAAAGGCATGTGCAGGTTAAGTACAAAGTTATTTGAAGTTTACGATAAAGCAAAACTGAGTTTATATCTTGTATCACATTTGAGTTCGGTTCACACAGCCGGAGATTCCTGGTTCAAATCCCAGTAGTCACATTCATTGTATTCATATAATTTCCTTTTTCTTTCATAGAAATAAACTTCTCTAATATTAGTTTTCCTTTTTCAGTAAGGCTGTATCTACCATCTTTTTCTTCGATCAGGCCTAGAAGACGTAGCATATTCAAATCTTGAGTCAGCTCCTCTGCCGATATATAACTTGCTGTATAATCGATCTCCTTCTTAACTAGCTCAAATAATTGCTGAAGTGTAACGTTATTGTGGCGCATTAATGTAAGTAGGATCGCTATTTGCGGTACTCTATTACTAGTTGCGCGCATTTTGTTCGCCACGTAAAGTTTAATTGTCTCGTAGTACTATAAAAAGATGCAGTTCTGTGATGAAAACGGGGTTTTGACGAGAATCGGATGAAGAGGCCCTCGATCTCTGAGACTTTAAATGGATTCAATCAGGTGAGACAGGTTTCATCACAATAGGCTCAGAGTGAGGGGCTCATCATTTAGGCTCCTCCAACTTAATATTTTAGCTTTGAAAATATAAAACCTATAGGTAGTCTCGTCAAAGCTAATTTATGTTTTGATAAACTGTTAATCTGTGATGACACGACGGTCTCCTGAACCTATGATGAGACTTCTCTTCGCTGAAACAATGTTAGATTGTTATGTTTTGTATGTTGCTCAAATATGAATAAACATTGCTTGCTTAAAATGAACATGAATACTTATAATGTGCGTACACCAAACTACTTCACCTTATTTAGAGGGAAATCTCTAGTATTTATCGGGTCTTGCATTGGTGTATTTATTTGAATGCTATAAGTGTTGTGAATAAAAAACATGGAGATGATTATACGCTTCCATTAGCAAAGTATATGAGCTTATGTATTAATTGCGGAGGACCTATAAATGATATTAGAGCATTGAATAGAAATGCTTGTGAAAAGTGCATGAATACTTCATCCATCGCGAAGATCAATACGTTTGCGGAGTTGATGAAGTATGTAAGGAGCCCAAGTGAGAGACTGAAGGAGCTAGTCGGAATAGAGCGTTTTGTAAATGGATTCATAGAGTTCTTCAAGGCTTGTGTAGGTAATGAGCCTTGGAATTTGCAAGTCAGCTGGGCATACAGAATTGCTCAAAAGCAGAGCTTTGCTATGTTAGCTCCTACCGGTGTAGGCAAAACAACGTTTGGTCTTGTAATGGCTTTATATCTTGTTAGTAGAGGGAATAATGGAAGGGAGAGAAAGAGAATATATGTATTCTCTTTCTC
>JAPYWC010000018.1 GCA_028276605.1 Desulfurococcales archaeon
TGCTTGGAGAGCAGCCAAAATGGATCCTGTCAGAGCACTAAGATATGAATAGCAATAAAGCTGAGAACCTCTAGCAACTGACATTTTTGAGGTGTGGAGACCCCCACCAGGTTTTTAATTGGTGTAGGAGGACTTTTAACGTTTAGGGGATCAGGTTTTGAGTTTAAAGTTGTTGCTATATCTACTCGTGGAGATATAGCCATTATTAAATTGGAGTCTGGAGAAACTATAGCAATGCTATTTATGCCGAGATATAGGTGTATTGGTGTAGAGGGTGTGTTAAGCGGTTATGAGTTGACAAAGTTTATAGCTACTACAAGAACATACCTAACACCCATACCCTTCAACACCATTAACTCATTAACATCTTTAAGACCTCCACCAACACCAAGCTCAGCTCTACAAACGTCTCTAACCTTATTCAACGCCTCAAAAATCTATACCAGCACCTGTCCCAACCCTATCAAGACTCAAAACAATCACTGTTCTAATGTTTTGTGAGCAAACATCTCTTGCGGCTCTTGATACATCTACATCTCTATTACTAAACAATACTCTTCCACCCTTCATATCGAGACTTGTAACCCTACATTTTAGAAGAGGTAGATCATCAGGGTAAACAAGGTATTCAGTGCCAATAACATACGAAAGTTTCATCAGGTATACCAGCTACTCCACTGCCAGCAAATATAAATCCTCCTGGCTCTTTAACATCATTTAACAGCTTACATACTTCGCTAAATACCTTATCAGGCGTTCCATGGATATAGTGTGCTGGTGATATGCCGTCCATGATTATTACGTGGTCCCCTAAGATCTTCCTAGCTTTTCTAAGATCTGTACGCTCAAAATATGCTATTGTTTTCCTTTCGGTAGCTCAAGTATATATTCTAGAAATGGTGTAAAATCTCCTTCATAGAAAATTCATGGAATAGCACCTCCATTCACAAGCTCTATAATAACTTTCTTCAAAGGTTCCCAATAGAATTCTCTAAAAATTTCGGTGGAATCATTTCGTTAAGGTGTAGAGGTATAAATGCAAGCGGCATCTTAATATCAAATAACTCAAGAACATTTGGAGGTATTGAAATAGTCATTTTGCTCCGCTTCACGATTAGAGGCGTCAAGGCATCTAAAGCTTTCCTAACTTTATCAGGGTATCTATACAAATCTGTAAGTGTGTAGGTTATGTGCCTGAGGTGATCAGCTATATGACCAAGAGATCCAAAAGCACGTATAAGGTTTGATGAGGTTCAGCTATTAGGGTTTCTAGTTATAATCCCTATAATCAAGGTCTTACCTCAGGTAACGTTCTGTAGAAACAACTATTAAAGTTATTATTCATAATGCAAGCTATTATGGTGCAAGGCAGGGCTCAAACTCCCTTGAGTTTCTAAATAAAGTCACACACCACCTACTCATTTCAGTGAGGTTATTAGTACTTCATTCTAACCCTCCTATCACCCCCAACCTTCCTAACGCTCTCAGTTAAAAGCCCAAGTGAAACAAGTTTTTAAGAGCATCAATTATAGTCTTGTTAGACCTGTAGCTCAGTGCTTTAACTATAATCTCTTTGACAAAGCCCCTTACCAAGCTCAAACAAGTTCAGTACTTCAACAACAGCTGGTGATGAGAATAGCAATGTTACAAACCTAACCCTTTCCCCAATTCTTATAGGTAAAACAGAACAGCTGGGTAAAACTCTTCAGTGTAACTCATGTTCTCGCTGTTAAAGCCTTACACAGCAAAGTATATTATTTACTGTGTAACATTTAACACTGGCTGAATCTTATGTCAAAGCCTAGAATTACGTACATAACGGCATACACAGCAATAGGAGTAGCAATATACTACATGCTCTTATTCCTACCCGGAGTCCCTATCATTGGGGCTCCTCAGATAAAGATGGAGATTGGAGCAACACTATCTCCTGTATTTGGCGTTTTGCTAGGGCCTCTACCAGGATTTTTGGCAGTGCTTATAGGGAATGTGTTAAAGTTTTTGACTACACCCAATCTTTACTCACTTCCATTTATACCAGCAGCTCCACTTTCAGCTTTTGTAGCGGGGCTTTTAACTGAGAGGAGATGGGGCATTTCAGCAGCAATAATGACTGCCATGCTCATTACAGCCATGTTTACACCGCCCTTCAACCCAGTTACAGAGTACTGGTATGTATACCTCGTGGCGTTTTACGATAAAATAGCGGCACTAATTCTAATTCCGGTAGCCCTTTGGTTATTACGAAAAGAGAGGAAGGCACAGCTCTATACAGCACTCTACTTGCTAATGTTCATTAGTAGAGAGTTTGATAAAGCATTTGGCTGTACAGTATTCGCATTTCCACAGGTTTACCAAGGAGTTTTCGGAATAGCTAAGGTTAGTACAGTTAGAAAGCTTTACCTTGCTTCCCCACTCTTCTACTTAGTTGAGTATATTCTTGAAGGGTTAGTGGCATTTGCTGTAGCTCTCCCACTCATAGAAGCTATTTCAAGAGTTCCTAGCCTCGCCGAGAACCTTCACGTAAAGCATTTGCGTAAAAAGAGGTAGCAATGTTAATGAAAAGCGTTATAGCTTTAAAAAATGTAACATATTTCTACCCATCTTCAACAACACCAGCTCTTGAAGAGGTATCGCTCGAGATTAGGGAAGGAGAGTTTGCAGTAATTGCTGGGCCATCAGGTGGAGGAAAAACAACTTTAGTAAGAATAATCCTGGGGCTCATACCACATATCTACGGTGGTAAATTTTCGGGTAAAGTCTTAGTTGATGGGGTGAACATTGTTGAGAAAGGGTTTAGAGCTGTTGTGGATAGAGTAGGGGTTGTGATGCAGAATCCAGAAAACCAAGTAATTAATGTTATTGTTGAAGAGGAGCTGGCATTTACTCTCGAAAACCTTCTGTACGAACCCATAGAGATACGCAGAAGAGTTGATGAGGCTCTCAAGGCTTTAGAAATTGAGCACCTCAGAAAGAGGCTTGTTCATACACTTTCTAGTGGTGAGCTACAAAAGGTTGTTATAGCAAGTGCTTTAGCATTGAACCCTAAGATACTGTTACTTGATGAACCTCTAGCTCATCTCGACCCTTATGGAGCTAGGGAGTTCATAGCATTGCTATATAAACTATGTAAGGAGAGGGGAATCACTGTAGTTATTGTTGAACACAGGCTTGCAGAGCTCATTAAGTATGTGGATAGAGTTGTGCTACTGAATAGAAGAGTTCTATTTGATGGAGACCCTGACCTAGCTATTGACAAACTTCTAGAGATAGGTGTTGAGGCACTACCACTCAAAGTAATTAGAGAGATTGATAAAAACCCTAAGTTAAATTGCGAAGCTGTTAATGCTGTGAGTAAAAGTATTGATGCATGTAGAGATGCTTACCCCAAGACCCGCAACAATAACGCTAGTTTCGCTACACATTACTTAGAGCCTGCGATAGTTGTTGAGAATTTGTGGTTTAGGTATCCAGGTGGTAAAGTTGTTTTAAAGGGCATAGACTTGAAGATATTTCCGGGGGAGTTCATAGCCATAGTAGGTGCGAATGGTGCTGGCAAAACTACGCTGATAAAGCATTTCAATGGGCTTTTAAAGCCTTGGAGAGGTAGGGTTCTTGCGTTTGGCAAGGATACTAGGTCTAGTACTGTAGCTGAGTTGGCAAAGAGTGTAGGGATAGTATTTCAAAATCCCTTACATCAATTCTTTGAGAGAACAGTTCTTCGCGAAGTACTCTTCACACTAAGTAACTTTGGGTGCAAGAATTGCGTTGACAAAGCTTTAGAACTGCTAAAAACTTTTGGACTTGAACACCTTGCTGACCGCTCTCCTTACGAACTTTCTGTTGGTGAGCAGAGGAGGCTTGCTATAGCATCTGTACTAGCCTATGAACCCCCTATTGTTGTGCTAGACGAGCCTACGGCTGGCATAGACTATTCCCTCAAGCTAGAGTTACTAAAAATGCTAGTAAAGATTATTGAGAAGGGGAAGACCGTTGTTATTGTGTCACACGATGTTGAGTTTCTCTCTCTAGCACCATTAACAAGAGTCGTTGTTATGTCTGATGGAAGGGTTGTTGCTAGCGGTAGCCCTAGGGAAGTGTTTTACGATGTTGAGATGCTTAAGAAGACTCGTGTCACACCACCTCAAGTAATTGAGCTTGCAAAGCTACTTGGATTAGAGAAGACTGCTAGACCTTTGAATAGTTGTGAACTTGCTGAGGTTTTAAAGAGGTGTTGCAATGTCCGTTGAGAGAAGCTTCCTAAAGAACATTACAACAGCTCTAATGTATGAAGAGGAGAGGTGTTTTTATCACGACCTCGACCCCCGAACAAAGCTTTTCTACATCGTTGCAGCCTTCGTTATAATCTCTGCAAATAGTATTTCAAAGCTGTTATCTGCACTAGGCTTTGTACTTGTACTGACCTCTCCCTGTCCAAGGGCGTTTAAAAAAGCGGTTCATACACTCATAGGTCTCACACCCTTTGTTGCCCTTACTATGCTCTTCATAATGCTCTTCACAATGATTTTCAGTGAGGGAGGTATTTGGGATACTTTATTAGAGCAATTCAAGGTATTTACAAGAATTGTTATAGTAGTATTAGCTGTAACCGCTGTGGCCATATCAACAACGCCATACGAAGTTATACAAGCACTTACAAGCCTGGGCTTTAGGTACACTTACTTCTATGCTTTAGTCATAGCTATTAGATTCATACCTACAATACTCAGCGAGGTAGGGGATATTTTTGATGCGCAGAGGTCTAGGGGATTAGAGCTGGAAAAGGGTAGCATTATTGAAAGAATTAGAAAATTTAACGCAATACTGATACCAGCATTTGTATGCTCACTATTAAGAGCAAGAGATATTGCAGAAGCACTTGAGCTTCGAGCATTTGGATACAGCATAAAGAGGACATTCTACAAACCTCTAAAGCTCAAGAAAAGAGACCTGCTGTTCATCATCCTCACAATATCCTCAGCACTAGTAGTACACCTACTTATACCATGAATTGCTCTCTCAATAAATGTTGATGCCTCTCCATAGTAAAGAACATTACTTTAGCTACTACGCTTTCAATTAAATCCTTAGAAAACCTGCATTTAATAGATGTAAAGCTATTTTCTTCCTTCTCTATCCCCATACAACACAGCATTTTAGTCTTTCTTCAAGCTCTCTCAACATAGGTCTTCTCGCTTCTTCTAGAGCCTTTCTCATAATGGAACAAGCTTAATAACACATTTATTGAGATACTCCTTCAACTACTTAGGCATCTTAACAAAGACAATTGTATAGTTCACAATGCCGTGTAAAATCTTAGCTGATTTACTAACAATTTTTAATAACTTCAATTCACTCTGTTCTCATCAGTGATGCTGGCTTCAGAACTATGAGCAACGTTATTTTCTCCTTATCTGCGTCTCCATGAGCTTTATAAGCTTTGCATTACTCTTATTGTGATGCAGCCTTATAGCTGGATTAAGTTTTCCTTTCTTCTTGCTAAATACCTGTACGCTGTGTATATTGTGTAAACAGCTGGGAAAATCTCTTTAGTTGCTTCTATAGGTCCATAGAGTAGAAAATCTGTGCCTAGCACAATTGGCATAACATTTGCAGCTAATTCGCTTGCCTTTAACCCCTCAGCTCCAAACCTCTCCTTAAACGACTTTCTTTGCGTAGATATAGCATTGTGTGCTCCTGCACCTACAGGTAAACCATACCTAGCCTTAACCTCTACCATAGCTCTACATGCAGCTGAAAGGCTGGGTACATCAATTATGAATGTATCAACCAAGATCTTATCGATACCATAAGTAGAGGCTTTCTGAAGTATGGTATTGAGAGCTTGTAGCCTAGCCTCTACATCCACGATCCTATCTGTGTAGAGAAGAGCTATAGCCGCTTTAACTCCATACTCTTGCAAAAGCTTATACTCTTCATCCTTAGACTTAGCGGTTAGCGAGTTATAGACAACTTTATTGGCGAGACCAGCACCTTTAACATATTCTAAAGCAGCCTTGGCAGCTTCCAAACTACCTACCGTATCAATTAGTATTGGAGCCTTGGTAACATTTGCAACAAAATCGATGAACCTGGTAATAGCTTCTGGTGTTGTCCCTACAACATCTAGCATAAACGGAATCCTAGTCTTAGCCGAAAGCTCTTCAACAATCTTGATAAGCTCTTCAGCTTTAACCTTATCAAACTCTCCTTTCTTAGGATCAAAAACGATTTTGTGTCCGTGATAAAATATCGATGCTATTAAAACAGGTGGATTTTCGAAGGATTCGCCCCCAACCTTAATACCTCCAATTTCAAAACTTTTCTGAGCAACTCTATATGTGAACATCTTTCTTCACATATATCAAGGTACCCAAGAAACACTTAAAAACTTTTAGGGCTTAATCTGCGTAAAGATATCCTACTTCACCCCACTCAATTGAGGATACATCAAACCCTCTTCTCTTTGCTAGTAGCAATACGAGTCTGCCTGTCAATGTACGTGCAAGTCCCATGGCAGCTTCACAAACATCAGAAACGTTTTCTCCTAAGTAGTGAGGAGCTGTTTTATCGATATAGTGTATCTGCTTTAGGAGGTATACCTTCTTCACCACTCCAAAGAACCAGAATTATAGGTACTCTAGGCAATGCATATACCTTTATAGCTGGATCCTCGATATCAACCCTTACATAGTTAAATGGTTTAGCAACCTCATATAGCATTTCAGGATTATACCCAAATAGCTTCTACTTCCTAATATCTTGTTCTGCAAGTTTCCAAACCTCTTCCTAAATTCCTCAGCTACATCACCAATAGTTTTGTTAATTGATACTCCAAGTATTTGAGGAAGGTTTGTAGCGGGATCAGCATCACCTTTAACTCGTGAACCTAGTATCTAAGCCTAGGCAGAAAGTAAGTTTTAGGGTATAGAACCTTAGCTAAAATAATTAGGGTTTTGTGGTAGGTTGCACCTTGTGCATAGTCATCAAAATTTAAGTTTGAGTCCATGCCCAACTAGTTTCAGTGAATCTAGATTGAAGATTTTACACGAGTTTGTACCAACAAGAAAGTTTCTGAAAATGGCTGAAGAGACAAAGGATCTTGTCGATGGTTGGAATGTAACTGATAGTGCTACAGGGGTACCTGCGCCAAGTGGTGTAGCTGTTGGATGTGTTCTAAAGACTAAGTATCCTGACAAGATAGTGATACCAATACTTACACTGAATTATAAGGGACCTGTTGAGGTAGGAGCCTTAGCATTAGCCGCCGAAGCTGTTGGACTTGACGGCATCGTCATCACGATGGGTGATGAGCCTAAGTATGGAGAGCCTTTAGGGCCTAAGTACTGGGGTAAGTCAGAGAATGCAAGGGACTGGCTAAGGAAGGAGATAAAGCTAAAAACATTAAAACTTGGGTGCCTCCTATCACCAAGACCATGGAGAAAGAGGTACGGTGAGAAAGCGAAGACAGGTTTTACAGCTCAGGACATGATTGAGAGAGTGAAGACCGACTGGGACTTCGCATTCTTTGCAAGACTTACACCAGAAACACTACCAATTCTTGAGCAAGTGTCTAAGGAGATGAAGAAGCTAGGCAAACCACTATACACATACTTCCTAATCCAGACTCCACGCAATGTAGAGATCTTGAAGAAAATTAGTTGGCAACCAACAACAACACTCGATAAAGCAGTTGAGTTTGCAGAAAAGCTTGAAGGACTTGTAGATGGTATTATAGCTACATGTGCTGGAGATTATCAAGGAGACCTAGAGCTTTTGAAGACGTTGCAGAAACTCAGAAAGAAGTAGAGGTAAATGCAACAAGTTTAAAACACAATCTAATTTTAAACTAAGTCCCTTAACCCATGTTTGAGGTTGGAAATCATATCTGAGCAGAAGTTTAGACCTATATTCATATTCATTGATACAGATAAGCATGCAAGCCCCTTCGACATACTAATGACTATAGACGTTGTACCTGATGTAGTTGTGCTTAAGTATGAAAATGTTACGCCTGAAGATGTTGAGAAGATTATGTATGATGCTCTCTTTCCCAGGGGTCCTAAGGGAGTAAGATTTACGAAGTTCTTTGTGAATGAAAAGGATCTAGAAGGATCCTTAACATCAACTATATCGGCACCCCCATACAGCATTACTCAACTCAGAGACACTTTTTATGGATCTCAACAATTTAATCATAGTTTCACTCCTTAAGCCCTTTATCTCAATATCAATAAACTCAAACACGTTACTGTCAATAAATGCTCTCCTGCGGCTTTCTCTATATTTACTGCCATTAATGATTCTATGAAGATATGTCTGCAATACCTTTCTCATGCAATGTAAACGTTATTAGCATGTAATATAAGTGTTATAAGCTATTAAATAAAGAGTAATTACTTTGAAGATGTTAACAGCTTTATAAAGCATTACTTTTTGTATATATCCTTAAAGCTCTAACAGTTTTTTGGGTATTTGAAATGAGTGCTCCAAGTTTACCTCCTGAGGTTATAGCTAAGATAGCTGAGGATGCTATTGCTGTTCAAAGAGCTGATATTAATGTTATTAGGGAGAGGCGTGGAGGTAAGTTCGTTATACCAGATGCCGCTCCATATGTGGAAGCTGTAAAGAAGATTGCTACTATTGGCCCTATGAAGAAAGAGGTTATTGACTTATTTGTTGCTAGTGTTGTTGCTCATTATGAGATCTTAAATGAGATTACTGTTGACAAGACTATAGTTCCTGAAGACGAGCCTTATGTAGAGCATTACCAGACACCTGTAGTTCTTGAGATACTCTATGAACTTGATCCTAAGTTTAGAGAATCTGTTGAGAAGTTTGCAAAAGCTTTAGAAGATAACAAAGCTTTCATAGGCAGAGAGCTTGTTAGGAAGTATGCAGGTTTCTATGGACCCACAGCTGTAGTTGACTTTGGTTATGCTGTTGGTGGAATGGCTGGAATTTTTGCGGCTATTCTAGAAAAATTAGATATTCCTACAGTGCACAAGGAAATAATTCTAGCTGCTAAGAGTTGGGGTATGAATACAAGCTATGGTTTTGGATCAAAATTCATAGCAGCTGTTGAAGCTGGTAAGTCTCTTGATGAGGCTGTAAAGGAGGAGATTGATGCATTAAAGAAGATGTGGTTAGAGCCTACAAAGATGCAGGAAGAGTTAATGAAGGCTAAAGGTCACAGAAGCTTTGATCCAGCTACATACATGAAGAAGTTTAGGGATAGGATCTATCCATATGTAAAGGCTGCTTATAATGCAGGTGTTCACCCAGCTAACTTAGTAGTTGTACCAGCTTATGGAGTTGGTGATGTAGGTCACCACATATCTCAAAGCATGTACAACATGGCTAAAGACGATGTTGTTATGGCTATATTAGAGGTCGTGACAGACGTTCTAGAGGCTACACTAACTAAGGGTGTTAAGGAAGGTCTTATAAAGAGTGAATACGATGTTCTATTAGTTGCTGGCAGATCTCTAGCTGGTGCTACAGCATTTATACTTGAGCTAGACGGATTCACAGCTGATATGGTTGTTGACCTGCTTATTAAGAGATTCTACAACTTCATACTCAAATACCCAACTAGAAGTGTTGTTGCAGAGCTACACAATGTAGACTTCATAGATCTCATCATGAGAGGAGCTGATGTTATCAAACCCGCACCATATGGAAGAGGAGGATATGTACTGAAAGGCCTTAAGATAGATCTATCACCAATAAAGAGGAATGTCGTATTAATGAATCCACAAAGATATACATATCCAGGTTGTGCAATAACAGTGAGATTCTCAGCTCTCATGAGATTGGCAGACTTCCCATGCCTATTGACGAGCGAACCTGTTACAGCAACGATCAACACCTACATTGTAGCATTACATCCAGATAAACCTATATCACCACCACCAATATGCAAAGCTTGTGGTGTTAGTCAAACATTCCTAAGTGGTAGATGTAAGTGGTGCTGGTATAGAAGAGGCATAGCTAAGGAAATACCATTAACAGCTGGAATAAAGGCAGTATAAACACAGTTTTTAATACATTGAAGATATTTTAATTTCATAATTCTCTTTTAACCTTGTATTGTTTATGATTCTCTAAATTAGAAAAGATTATAAACTAAATTAGGAGATGTATAAGTTAGGGTGAACATATGTCTAGTCAAAAGCAACCTACAGCACTGCAAATGTTTGTAGCAGAACTGTTTGGTACCTGGGCCCTAACACTATTTGGACCAGCTTCAGTTATAACGTTTGCATCAATATTAGGCGGAGGTTCTGCAACATTATTTGGTATAGGTGCAACATTCGGATTTATAGTCATGGTAATGATCTACACCTTAGGGCATATCTCAGGTACTCACATCAATCCTTCTGTAACAATAGCTTTAACAGTAGTACGTAGATTCCCTGCTAAGCTTGTAGGGCCATACATAGTTGCACAAATAATAGGCTCCATAATAGCTGGTCTTTGTCTTTATGGTATGTATTCAGAAGCAGGTAAAACAGCGCACTTTGGTTCTACATTACCAGGCCCCGGAGTAAGTGATGGTGCTACTGTAGCTAAAAACTAAATACATTTTTCAATTTTTAGCCTATTTTTCCTAGGACCTAACTCTTTTAAGGAACATGCTGTTACTTTAACAGAGTATTCAATAGCTTCTTCAAAACTAGCTTCACTCAGTAGCCTGGATATGAATATTGCTGAGAAGGTATCTCCTGCCCCAACAACATCAACAACAACTGTTTTAGGTGCAGGAAACTGTTTTGGTTCTGTATTAGGTGCTATATAGAGTTCTGCTTCTTGAGAGCCTAAGGTAACTATGATTCTCTTTACACCATGTTTGTAAAGGTCTTGAGGAACTTTAACACCTCTTTCCTCTAGAATCCTAGCCTTATCCTCATTCAGAATTAGTATGGGGTTGTAGCTTAGAATTGTTAAGAACTCGTTGAATGCATCGCTATATTGAAATACATGTATGTTTGGTCTATAGACAACTATTTTACTATCCCTATCAAGATTTTTTAGGAGCTCAATAAACGTTTTTCCAATGCCTTCACCAAGGTAAATAGCTTTAGCTTCTCTACAAGCATTAATAATCTCCGGTGTAATCTCTGTTACTACAGGAGGTTTCTCTGTGTTGTAGAGGCAGTTAATTTGGGGTTTATAGGCGTTGAGGTGTTTAATTATGCATATCGTTGTGTTTATGTCTCTAACTATTTTTGCTAAACTTAAATCGACTCCGTTATCGTGAAGCTCTATAGCCATGCTAATGCCTATCAGGTCTAGCGGTATTGCCGTTACAAAAGCTGTTCTTAGTCCAAGTAGAGAAGCTGTGTATGCTACGTTTGCTCCAGAACCCCCTGAAAACACTTTTCCATAGGATACAAAGACGTCGTAAGCCATTGAGCCAAAGACTACAAGGTCATAAACTCTATAAAGCTTCTTAGTAAAACTCTTCACAATATTCTCTAAGGTTAGTTGAAGAAGATCCCCTAACCTAAGCCCTAATCTCTTAACAAGCTTCGCATAGTTCTCGAGGAATATCGTCATAAGCTCTCTAATAAAGCTATGAAGGGTTGCGGGATCAAGATCTTTAGGATCTTTAAATATTGTTGCATACCACTTACCAAGATCTGTAAGGTTGTAGCACTTCATCCTCACCTTCCTACCACTCTTCTCAACAACCTTAACAACCTCATTGAGAAAACCTAGAGAAACAAGCTTCTTC
>JAPYWC010000019.1 GCA_028276605.1 Desulfurococcales archaeon
AATATTTAGAAGTGCAGATAGAGTTGTTATAGTTATTGGTGATACAGTTTTTCATACAGTTAAGCAACAACTTCTAGATGTTTTTAAGTACCATTTTTCAAGGTATATTGAGGGGAAGGGGGCAAGGATTTTTCAAGCATATTTTGCTGAACTAGATAAGGCCCCTGCCTATATATTGAAAAGACTATTCTTGGCTGATGCATCCATGGAGAGACTTAGTGAAGGTGAAGAAATGCATTGAGAAGAGCTGCTATATTGCTTAGTGGTGGCAAAGACAGCGTATTTGCTCTTCATATATCCCTTCTACAAGGATTTGACATCGCCACAATAGTGACATTTAAGCCTAGGTCAGCCTATCCCTGGTTTATACATGCACCATTTGTTGAATATACATCTCTTCAACTTAGATTAATGTCGTTAGAGGATAAGCATAGGATACTTGAGATAAGGTCAGAGGATAAAGAAGAAGAGAGAAAAGAAATATTAAAGCACCTAGAGAATCTCTACAACAGCATAGGATTTGACTACCTTATCGCAGGCGTCATTGCAAGTGATGCCCAGAGAACATTACTACTTGAGGCATGTGATAGACTGGGAACAAAGCTTTACACGCCCTTTTGGGGCAAAGACCCTGCAAAACATCTACTAGACATTATACGAGCTAACATAGAGTTTATTATCACATCTGTGAACGCATGGGGGCTTCATGTCAACTATCTTGGTAAGATCGTAGATTTAGAGTTGGCGCTAAATATAATTGAGCTCTCAAAGAGGTATGGATTTAACCCATCTTTTGAAGGAGGGGAAGCAGAGACATTTGTTATATACACACCCTTATTTGGTTCTAAGAGGCTATGCATTAAATTTGAAAAGCATATAGAAAATGAGTATACAGGATTTATTGTACCAAAGTCTGTACACATATGCTGAAAACAAGAAGCTTCTTATGATAGCGAAGATGCTAATACATTTCAGGGTTTTGTTCAACAACTATAGCAAACTGAAAGAGTGTATCAAAGTATCTTCGAAGCATAGCTATATGAGGTTTGTAAAGAATTAGCCTTGCATCTGATAACGTAATGCCAAGAATTCTAGCAACAACTTTTACCGCTATAGGGTCATCAATAATACCCATTCCTTCCCCTATGTCAGGCCTCAAGATAACTATTATTGGAAGCTCTAACCTTTCTGCCTCTTCCTCATTTAAATACCTTCTTAACGCCTCCAACTCACTTCTCCTAAATATGTGTACTGAACCATCGCGAAGCCTCACGTGCGGAACATCCATATTTAACAACTTTTTTAGTGGTTGGCGTTGGATGGGAAGGTGTTTATTAACTATTTTTAATTCAAAGTTCAGTAAATTTTCTATAGATTTTTCAATTCTATTACCATAAATACTATTACTTGCCACCTTTTAGTCAGCCCCCTTAAATAAAATGATTTCACTACTACAAGGCTTTATCTGTACTGCAGAACAATAAAACTTATTAGCTTTAACCTTAATTTGAGACTTACTTGGATAATAAAGAGTTGAAGGTCTTAGAACATGTCAGCAACCGAAATAACCATTGAAAAAAGCAGGAGAAGAAAGAGAAAGCTTGTCATCGAAGGAAATGTTGTCAGATTTGTGAAGAAGCTAGAGCATTCCTTTGAGTTGCCACCTGAAATAGCTGAATGGGCCAAGGCTCACGAGGAACTACTTGATTGGCTCGTATTCGACTCTCCTGCATCGACATCGCTAAGACATCCCCATAGTATAAGAACATTGATATACCTTCTCTACGCAAGAGCTAACAACATACCAATAACTCAAATGGCGAAGATTGTCGGAATTGCACATGAACAACTATACAGGCTCGAACGCTTACTTAGTAGAACAGGAGTAAAGGATGTTGTATATAAAATGCTAAAAGCGCAACAATCATCTGAAAGAGAGGAGCAACAATCCTGAAAAATATCAGGGCGAGCTTCTATAAGATAGCTATAAAGTAGCACATTATATTGTTAATACAAAATGCAAACATTATTTTGTTTATAGCGGTGCACACTTAATGTGCAAGATTTATCACGAGACCCTAAAGTTATCAACAAAGCAACGATTTGAGCTCATTGACATAACATCATTTGTTGAGGAAGTTGTTGCCCGAAGCGGAATTAAGAATGGTGTTTGCATAGTTTTTGCTCCTCACGCTACAGCAGCAATTATAGCTAATGAGAGGGAACCTGGACTTATGCAGGATATAATAACATTTATTAAGGAGCTTGTTCAGCCTGAAAGAAGCTGGAAACACAATACGATAGACGATAACGCACATGCACACATAGGGTCAGCTATAATTGGCTCTGAGAGAGTGTTCCCAGTAATTAATGGAAAGCTCGTACGAGGTACATGGCAAAACATATTCCTTGTTGAAATGGATGGTCCTAGGAGTCTTAGAAACGTTGTTGTTATGGTTATAGGTGAGTAAAAACGAGAAACTCTATACAGTATTTTTATGTAAACTTTTGAGGGAGACAAAAAAGATATACTCGGGGGACTCTAAATATGGTTAAGGCTATAGTATTAATAAATACTGATATAGGCATGGAAGAAGAAATAATGAAATCTCTCGCTGAGATACCTGAAGTCAAGGAGGTTTACATGGTTTATGGGATTTACGATATAGTTGCAGTTATTGAGGCGGAAAATTTTGATAAGCTAAGGAATGTAGTGCTTTCAAAAATCAGAAAACTGCCTCATATCAAAGCTTCTACGACTCTCATAGTAGTAGAGAAGTGATATCCGAGGATATCCGACTGCAACAAATGTTATGCGTAATATTGATTTATCATTACCTATTTCAATGATTTTAAATTAAGCTTTTTATTTTCTAGAGTAATTAAATTTTTAGTTGAGTCCAGCATTAAGTGAAAGGTGATGAGTTCCCTTACTTACAGTAAGTTGGTTGAAACATTGACTAAGCTTCATAAATGCTACAGGGCTCAGGGAGCACTTACCTCAGACATTATTTCAACCATTGATTTCTACTCAAAGCCGCATGCATCTCTCGCCCTTTCATCAATACTCTGGATGATAGATCTTTTGAAAAGAGGAGCCTTAAGCTATAGTGATGTAATCTATATGCAAAGAAAGGTTGCAATGTTTTTAACTAAGGCTAGCAAAGATGAAATGGAATTCTTAAAAAGATTAATTGATTTAATGCCCACAAGATTCGGTCTTGATATAACCTTAGCTTCGCGAAGATGCTTAATAGAACAACAAATGCTTACAGATACAATCAAGCTTCTTAACATACTTAACGATGTGCTTACAACAGTATCGTCAAACGCACCGATTGTGTTTGAAGATCGTAGAAGGTCGAAGATTCCTTGTCTCAATATCGAGGACTTCCTACCATCAACGAATGCTATCGCTAAAATATTGATTAAAATGGTGCTAGACACACTCAAAACCAGTAAGAATCTTTATGACAATCCTTACTTTATTCACGTTTTATCCGTTATTGAGGATAAGATGAAGAATGACATAAAGATTCATGATATTGTCGCCTTAGCTCTTATAATACTTACGGTATTGAGATCTACCAAATCAACACAAGTTTGTATCGAGCCTGGAATAGATGCTGAAACGCTGTGCAGAAAGATCTACAATGACCTGACTTACGCCGGTGCTGACCCAGCATTATCAGACATTTACTCCTTGTATCAGGAATTGACATCCAGAAATGTCATAAATAGGTGAGGAATGGTTTTGGAGGGTGAGGAATCCAAATGATTGGAGACTGGAAAAACAAGTTCTTATTCATAGCCCATAGAGGAGCCCCACTGTACGCACCTGAGAATACCATAGCATCGTTTAGAAAAGCGCTTGAAATGAATGCAGATGCAATAGAATTTGATGTTAGGAGATCGCGCGACGGAGTACCAGTAGTAATACATGATGAGGATCTAAAGAGAGTAGCTAATGATAGTAGAAAAGTTGCTGAGTTAACTGTTGAAGAGTTAAAGAAGGTGAAGATTTTTGGTGTAGAGACTATACCTACACTAGAGGAGGTTCTTCAAGAGTTAGACGGAAAGACTGTACTATTCATAGAGGTGAAAGATGAAGGCATTGAAGAAGCTGTAGTTAATTTAGTTAAACAGTACAACGTTATCGACAATAGCATCATAATATCCTTTAATTCCAACATACTCAAGAAAATAAAGGAACTTAATAACAAAATAGAAGTTGGGGTATTAACTGCTAGACCCCCAGTTACAATTTACATAGATCATGCACTAAAACTTAAAGCTATGGCTATACTCCCCATGCACAGCTTTGTTACACCACAAGTGATTAAAGAGGCACATGCAAAGAAATTGAAGGTGTATACCTGGACAATAAACGATGTCTCCCAAGCACTCAAATTCATAGGTTATGGCGTTGATGGTATTGCAACAGATGATCCTGCACTGAAAATTAGTGTTCACAAACAAACAACACTTATGAAGTTCATCAAGTAGATGATGAAACTCCACCCCTAGATGAGTGATGATTGAAATTCCTTTAGCTGATAAAGCAAATGTGATGCTATATCGCCTTGAATTCCAGTTCATAACTTTCAAACACAATATCAACCTTTTTGTTTAGAATCTTTGCTAAAAGCTCTGGTACTACACTCTTGAGTAGATACAGCATATAATCAACGGATGATACAGGTATTAGAAGCCCTGCAGAAGATTCTCCTCCAAAAATATATACCTCCACATCTTTAGCTACTCTTGCAATGAATGAAAGGTTTACCGTTTTTGCTACTTCAGGCTCGAACTCTATCATTATAGCCAAGGGCTCTAAATCGTCAAATACACCTTTATAGAAAAGTGATGCGTACACCTTTACATTATCAACACTTGCAATAAGATATATAATGTTGTGTCCAAAGGTTCGAGCTTCCTCAACAGCTGTAAATAGAAGCCTTGAATCAATGAACTCCTTCAGCTTCTCCACAAAGTCTTCGGGTCGCATAATTATGCTATACCCATAATCAGAGTCATCCCTTTACAAAAACTATTAATACTGGATTCTCCCAAATTTCAAATATGAAAATATTAGAGCTTAAAAATGTTTACTCGTTACAAGGTAATGATAAGTATGCAGAACGACAACATAATTGAGTATCTTGAAAGGCTTGCCTTACTCAAGTTTAGCGATGAGGAAAAAGAGAAACTTAAGAAAGAGGTTGAGAAAATAATAGAATTGTTTAACGCTTTATTAAAGGTTGAGGGGCTTGATAATGTAGAGCCTTTGTATCACGTAATAGAGTTAGAGCTTCCACTAAGAGATGATGAGCCTTTGCATCATCTCGATATAGAGCATGAGATGCTTAAAGATAATGCAATTCTTGAAAATGGTTATGTAAAGGCGCCTAAAACTGTGGGATGAGTCTCGTGGGTGGAATATCACTTAACACACCAGTTTATAGGCTTGTAGAGGAGTTCCACACTGATCCGTCAAAGATATTTGATTATCTAGATATAATTTATAAAAATATCAATAGAGTTGAATCAAAGGTAAGGGCATTCATAACTATAGTGCCTCAGGAAACTTTGTATAGCTATGTCGAAGCATTGCTGAAGGAGCAAAAAGAACGCGTTAGTGCAATGAGATTGCTTGGAGTGCCGATAGCTGTAAAGGACAATATATCAACGAAAGGGATTAGAACTACGTGTGCTTCACGAATGCTTGAGAACTATATTCCCCCCTATAATGCCACAGTAATTGAGAGAATTACACGTGAGGGCGGTCTAATAATAGGTAAGACAAATATGGATGAGTTTGCCATGGGTTCCACTACTGAGACTAGCGCTTTCTTCCCTACAAGGAATCCGTGGGACTTATCAAGAGTTCCTGGAGGTTCTTCAGGTGGCAGTGCTGCGGCATTAGCAGCTGGTGAAGCGCCTTTAGCACTAGGGTCCGATACTGGTGGATCGATACGTAATCCCGCAGCTTTCTGTGGTATTTATGGATTGAAACCTACTTATGGTTTAGTAAGCAGGTATGGTTTAATAGCTTATGCGAGTAGCATGGATCAAATAGGGCCTATGGCTCGAAACACTATGGACCTTGCACTTATGCTCTCTATTATAGCAGGCTACGATCCTCGCGATTCTACCTCTCTTCCCGTACCACCAAAAGACTACGTTACGGCACTCAAGGAGCTTGATTCAAAGGAGCCAAAACTTAAAATAGGCATAATTAAGGAGCTTTTTGAAGTTGCTGAAGAAGAAGTTAGAAAGGCGGCACTCAAGGCCGTGGACATACTATGCTCTTACCATGAGTGCACAACAATATCCCTACCCTATAGAACCGAAATTGTTGCAGCATACTATATAATAGCAATGGCTGAAGCAAGCTCTAACCTTGCAAGATTTGATGGTGTGAGATACGGATTGAAGGTAAGTTTCGAGAATAGGGACTGGAGAGATGTGTACACTGAGGTCAGAACTAAGGGGTTTGGATATGAAGTGAAGAAAAGGATTGCTCTAGGAACTTATGTTCTGAGTGTGGGTTACCGAGACATGTACTACATCAGAGCTTTGAAGTTTAGAAGAATACTCAAGGAGACCTTTGATTTAATATTCAAACATGTTGATGCTGTAGTAAGCCCAACAATGCCTATACTCCCACCCAGACTAGGTGAGTTTGTCAAAGATCCCATCAAGATGTACATGGCAGACATAAACACTGTTATTGCTAATCTAATAGGCGCTCCAGCAATAAGCATCCCAGTAGGGTTCTACAACAACTTGCCTATAGCTATACAGTTAATGTCAAAACCTCTAACAGAAGACATACTCTTATATCTATCACTACAGCTTGAGAGAAAAACGGGATTAAAGGATCTTATAGCTGAGGTGCCTTAGCTATGACTGCTAAGGAATTAAAGGTTATTATAGGGCTAGAAGTGCACGTCCAACTAACAAGCTTGAAAACAAAGCTCTTCTGTCCAACACCAGCAAATTATCGAGAAAGCCCGCCAAATACACATGTGTGTCCTGTATGCCTTGGCTTGCCAGGCGCATTACCAGTTGTTAACAGGAAGGCTATTGAATATGCAATTGCTGTTGCAAAGGCATTAAATTGTGAAATCAGTGATAAGCTCATCTTTGTACGTAAGCATTACTTCTATCCCGACCTTCCAAAAAATTATCAGATATCTCAATACATTGGTCCAGGCTTCACATCAATAGCTAAGAATGGTTACGTAACCATATATGTGCAAGGCAAGAAAAAGATTGTTAGAATCAAAAGAATAAACATTGAAGAAGATCCCGGTAGAATAGTCTATATAGGCTCTATTGAGACCAGCCCCTACAGCCTTATAGATTATAATAGATCTGGTATAGCATTACTTGAAATTGTTACGGAACCTGATATGGAGAGTCCAAAAGAAGCTAGAGCTTTTGTCGAAAAGCTCATAGCAATACTAGAGTACTTAGGGGTCACAAACTCAGGGCTTGAAGGCGCATTCAGGGTTGATGCAAATATATCTTTTGAAGGTTACGGCAGGGTTGAGATAAAGAATATTGGATCTGTGAAAGACGTTGAAAAAGCGTTAACATATGAGATTATTAGGCAAAGAAGAATTATTGAACAGGGAGGAAAAATTGAGAGAGAAACAAGGCGCTGGGATCCAGAGAAAGGGATTACAGTACCTTTAAGGGTTAAGGAGGTTGAAGAGGATTATAGATATTTCCCCGACCCCGATCTTCCACCCCTAAGAATAAGTAGAGAATTTATAGAAAAAGTAATCAAATCTATGCCTGAGCTACCAGATGAAAGAATAGAAAGATTTATGAAGCAGTACAATCTTGACGAATATAGAGCAACTGTGCTTGTATTAACAAAATGGTTAGCAGATTTCTTTGAAGAAGCAGCGAAAATGTATAATGATTACAAAAAACTTGCTGATTTATTAATAACAGACTTTCTGCGCTGGGTACACGAATATAATCTGCCCCCATCAGCAATTAAAGCAACTCCTATGCACATAGCAAAGCTCTTAAGCCTCTGGGATAAAGGCATACTCACTTCTAAGATGGTCAAGGAACTCTTACCTAGAATTGTGTTAGAAGGATTAGATGTAGAGAAGTATGTAGAGACTGCAGGCTATATAAGAATCACTGATAAAAGCTACTTATATAAGGTTGTAGAGGAAGTAATGAACGAGAACCCGAAGGCTGTAGAGGATGCCTTATCAAATCCAAAAGCAATTAATTACATAATAGGTTTGGTGATGAAGAAGACAAATGGTAAAGCTGATCCTCAAATAGTTAAAAAGATCATCGAGGAGAAGCTGAACAAGCTACGTGAGGGATCATAGCGTGGGTTTCTCATCAATTACTCAGTCCTTAAAACCTTAATCATCTCCCACTAAATATCATGTTGACTTACTTTAAGCCTTATAAGCTTTGCCTTTAGCAGATTTAAAATCGTTAATGCATCTTCAAGGCTACGCCTCAACTCACTGTCATCTACATTTGTATATTGGAGAATCATTTCATTAAAGTGCTTACCTAATTCACATTCGTCAAACTGACTAGCGATAGTGATATAACTTATCTCTCCTGCAATACCCTGTCTATTATTCAAAAATTTATTAAATCGTTACAGCTATTAAAGGCCAATACATCCTCTACGCCTTTTACACCCCTTAGAACTATACCAACAATAATATTATTAACCTTATCAATAACAATTACCCTACTTTCCTTTTTTAACCGCATTCTTTAAGGCCTCCTCAAATTTTATTGAGAACTGCTCTATCAATGTTCTAATTTCGTTTACCACCTCTTCCAATACTTCTACAGGGCTCCGAGACCCATCGGTTAATATTACAACCTCAGGATAAGAAATCATTGGATGTTCGATAATGTAAGCTGAGAAGGTGACTCCAGGCTTCTTAAGCGCTAACTTGGTTATTAAGTTAGGTAATGAATGCTTATCCTCGTCGTAAATCACAAACCTTAGTTCTTTGTCAGTAAGCTTCTTTAACTCAATTCGAATGGACATGGCTGCACAAGCACCTCGTAAGCTATACCTAATCCAACTTTTAATCCCAAAATAAAAGTTGTTATGCTGTTATGTGTCAACCTAGATCTCCCCCTGAAAACTCTCCTTTGCTTAATTCCTCAATACAGTCTAAAGCTTTCTGCCACGGTACAACAAGATCACCTTCTTCATTTAGCACACCACATAACTGTAACTTTTCAAAAATTTCTTGAACGCTAATATTAAATAATGCTATTGCAGCTATGATTACATATTTTAAGCTTTGTGAAACCTTGAGGTTCGAAGCTTTTTCAAGTGCATTTGCAACAAGCTCTGCATAAGATTTTAAGGTATTAGTATCAGTATTAGCATATATTACGTTGTTTTTGACTTCAACCCCTGTCACTCCTTGCCTCTTCAGAACCTCTGCTAAAACGTTCAATGGTATTGATCTGCGAATCATTTTCGTCAGCTGATCTGCTGAAATACCTCGTTTAGGATTTAATGTGCTTAACTCAACATATTGCATTATAAAGTTTCTTATTTTAGCTATCGAGGTTTCGACAGCAGGCTCCAAACCAATAACTCTAAACACTATTTTATCGTGCTTCAGCTCAGCATATAGCTCCGCCTCTAAACTTAGCTCCTCATCTAACTTTTCCAAAAGTTCTACGCAAAACGATTTTGAAGGACAAGGATATGTAAAGATCCTCTCAACAAATACTTTTGTCATCCCTTCTATGCACCTACTTATGTAATGTGTATACATAGTCAGGAGCAATTTTGCGTGACTCAATATTTCCGCAAACCCTACATCTCAATACATCTTTAGATCTGTCTCTATATAGAGGTGCGCCACAGCGGGAACAGAACGCCTCAATCACCCCTAGTTTAGCGTCCTTCAATGTGACTAGGTATGGTATGTAATTGTTAAGTATCTTTACTCTAACTATATCGCCTAATCTGATTACTTCGTAAAGGTTTTGTATCCTGGTATTAGATGCTTGCGAAATGTGTAAAACTCCTCTGAATGAATGCTTAAAGGTTCTATTTGCATCATACCCAATAAACCTTATGATAGCTATCTCATCCCTCATCTGCTCAACCACACCAATCACAATGTCACCGCTTTTTGGCATCTCAATACTTTTCAACGGTTTCACATACACACGCCTATTGATTATGTCAAATACAGGCCTCCCCACTACGAGGGCCCTGACATCGCCGTTCTCAACATACGTCCATGCTTGGGGGATAAACTCTTCTTCAACACATACTTTATCTCCTGGCGTTACGATATTTTGCATACTCATTTCAGCTTATCACCTTCTAGCTTTGCTTAATCTTTACTATGGCCACCTTAAATCTGTGAATTCTTCGTTTATGAGTCTCAAAAATTTGAGGTATTGCCATACTATCAATAGTTATAGAAGCTATTATATATTTATCTCCATACTGTTTTAATATACGTTGTATTACATGAAGTAGTTGGTCAGAGTATTTATGAATAGAATATATGGCATAAGGTTTTAGATTAAGTGCTGATATAAGAAATTCCATATCTATTCCAGGCGAATGCACACCAAAGGGCGGGTTCATTACTACTGTATCAGCTTTTCTCACACCCAATTCTCTAACATCAGCACAAACAAAGTGTGCATTGCCCTCTATAGACTGTGTTTCTAGATCTATAAAGTTCTTAGCTATGTAAATAGCTTCACAATCTATATCTATGCAGAGTACTTGAGCTGCACCTAAAATGAGAGCCCCATAGCTTAATATACCTGTTCCACATCCAAGATCTGCCACAACCTTACCCTCTATATCGCCTGCCATAAAGGCTGACCATAATAACTCGCTAGCAATTCTGCTATCACATACATACTGCTCTAGTTCACGTTTAGGCGTAGGAAAGCTTGGCACACGACTGAGCATTATTTCAAGTTCTTTTCTGCTTTTTATCACCATGGATACATGTACCTGCTTGTATCACGATTTAGAGCCATTAATGCCTCTCCCACGGTTAACACAGGCTTCACATAATCATATAAATCGAAAGCCACATGCGGACACGCAACAATAACTATTGCATCAAAATTTTGAGCACCTATATTATCGAGCATCTCCCTATCAATTCTAAGCGCTTTTGAAATCACATATTCTCTCCCAAGATTACGAAGCTTAGCTATAAGAACCTGAACTAGATGCGGTCTATGCTGACCATAGAAACCGTCTATTATGAGCCATTTTCTTGCATCAAAAGCCTCCCTAATTTTCCACATCCTAACACGAATAAGCCTCTCTACATCTTCGCTAGGGCTCCATACATTGTAAGTGTAAGGATCTATACATAGTACATTAACAGCTCTATTTGATGAGATTGTTTGAAGTGCTTG
>JAPYWC010000020.1 GCA_028276605.1 Desulfurococcales archaeon
CTTACACTCATCAATGAGCCCTAAATCGATTATCATCCTCGCTATTATTGACGAAATTTTTCTTTTACTCGCTGATACCATAAATGCATCATTCCCATATGGATGTTATTAGTGTGTAGATATTATATGCACGGAGTCCAGCAAAAGTAGTACGATACTTTGAAGGCTCACCTTAATATTTAACAATATAGTAAGTGAGGGGTAGGTTTTGGTGGACCGGCCGGGATTTGAACCCGGGACCTCTCGGATGCCAACCGAGCGCTCTTCCAGGCTGAGCTACCGGCCCGCACAAAATCCTATTATTACCCTACTATTCTTATGCTCGGTTTAAAAGTGTTTGGTGCTCTTAATTCAATTATAAGGGAATCAGACAAAGGGGTTCAATCATCCGGCTCTTATAGGCCTGCGTTGCTCATCATTAGGCTATAAGTTTCATTACCTATATTTAATAAGATGTATTTTGCATTGACGGTTTTAAGTTTTTAATCTATTAGTTCTGACAGTTCTGATCAAAATTGGCTTGGGTGCGGTGATCCTAATGCAGACCAAGTACAAGAGTGTAATGTGCAAAGATATAGAACCTAGTATGAATGGACAAAGTGTTACAATAGCTGGATGGATTCATCAAATAAGGGATTTGGGCGGCAAAAAGTTCATTATAGTAAGGGATGGAAGTGGACTTGTGCAGGTTACAGTATCGAGAGATACAGCTCAAAAAGAGCTTATTGATACTGTTGAACAGTTGACTTTAGAGTCTGTTGTTCAGGTGAAGGGCGTTGTTAAGGCAGATCCTAGGGCTCCTAGGGGAGTAGAAATAGTACCTACAGAGATAAGGATTCTCAACTTAGCCAAAAAGCCATTGCCTCTCGACGTTTCTGGTAAGGTTCCTGCAGATCTAGATACAAGGTTGAGGGAGAGGGTACTCGATATTAGAAGACTGGAAATGAGGGCTATTGTAAGAATTGGCGATACAGCATTACGTGTTATTAGGGAGGTTTTAAGATCTAAAGGATTTGTAGAGGTTTTCACACCAAAGATCATTGCAACAGCAACAGAAGGCGGCGCAAATCTATTTCCGGTCATATACTTTGGTAGAGAAGCATTTTTAGCTCAAAGTCCTCAGCTTTATAAGGAGTTGCTAGCAGCAGCGCTAGAAAGGGTGTTTGAAATAGGTCCAGCTTGGAGGGCGGAAGAGAGTGACACTCCCTATCATCTAGCAGAATTTATAAGTATTGACATAGAGGCCGCATTTATGGATTACGAAGATGTTATGAAGATTCTCGAGGAAGTCATATACGAGGTTGTGAAGGCTGTGAAGCAAGAGAATGAAGATGATCTAAAGATACTGAACTATACACCACCAGAGGTTAGACTGCCCATACCTAGAGTAAGGTATGTCGATGCTGTAAACATGTTGAGGTCTAAAGGCGTTGAAATAAATGTTGGTGACGATCTTTCTACACCTTATCTAAGGATACTTAATGAAGTGCTTAACACCCCACTTTACTTCATCACAGAGTTCCCAACAAAAATAAGGGCATTCTACACAAAGCCTAAAGACGATGACCCATTCTTCAGTGAAAGCTTTGATTTAGTGTGGAAGCATATAGAACTAGCTTCAGGTAGCTCCAGAATACATGTAAAAGAGCAGCTAATTAAGGCATTAACAGAGAGAGGTCTTAATGTTGAAAGCTTCAGCTTCTTCATTAAGTGGTTTGACTATGGAATGCCTCCGCATGCTGGGTGGGGCATGGGATACTCTAGGTTGTTGCTCATGTTAACTGGTAAAAACAATGTAAAGGAGGTAACATTGTTCCCTAGGGATAAGAAGAGGCTTATACCATAGAAACGGCAATTTAAGCTTAAGCTTTTCTTCACTCATTGATTAAGATTCCGTAATAATAAGGTTCATGTATATATGAGTGGGTTAACTATGGGTAATATTTCTCTAACGAGTATAGTGGCGTAGGATCCTGGAGGTAGCAAAAATTTCAGTTCCAATGCATTGTTTCCTTCTACTCTAAAGTAAAGTTTCTCTACTGCAACTATGCTCTCTCTGTAGTCACCATAGAAACACTTATTTCCAAGAATCTCTACACAGAACATTTCAGGTTTAACATTTTCTTCTGCAAGTAGCTCGTTATAGATCTTTGATATTCTTTCATCAATTCTTGTTTTATATCCGGGCACAGGTAGATGTACATAGTCACGCTTTAATTTCTTCAATGCATCTCTTACTATGTATTTTTCTAAAAGATTTAGCCATAGCATTGACAGTAGTTTATTGAATAAGTATGCTTGGTAAGCTTGGACAAATAACTCAAATAAGCTTCTGTAATAACTAATGCGAGCAAGTTTTGAAAGCGTTTTTTGGAGTTTATCTGAGTTTAGGTTGCACAGAATTTTCTCTAGGGCTTGTGCAGGAGGTTTGAAAGCTTTGCGGCATAATAGTTCGAGAAAGCCGTACCCGTCTCCTTCAAGAATTTTCTTACCTAGTATGTGTGTGATAGGGTTTCTTGTGCCAAATCGTTGATACCCAAAGAAGTTAAGCATATAGCTATTGTTATTAATGAGAATATTAATTCTCGAGAGTATATATTGGATGCACTCAGGCTTCTTCACATTAAAGGTTATGTGAAACTTATTGAATTTGTGAATCAATATAGGCATGTTATCAGTGCAAAACCATAGAACTACATCAATATCTAGCCTTCCCCTATGAAAGTGTATGTGCTTCTCCATCCTCTTACAGTTAGTAAGAATAACAATTTGATGTGTCTCGGCTTTAGTCTCTTTCAGTCCAAGGATTGTGAAGTTCTTGCATCGTAGCATCTTTTGAAGTATGTAGCCGAGGGTCAGGCTATCGAGGTTTACCTTTTTAGCTATAAAGACGCATACTCGTGCTTCATCCCAATATTTATGATTATTGTTATTCAAATCAGCGAGAATCGATGAATATAACTCGTCTATTGCTATACCATTGACAATCTCTGAGACCCTGAAACCTTGTGGACGTGGAACTTCGATATCTTTTTCTGTGCATTCAATAGACGATTCGTGTGGATATGTATAAGTGTATAGCCCCAGTAAAAGATCGAGTAAATGGTTTGTTACCATATTCACCATTTAAAACACCTGAAAAAGAGGTTTACTGCAAAAATGTTCTTTGGCAAGATTTATAGTAATTTTAGGTGTCCTGTTATTTTATCGAGTATACTTGAAGGGGCAGGACCTAGTCCCAAAGCCGTTATAGTACCGGGAGGAAGCTCTGTTAACCCTGCATCAGCTATAAGAGCTGTGGTAATATTTATCTTCTCGGCTTGACTCTTTAGTGCTAGTAACTCATCAAGGCTACTTACTTTCACAACAATCTTTTTCTGCCCTTGTTTACGCCACAAATAAAGTAGTTCTTTGCACTTAGGATCCTCCATACACAGAAATACACACTCAACAGCTGCGTGAGCCACTTGAACTGCTAACTTACCTTTACTCATTTTTATATCTGTTCTAACGGCAATGACCATCTTTATCTCATCAACCATTGTATCGCACCACTATTTTTAACTACTACGGGGTTTGTCAGCTATTGTGTATTCTTGCGTATGATGTCTAGGGTTTTGTTCAGAGAACACTTTTAATCTGACTCAGCGTAGGTAATAATTTTGTCTGTAACGCTATTAACAGGCATGTAGGTGAATAAAACTGACTACAGCGCTAGCAACAAAAGTAAATATTGTATTGTTTGAGGCTGCACCGGTAAGGATATGCTCTAGCTGTAAAAGACCCATACCACCCGATGAAAGAGCTGTAAGCTTTAAATGCCCCAAATGTGGTATGGTGACCATATGGCGTTGCTACAAATGTAGAGTAATGAGTGTAAGTTATAAATGCCCTAACTGTGGTTTTGAAGGACCATAAACAGGGGTAAGGTGCATACCTATGCCTGGTAGGGTAATAGCAGTAATTCGTGCATATCCCAAAGACGTTGTTGAAGACTTTACACCAATAATTCGAAAAATAAACGAACGTCTTTCCAATACTCCGTACACATTAATGAGGTGGGAAGCAACAGATATAGCATTTGGTTATAAGGCTCTGGATCTTTACTTTCTAATGCCCGAAGATGTAGAGGGAGGAACAGAACAGCTAGAGGAGCTAATTAAGGGCGTTGAAGAGATCGATAACGCAGAAGTAATCTATATAACAAGAATTGGAGCGTAAAGCAATAGAAAAAGCGCGAGGTTATGGCACCATTTATGTTCATAATTTAAACAAAGTAAAGAAAATTAACACATAGTTTTTAAATCGCTACACCACTATAGTATTTTTCACATAATAGAGTGTCCTTAGTGCTTGAAAGAAGGATTTTCATGTAATTATCGGGATGTTTTAAATTCGATACTAGTTACAAAAGTGTGAATGCAATATGATTATTAAGAGAAAGATTCAAGGGAAGGTCTTAGAATACTTAGAGAAGAAAGGGGAGGCTACGGACAAAGAACTTTTAGAAGTTTTAAGTAAGGAGTTCAGTATTTCCTATAGTGAATTACTAAACATTCTAATGAGTCTTGAAATTGAGGGGTTTATTAGGGTGAGACCTTTTAAAGAATCATTTATTATACAGAAGGCTGAGCAAAGGAAACAATGAAGCTGAATTAAGTTTAAAATTTTGATTAGCTCAAAAATTGTTTGTTGAGGATAAAATGGGCGTTAATTTAAGGGATATTATTCCAAATGAATGTAAAATTGAGATTAGCGACTTGAGGGTACTAGCTAGAAGAGTGATAGCTCTCGATGCATATAACGCTCTCTATCAATTTCTTGCAGCTATAAGGCAACCCGATGGAACCCCTTTAATGGATTCTAAAGGTAGGATTACAAGCCATTTGAGCGGCCTTTTTTACAGAACCATAAATCTTGTAGAGAATGGCATAAAACCCGTGTATGTATTTGATGGTAAGCCACCCGAAATTAAGAAAGCTGAAATAGAGAAAAGAATGATGCGAAGAGAAAGGGCAAGGGCACTTGCTGAGAGGGCTTATGAAGAGGGCCGTATAGAGGAGGCAGCAAAATACGCTGTTCAAGCTATAAAGCTTGAGAGCTACATGGTTAAAGATGCGAAGGAGCTTTTAGACGCTATGGGTATTCCTTATGTTCAAGCCCCTGAGGAAGGAGAAGCTCAAGCAGCTTACTTAACAAAGAAGGGGGTAAGCTGGGCTACAGCGAGTCAGGACTACGATTCTCTACTTTTTGGATCGCCAAGGCTAATCAGAAATCTTACAATTTCGGGTAAGAGAAAATTACCAGGCAAAGATGTTTACGTTGAGATAAAACCGGAACTAATAGAACTTGATAAACTGTTGAAGGCGCTAGGAATAACATATGAGCAGCTAATAGATGTAGCAATCCTTATAGGCACGGACTACAATCCTGATGGCGTTGAAGGTGTGGGGCCAAAAACAGCTTTGCAGTTGATAAAGACTTATGGCTCCTTAGACAAGGCATTAAAGTATCTGCCTCAAGCTAGATTCCCTGAAGATCCTTTGAAGATAAAGTCATATTTTTTAAATCCAGTAGTTATTGATGTTGACAAACTTGAGTGGAGGGAGCCCGACAAGCAAAAAATTATAGAGATACTTGTTAAGGAGCACGACTTCTCTATGGACAGGGTAGAGAACGCCATCAAACGATTAGAGAAGGCATATAAAGAATTTATAAAAGGAAGCATAGCAAGTCTAGATATGTGGTTCAAGAAGTAGGCGTTGTACAGGTTAAACCATATGGTTGGTGTAGAGAGTTTACGTGGTAGGGATTTGTTATCTATAGCTGATCTGAATAGAAATGAATTGACCGCTTTAATTGATCTAAGCCTTAAAATGAAGGAGCTGTACTATAAGGGGTTCAGAAACCTAAATATTCTCAATGGCAAGGTTTTAGCGTTAATATTTGAAAAACATAGTACAAGAACACGTGTAAGCCTTCAAGTTGCTATGCATCAGTTAGGGGGTACCTCACTATACCTATCATCACAGGAGCTACAGCTGGCACGAGGAGAGCCGATAAAGGATACAGCCAGAGTTCTTGAGAGATATGTTGACGGTATAGCTGCTAGGGTATATAAACATAAATCACTAGTTGAGTTAGCAGAATATGCTCGGATACCTGTAATCAATGCATTAAGCGACGTTGAGCATCCATTACAAGCAATAGCTGATGTAATGACTATTATAGAGCTTAAGAAGGATATAAGAAAACTGAAGATAGCTTTCTTTGGCGATGGCGCCGATAACGTTCTTCACAGTTTGATGCTTGCCGTAGCAATGTTGGGTGGGACTCTCTACATAGCTACGGCTCCCGGTTATGACCCTAACCCTGAAATACTTAAGAAAGCCAATGAATATGCGAGTGAGAGTGGAGGTCAAATATTTATTGTTAGAGATCCTATTGAAGCCGCTAAAGATGCTGATGTTATATATACTGATGTATGGGTGAGTATGGGTCAAGAGAGTGAAAGAGAAAAGAGAATAAGAGATTTGAGTAAGTATCAAGTGAATTCAGAGATCGTTTCCTACGCTAAGAAGGATTACATATTCATGCACTGCTTACCAGCTAAAAGAGGTGAAGAGGTTACAGACGAGGTTATAGAATCTAGAAATTCAGTTGTGTGGATACAAGCAGAGAATAGATTACATTCTGCAAAGGCTGTACTAGCATCGATACTTGGATAACCTCAATGCATTCTTATTTTTGTTAGTATTTGATTTATTTTCTCCTCTTTACATTCATAAACGCATTTCAGGTGACAATACTCATCCTTGTATCCGTCGTATCTATAACACTGTGCATTGCACTCGTGTTCACATGGAGCAGTATTCAATTCTAGCATTAAGTACTCATTAACCTTAGTTACACGGAAATAATGAATCAAATTATTTTCGCGGAGAACCTCCAAAATGCTGTTTACAATTTCTGGTGGGGCCATTATAAAACCATATTGAATCAATGCTTGCTCAAGCATCTTCAACGTTTTATTTTTTTCCATATAGCTCACCTAGTGTTATGTCTATAGGCAATTTAATTAAACCTATGAGACTCTTTTCTCCTTTCACATATCTAATCTTGCCATTTACATACTTCATAATGAGTACCTGTACACCGTTATGATCTAATACCCTTATGTAACCCTTTATATGTTTGCGCCAATTCATTGTCAGTTCAACAAGTACTACATACTGACCTTTATCTATAGATACATAGCCGTGGAGACACTTTCCCTTGGCGTATGTACCTTTGCATTGTTGAGAATTTAGCAGTGTTAGCACCTTATTAACGCTATTGTTCTCTACGATAAAGGCTGCAGAAATCTTTCTATGCTTTTTTGTTCTGCTTTCACTATTTTCAATTCTTACCTCTATTTTACTACTCAATTCTTAGAACACCATCCTTAAAACTTACTGTGCTCACTCCTTCAACGAATACGCACATGATCTCTGGATTTAGCTTAAGAGACTCTATATCAATCCTAACTCTACCTCCGGCTTCAACGAACTTAACATCCATATAACTGTTAGTTGTTCGCGCTTTTCCATTCACATCATAAATTTCTGTCTGTGCGGAGTAACTCTTTAGGTCAAGGCACAGTCTAACATATCTATGGTTCCCCATCTTATCCACCATTAAAGTATGCTGACAGTCTATGCATATTACAAGACAGGCTCTCTATAATAAAGACTTATCTTTTCTTTTATAGCTATAATGTATTAGTGAACAATACAAAGATAGGAGCATAGGGTTTGTTTATTATGGGTGAGTTAAAGAAGATAGAGGTCATAGATATTCCGATACCTCATGGCGCAAATGTGATTATAGGGCAAAGTCACTTCATAAAAACAGTTGAAGACGTGTATGAAGCCCTCGTTACGAGTGTGCCAGGAATAAGGTTTGGTTTTGCATTCAATGAGGCAAGTGGAAAGAGGCTTATAAGATATGAGGGAAATGATGAGGAGCTAACCAACTATGCTATTAGTGCGGCTCAAAGGATTGGTGCAGGCCACGTGTTTGTTCTCTACATAAGGAATGCATGGCCAATTAATGTGTTGAATGCTTTGAAACATGTACAAGAGGTTGTAAGGATCTATGCTGCTACAGGCAATCCTTTGCAGGTAATAGTAGCTGAAACTGATCAGGGAAGAGGGATAATAGGAGTAGTCGACGGATACACGCCCTTAGGTGTTGAAACTGAAGCAGATAAACGTGAGAGATATGAATTTCTGAGGAAGATAGGTTATAAGAAATGAGTGTTCAAGATCGAGATAATGGAAAAGTAGAAATACATGTAAAGAAGTACTCCTTTACTCCTTGGGAGACTGAAAGCTTTATACTACAGGTACTTAGAAAGGAAGTTGACGAACTTCAATATGTTGAGAGAGAGCTGGCACTAAAGTTTATTCAGAATGAGGAGCTGTTCGATTCTTGGTTAACAAGTTTATACATAAACAAAAACGATACTGCTACAGTTATAGAGGCGCAGATAAACCTAAATGGTTGCGTCCATACGTTAAAGGTATTTAAGGAGAGAAAACAATTCTCTGGCTACCTATACTTGCCCATACCATATATTGCGAAGTTGAATAAGGTTATTGTTTTAGGGAATACCTTTGAGAGTGGAGAACCCATAAAAGATAACGCTGTAATAGCGCGTTATGATGTCTCAGGCTTGGATTACTACGTATTTTTCAATCCAATTAAAATCCTAAAGGACTTCTATGCGTTATTAATAGTTACTGATAAAGGTACCGACATAATGTTTCTCAATGACATTAAGAGGCTTGAGCAGCAATCAGAAGGCATAGCAAAGAGTACTAAATCTACTAGAAAACGTAGCAAGAGCAAGAAAGGGAGGAGTAAGAGGAAGAGCTAAACCTTACTAGCATTCTTAACTTGGAAGAGAGCTTCTCTTAAGGGTTTAGATAGCGAGAAGCATCCATAGCCTTGCTCTAGAAGACCTTTATCAATAAGTCTTCTGATAATTGACTTCGGATCTTCTACTCTATATAGTACTTTTAGTTCCCTAATAGCTAATATTACGCCCACAGAAACATTTTGTATGAAATACTCCATAACCTTTAGCTCTTCTGGTGAGAGCTCTTGTAGCTTTTTCTTAATGTTGTCATCACTAATAAACGGCATTAATGATTCCACAAGCTTACTCCTTGTACTCACTATATTTTCACCGCATACACAAACTCGAGTTCCGAGTATGTGTATTACACTACTACAAACGAGTCAAGATTTATGTTGTTATGCTTCTGTTTCTCTGTATCGAATTTGTTTGCTGGTTTTGGAACATTGAAATGTTTTTATAGGGAGGTTCTTCAGATTTATGTAGTTTCTTAACTGGTTTAAAAGACCTTTTTAAACTGTGTCAATTATTTAATTATAGAAAAGCTTATATATACTACTCGCATAACCTTTCATGAGCCACAATGTACGCTGCAAGAGTGAGAACTATCGTATATGGCAAGCATGTTGCAGGGAACCTCTATGAATGTAATGCCAAGAAATTGGGTGATGTAGGTTACCTGATGGAGGTTGTAAGAGCAGCAGCAAAAGTGGGTAACATGACTCTGTTGGATATAAAGTCTTGGAAAATAGGCGAAGGTGTAAGCATTGTTGGAATAGTGCTTGAAAGCCACATAACGATACATACATGGCCTGAGCATCGCTTTGCTACAGTAGATGTGTATAGTTGTGGTGCGCATACGCAACCAGAAAAGGCATTTGAATACATTGTTAAAGCTCTTGAGGCTGGTAAGGTAGAGGTAAAGGTACTCAACAGAAACTACGAAGTTGAGGTCTAGGTTTTTAGTTGCATTCTCTTAATATTGCACCAGGTTATAGACTACCGGTTATCGTTTTCTTTGGTCATGCAGCTTCGGTAGAAGCGGCTATGAGCTTTTTAAAACTTTTAAGAGTAGAGAAAGATTACGAGTTGTAACCTTACAATATTTAGTTGGCGGTCTTCAAATCATGAATAAGCTCGCTTTTGAGGAAGTATACATTCCCGATATTTCAGTGATAGTTGCAGGTATCCTATCAAAGATAGTTAGAGAAGGTAGAATCCGTGGCAAAATATTAATCCCAAAGGAAATTATAGCATATTTTGAATCTGCAGCAAAAAAAGGTATAGCTACGGGTCTTGTAGGGCTAGAGGAGCTCGCTAAATTGCGAGAGAATATTCCGGAGGAGATCGGCGTTGAGATAGAGGTTATCGATAGTGGATTGAAGAGTTTGGGAGAGCTCACAGAAGATGATATAAATAATATTATAAGAGATATTGCAAAAAGATATGGAGCTAAGGTAATTACTAGGGATCCACTACATCAACTTGTATGTAAAGTGCTAGGAATAGACGTTCTAGTTCTAAAAGAAAGCGATGAAGTTGGTCTTTGGTTTGAGAAGTACTTTGATAATGAAACCATGAGCCTTCACATTAAGGAAGGAGCACCTGTAATGGCCAAGAAAGGTAGACCTGGTGATTGGAAGCTTGTAGTTGTAGATGAAAGAATTGTCAATAGGGAGCATATTGAATTGCTCTTGGAAGAGATACTCAGGAGATTGAGAAGTGGCGAGGGGGTAATCGAATCTCAACGGCCTGGCATAATGCTTGCTCAGCTAAGAGACTATAGAATTGTTGTTGTGTCTCCACCAGTATCATTAGGATATGAAATGACTATAACTAAGCCTATTACGAGACTGAGGTTAGAGGATTATAACCTTCCTGAGAAACTTATTAAAAGATTGAATGAAAAAGCCGAAGGCATTCTAATTGCAGGAGCACCTGGAATGGGTAAAACCACATTTGCGCAAGCTCTTGCCGAATACTATATTAGGTTAGGCAAGATTGTTAAAACTATTGAGTCGCCAAGAGATATGAGGCTGCCTCCAATGGCATCGCAGTACTCAAAGTCGTATGCTTCATCAAGAGATTTGCATGATATACTACTTCTTAGTAGACCTGATTATACTGTATTTGATGAAATGAGAGATGATGATGATTTTGCTATATACGTTGATCTAAGGTTGGCAGGTATAGGAATGATTGGGGTTGTTCACGCTTCTTCACCGATAGATGCGATACAGAGGTTTATTGGTCGTGTAGATGTAGGCATGTTGCCGAGTATTATT
>JAPYWC010000021.1 GCA_028276605.1 Desulfurococcales archaeon
AACTTTTGAAAAGACTACGTGCAGGAATCGTGTTCCTCTTCTTACCTTAATTGGGAATGCTGATGTGTGTATCTCTATTGTGATTTGCCCCTCAAAACCCCCGTCAATTATTGTTGGCGGTACAGAGAGACCCATTCTTGCAAAAGTTGATCTAAGTTCCACAAATGCCATCAGCTCTGGTGGAACCTTAATGTATTCAAGCGTTGATGCAAGGTAAATGCTTCGAGGTTTAAATACTACTTCATCTGTTTTAAAGCATTCATAAAACTTACTTAGATCGATGTTATCACTATAAGGATCAAGAACCTCGTTGGTTTCCTTCAATACACAAATTTCGTTTCCTAGCCTAAGGTCAAGACCATTTTCACGTACAATGTCCTCAGAGAAAGGCTCTACTACTAATCTTCCGTGTTTGATGTAGCTTATCAAGTCAAAATCAGATAGTATCATTGCAGCTCCAATGTTTTATCTTAGTATTTCTGAAAGTTAAAAGTAGTGGAGCTTGTTAAGTGATTGATTGTAAGCAAGATTTCTTTAACTCTTCCTGCAAATTTCTCTCCTTTACTAAACCTCTAGGGCTCTCCTCATAGAATATCCTAGCTTCATATACAAATATTTTGGTTCTTTTATCAAGCCAACAATCAGCTTCAAGCCCTGCCTTCAAACATCCCTCGGCAAGGAATGTTTCTGTATCCCAGCAGTACTCAACAGGTACCTGCGGAAGTAATGTACCGCTATGCCATCCCCTAACAATGATTATTCCATGTTTACCTATGATTATGTTTTCTGGTTCTTTTACAGGTATTGGTGGTGAGAGCACCGATACCTCTACGACTATATTCTCTAGTTCCTCTACTGTAAGGGGAGGAAATCTAGGGTCTTCCGTTGCTGCAGCAATGGCGGATTCAATAACAACTTTGACTAGTGGTGCTATAGGCTGTAGAAAGCCTATACATCCTCTGAGCTCTTTTCGTCCTGAACCTAAAAGCTTGTCAACCGTTACGAAAGCCATGCCTCTCTTCATCAGCTTAGCATTCACATCCTTGTCAGGCTCTATCTTAACTCCATCGCGTACATAAGCTTCTATAGCTTTTCTAGCAAGCTTTACAAGGTATACACCATCCTCAAAATCTAACTCAGAAGGTAAAACAACTTCTGAAGACTCCATCTATTTGCACACCTTTATAATGAGCTTTTTTCAGTGCTTAAAGCATTATTGTTAGTGGTTCCTTCTACAACATATATCCTCCTTTCCTTAATCATTGTTTTGCTAACAAGCTTCGCTTTCTTAATTCTTGCACTTTCTAAGATTTGGTTTATGCTTTTCCAGTGCTTACCTTGCCAGTAAACTTTTCCACACTTTGGGCAAATCCAAAACTCTTTATATCTCAATGCAATGTTTTTGCTAACCTTGTGGGCAACATCAGCAATTGATGTTGTGTAAACAAGCTTAGTATTGCATTCTGGACACCTAGTATCATCCTTATGAAATTCTAGCTCTACTCCAAACCTTCTTGACAGCTCAGCTAAGATAGTATCTATTTCTGGGTCTTCTATAAGAATTGCCTCAACGTTCTCTTTTCTAGCTCTTCGATATAAGCTAACGTCTTTAGTCACTAGTATTCGGCTTTCTTCCTTTGCTATTCTTAATAACTTCCAATCCTCAATATCACGAAAATAGAGTGTATCATACCCTAGAAGCCTAAGCCAGCGCGCTACATGACCCAGCATCGAATCCACGACGAATCTTGGATAAGCAGGCATTGTTCTGCACCTTTACTAAGCTTACTACTTTTAAAAATAGGCAATTATTTCTGACACAGACGTAATATCTTTCCAAAGCTTAAATATACAAAGGTATTTGATTGTGCTCTACTCTTCCACTTTCCCTTTCTCAATATACTCCACCAAGCTTCTTTGCTTCTTATTAGTAGAAATTCCAAGAATACGTTCAACTGTTTTCCACGATCTTCGGACAATTGAAGGTACTTCGCCAAACTTCTTGTAGTAGTTTTGAAGCCATTCCACTGTTTTCTTATCACTTGGGTACCCACTACCAATATCACCATAAACTTTCTTTAGCTGGTCAATGTGCCAATCCCTTAAAACTTTTGCAACTATACTTGCAGCTGAGACTGCTATGTACTTGCTGTCAGCATTGTACTCTGCAACAACGTCTAAGTCTTCTCTAATGGTATGTAGAGCTGAAATTATTGTTGTTGGATTGGTGAAAGCATCGATGAAAACCCTCTTTACTGGTTGGAATGTAAGGGCAAGCTTAACAAGTTTAACTAATGATTCAAGCTCTAACAGGTTGAGGTTGTATTTATCTATTTGATCTGGCGTAATTCTATGTACTGCAACAAAGTTTGCTATTGAGAGTATTAGAGGCAATAACTTTTCTCGTTTTTCACGTGTCAGTTTCTTACTGTCTTTAACCCCTAACAGCTCTAGACTCCTCAACTTTTCCTCCTCTATAACAACAATAGCCATAAACATATCTCCTATCAGAGGCCCTCTACCAGCCTCGTCAACTCCAGCAACGAGTAACTTTTGATTGTTCATTCAAGCACCTTTGCAAGAACCCAGTTTAATGCTGATGAGGGGGCCTCTAGTTTTTTCAGCAACTCCATCGCTTTAGCCTTGATTTCGCTAATCTCACTTTCACGCATGTTAAACAACTTTTCCACAATACTATTCAATTTCTCTGTATCATTTGTTTGAATGAGTGGAAAACCCCATTCAGCCACACACCTATTCACATAAAGTTCGCCAGGAAATAACGAAATGCCTGGAGTACCAATAAGTGCTGCCTCCCTAGCCATTGTTCCTCCACCACTAATTACAAACCTTGCGTAGTAAACAAGGGTAGTTCCTTCAACACCTTCCCAAGGAATAATAACGTTTTTCTCATCTGCAAACCTCTTAATTAAGGGGTCATCCCTATATCTAGGCAGGTACACCACTTTATAGTTACGCTTAATAGCACGCTCAGCTAATTTTGAAATGAAATCTAATACAGTACTTAATTCATATGTGTAGTAGGATGCCTTAATCTCAGGCGGTCTAATAACAATGTAGTTAAATGGTTCTACACCAATGTTCTTGAGCTCATAAGCGTTTATGTTTGCATCTTTAAGCCACTCTACCTCGTCCACACCATTGAATTGTACCATAATAGTTTTATCTCTTATAATATACCTCTCTATCTCACCCTTAGGTATACACGACGAAAAGATCACTGCTGTAGCTAGGGGTAGCGCAAGCCTTGAGGGAGCCTCGCTATGAGGACTATCAGTAAAAGCAATGTATGGACGCTTCAGTCCAAATGCTATTCTAGCAGCAACCGGATTTGGAAAAGCAAGGAGGGCGTCGAAATCGCTTAACAGGTTTAGAAGCTCAATAGTCCTCTTAGCTTCCTCAATAAGTTTACCCTTTAAATCGTTGGCGTAGCCCCCAACAATGGTAAAGTCGATTTCAAGTTTATGAAGAACATGAGCTGTATAATCATAATTACGGGCTGTAACTATTACATTATACCCCATTTTTTTCAGCTTGCGATAAATAGCACCAAACAGTCTAGCCTGCTTTGGTGTAAGTACATCAATCCATATGCGTTTCATGGTGTAAAACCAGTAGCGCTTCCAATAGAGACCTAGTTTAAGTAAGCCTTATAACACTTTTCAATGCCATCCTTTTCTGGGTCTAAAATAATGGTTGAGGCCATGAAGAAGCTTTTTGGTACAGATGGCGTTAGATGGATTGTGGATAAAACTAATCCTGAATTTGCGCTGAGGCTAGCAATGGCTATAGCTAGCTATTTTCCCAACGGTGCAAGAGCGCTTGTAGGTCGGGATGGGAGAGTAGGGAACAACTCAATATATAACATAGTTATAGGAGGACTTATAGCTGGAGGGTCAAAGGTTTATGATGCAAACTTCATACCAACACCAGCACTTCAATATCTTGTAAAAGCTCTAGGGTTTGATTATGGCGTAGTCGTTACAGCGAGTCATAATCCTCCAGAATGGGTAGGGGTAAAGCTGGTTCTTAATGACGGTATTGAAGCTCCACCAAATGTAGAGAGGGAAGTAGAAGCAATATTTTTTGAATCAAGGTTCAGAAACGTGTCATGGCATGAGATGAGAGCTGTAGAGAGAATTGAGGGTGCTATAGATATGTACATAAAGAGTGTAAAGGAGCACATAGATGTTGATAGGATTAAGATGCGTAAATTAAAAGTTGTAGTTGACTGTGCTAACAGCGTCTCGGCCTTAACTACACCACGCCTCTTCAAAGAACTTGGAATTAAGACTCTGACACTAAATGCGGATATTAATGTTCCTTACAGACCATATGAGCCCGCTGAAGAGAACCTAGAGGACTTAATGAAGGTAGTTAAAGCTGTGGGTGCAGATTTTGGTGTGGCTCACGATGGCGATGGTGACAGAGCTGTCTTTGTGGATAATAATGGTAACTATATTCAGGGCGACGTATCAGCGGTTGTATTGACACAGTATGTGGCAGAAAAGCATCCTAATCTACCTAAGCGTGTAGTAACCTCTATTGCGACGAGTCATCTGTTGCTCGAGAAGAGTCTAGTTTCAAGAGGTATAGAGGTTATATGGACTAGAGTAGGATTCTTGCACATTGCTAGGAAAATAGTGGAGCTAGGAGGCGCGTTATCAGGGTTTGAAGACAACGGTGGATTTGCCTATGTAATTCATCAGCCAGTAAGAGACGGAACAATGTCAGCAGCTCTTATGGCGGAACTTCTTGCGAGTAGCAATACTACATTGTCGCAGCTTGTTGAGGTCATTCCAAGGCCTTACATGATAAGAGGCAAGATACCTGTATTGAGTAGGGAGGAGGGTGTGCTCATAGTTGAAGAGCTTAAAAAGAGATATAGTGGCTATAGAATAGTTGACATCGATGGTATAAGGGTGTTCATGGACAACGTTGTGTTTCTTGTACGTCCAAGCGGTACAGAGCCTATCATAAGGATATTTGTTGAAGCGTGGGAAAAAACTGAAGGAGAAAAAACGTTTAACGAATTAGTAAAGCAGATAGAAGAAATAAGAGAAGGATTAAGAAAATGAAGTACAGGCTTCTAAACTACCTGGTATGCCCTTACTGTAAAGACAAGAGCTTTCCGCTAAAGCTTATAGTAATAGAGACGGCAAGATATGAGCATAGAAAGTTGCAGCCAAGCATTCAGAAACCTTTATGTGATGTGTACTGCGGCTATAGAGGAAGCTTCATAAATGAGTTAAAGCAAAAAGGGGAAGAACCGCCGTGCGAAGAGTGCATAAAGATTGAGGTAAAAACAGGCACTCTTTACTGCTCCTTATGTGGAAGATGGTATCCAATAATAGATGAGATACCCAGGCTACTGCCAGATGAACTTAGACGAAAAGAGGAAGACATAGAGTTCTTAAGGAAGTATGCAAGCTCATTACCTGACGACATAAAGTACAAGGGCAAACCATACAACTTATTAAGTACTTAAAGAATACTAGAAAGTGACATACAAAATAATATGGGGATTAATCATGTCAAGCTTTTATGATAGCCTAACTCAATGGGTTGAGCTACAGAAGAAGGTGAGAGAGTGGTTTGAAAATGTTAACAAGATGGTTGAGAGTGGAGATAGATTGATGTTGATACTATATACGCGAATAGCATTTCAGCATATGATCAGAACCCTTAAGGCATTTGATAACTGGTTGCAGGATCCATTTGTAATAAGCAATATGCCTAAGGAGGAGCTAAAGCATGTGTGGGATACGGTATTCAAAATACTACTCGAACTAATAGATCTGGATATTGAGCACACATCAAAGTTCAGAGATCATATATATGCCCTAGAGAAACAAGGCAAACTAAATCCGTTGCTGTATGAGTTCTTAGGAACAAGCTTTAGGAAAAGACGATCAGAACAGGAAGAGCCTTCACTGTCTATGTAAGAAACTTAGATAAATTAGATAAACAAGCATTTTATATTCAATGATTTATTAGACATCTGTGAGGTAAGGTAGAGATTAATTAACTGCTTAGATAGTTTTAATTTTTGTTATGTTTCGTCAAAAACCTTATTACTACGCTTAACGTCTTCCACTCTGCTGTCTAAGTTGCACGGCAGTAGCAACTTCTTCGTCTATTGGTAGTACTTTAATCTTTACCTCTTCAACGGCTTTTAGAACTTCATCAATTTTTGGATCTTGAAGTTGTAGAGAATCTAAGAATTCCATACCTTTACTGGTTACCTGCAACTTCTTTGATTGGGGGTTCATTTCGGCTACTCCAACGTAAAGTAATGCTCTAATATCTTCAGTCAATTCTCTTACAATTACCTTATTGCCTAACTTAACTATGGTGTAGCCTAAATCTATTTTCTTTTCGTTGTGTAGCAATTCTATCAAATACGCTAGCGCTTTTTCACTTATGCTTCCAAAGCTCTTTATAATTAGCAATAATGTTAACTTGCGTTTATCGTTCTTTATCGTATCTAGAGTTACTACTTGTGTTGAGAATACCTTCAATTCCTTTGTCTTTTGTTGCTGCTGTGCTTTTTGCTGGGTCTTTTCAGGCATAGTTAAATTCGCCTCGTACAACTATGTAGTATGTAGATTTGAGACCGCTCTTAAAACCTGTTGTAATAGCATTAAAAAGGTGTATGATCTGGACTAAAGTAGTCATCAAATACAGGTCATGACATAAGCTTTAACATATATTTTAGAACCTTTTTCCATATTTGTCTATTGAAGAGAGGTCTCCACGCTAGAAAGGTTTGGGCTAAGTTTTCTCGGTTTAGGAACTCAACTAGTTGAAGTGTGAGGTACGTATATATTAATGGGGTTAATTGGACTGCATAGAAACTGTACTGGGTTCTTGACCCTGCAATCCATAGCAAAATGTAGGATGTGAATGTACCATAAATAATTATCCAAGCCTTCTTACTCAAACTTTTATCGGAATCTTCATAGAATCTCTTTGCCAGTGTAATCATCATTAAGATTAGTGCTATTGCATATGCGGGTACAAAGCCTTGAGCATAAACAGTTGTTCCGTTTGCATATATGTATAGGGGGAATGAGTTTAACCCGAAGAACCAATCCCATGGCGCAGAAGATATCGGACAATTTGGTCCAACACATTTTGTGCTCAAATGCCATGATATGGCTCCAAAAATGCTTTGCTGAAGCCACGCTACAACACCTATTCTCAATATTATTGGATAAGCTACAAGCAGTTGAAAGAACGCAAATGAGAGCAGCATTAGCAACATCATTTCAATAGCCCGATCAAGTACGCTGCGATATGTGCTACTCTTGGCTTCTTTCCATGTCTTGCCCACATACAAGCATAGTATTGGTAGGAATGCAGTCAATGCGGTAAACTTAAATGTTGCTGCAAAGCCTAGGAGAAGAATCGCCTCCCTATATCTTTCATTAGCGGCTAGATATATTGATAGCAGAGAAAATGTAGTAACGTAGATATCCAGCATTGCGATAGACGCCATATTCCTTAATAAGGGATCTACAGCAGTTGCTGCAGCGGCTATCAAGCCCAGTTCATTGCTTTGGCTAAGCCTCTTTGTTAAAAAGAATACTAGTATAACTGTTGCCGCACCCATTATTATTGATGGTATGCGCCAGTAAAGAGGTCTATCCCCCAATATTAGCATTGCTAAAGCTATGACATATTTCGCTGTTGGGGGGTGCTCCAAGTTCAAGTATTCATAAATATTCTGTGCATCACCTAAAATCCAGCCAAATACAGTAGCAGTAGCATTAGTCGCTTTTGCGAAGAGTATGATAGACTCAGAAGTCTTCGCTGAGACATAGATTGCATTTAGCTTGTCAAAGCGGTCGCATAGAATGGTTATGCCGAAGGAGCTCGCTAAACTTTTGGCTCTCTCTAGTTCTTCTTTTGATGCATAAACTAGTGTTGCCTTCAATTCGTCTCCTTCTTGATGCGGCATAAGTCCGAATATTTTGGTCAGTATATTGCGGGCTGCATCAACATACCAGACTTCATCCGAGACATAACCTTTTCTTGCGCAGAAAAATCTTTGCTCCTCCTGCTCAAAGGATAACGCTTGTGAGAACGTCAGGTACACGTTTACGAAGACTATAACTGCAAGTACAATTATTACAAGAATATTTATCTTGTCATTCATTCTCAATACCGAGTTGCAGAGATTATGCATGTAAGCACTTATAAACCTCAATAACGATTTTAAATACATTTTGTGTATGAGTTGATTATAGGTGGTGTTACTGTATGTCAATGATCAGAGAGGTTAAGGAAGAGACTAAGAGAGAGATGCTAAAAAGGATAAGTGCACATAGTCATATAAGAGGTTTAGGTCTTGACGAGAAAGGTGAGCCTATATTTATTGCCGACGGTCTTGTAGGACAACTGGAGGCCAGGAAGGCTGCAGGAATCGTAGTTAAAATGATTAAAGAGGGTAAGCTTGCTGGAAGAGGCATACTACTTGTAGGGCCACCAGGCTCAGGTAAAACAGCGCTGGCAATAGCTATAGCTAGAGAACTTGGTGAGGACACACCGTTTGTAATGATAAATGGTGCAGAGCTTTATTCTGCAGAGATTAAGAAGACTGAGCTTTTAATGAGAGCAGTGAGGAGAGCTATTGGTATTAGGATTAGGGAGTTTAGAAGAGTTTATGAGGGGGTTGTAAAGGAGATAAAATACGCGCTTGCAAGACATCCATTCAATCCCTATGTAAAGGTTCCGAAAGCAGCTAGAATAACCCTTGCTACAAAAGATGAAGAGAAGACTCTAGAAGTTGACGAAGCTATAGCGATACAACTCTTTCAACTAGGTATAAAGAGGGGAGATCTAATAAGTATCGACGCTGATACTGGTGAGGTTTTCAAGCTCGGAAGAGTAAAGGGGATCGAGAAGGCCAAGTACTACGATATTGAAACTTCAAGGGTCCTGGAGGAGATGCCTAAAGGCAAGATATTTAAAGAGAAAGAAATTGTGAGAACAGTAACGCTTCACGATCTTGATGAAGCGTATGCAGCTCAAAAAAGAGCCATGATATCATTGATTGGTGTAGGTGTAGAAGAGAAAGAGATAGATCCAGAGATAAGAAGAAATGTTGATGAAACTGTAAGGAAGCTTCTCAACGAAGGAAAAGTTTCTCTTGTGCCCGGCGTACTATTCATAGATGATGTTCACATGCTTGATATAGAGGCATTTAGTTTCTTAACCAGGGTTATGGAAAGCGAGTTCTCGCCAATAATAATAATGGCAACGAACAGAGGCATTACAAAGATTCGTGGGACAGATATAGAGTCACCTCATGGAATACCATTAGACTTGCTGGACAGGCTTCTCATTATACCAGTAAGACCCTACACACCTGAGGAGATTAGAGAGATAATATTAATAAGAGCGGATGAAGAAGACGTTAAACTATCTAAGGATGCTATAGATCTGCTAGTCAAAATTGCTTCAGAGAGAAGCTTGAGATACGCACTACAACTAATGCACCCAGCAAAAATTATTGCGGAAAGAAAAGGCAGAGAAGAGGTAACAGCAGAAGATGTTGAGGAAGTGAGTAAGTTATTCATTGACGTATCGCAGAGTGTTGAATTTGCAAGGAAGTGGGAAAGCAAACTTTTGAAGTGAATACAATGTCTCATCAAGATATTTTGACAAAGTTTTTAAGCATTATCAGGTATATCGAACCTCTTGAAGCAAGTGAAAGTGGCTTCTTCACTGTAGAAGATCTTGCTAAAAGATGGAACGTAGATATAGATACCGCCAAGAAGATTATAAGAAAGCTAAGAAGAGAGGGATTTATTCGTAGAACTAGAGGTGGCAATTATAAATTAACACTGGCCGCAAAGGTCTTGATTAGAGTATATAAGAGGGCCAGAGAAAGGCAAGCATAGTGTGATGAGCACGGCTGTGAGCTGATCACTACAGTAAAACATGATGAGTGCTCGTGTTTCTGATGTTTTTTACATCTAAAGTTATGTATAGATAATCGCCCTTGATTTTCATTTAATATTTTCTTTTTTATAGAATTATAAATTGTAGATGTATTATAGAAGTGACGCGGTGATAATATGGAATTCGATATTGTAGCACTTATTTACAGCTGGAAAATGGATGAAGCCAAAAAACATATGAAGGAAAAGCTTGAACTTGATGAAATCTATGTCACGGATCTGGTGCATTGCCCCCTTAAATATCAGTTCCAGAAGAAGTACCCTGACCTTGCATTGGCTGGAAGCTTTAGTCCATCAGCATTACAAGGGGAATTCATACATAGAGGTGTTGAGGAAGTACTTAAGATGCTGCTCGGTAATGAAAATGTAAAGACTGAGGTAGAGTATGAGAGGAGGGTTGAAGTTGATGGAAAGGCATATATTGTTAAAGGGCGTGTTGATGCTGTCGTAGGGGACTATATTGTTGAGATAAAGAGTGCGCGTAGCGATACAGGAATTCCTTACGAGCATCATGTTGAACAGCTAAGGATCTACATGTGGCTTACGGGATTAAGGAAGGGAATACTACTATACATCACACCTGTTCGAATTGTACAGTTCCTATACACAGATCCTGCATCAGAGGGAGAGGTAATAGATCGTATACGTAGTATAATTAATGGAAGTCCAGCACCTAGATATACATGGGAATGCAATTACTGTTCCTTCGCTTTAATATGTCCGAAAAAGAGAACCTGAAGATGAAGTGCTATGAAAGTTCTCAGTAAGAAAGTCAATTAATTTATTACAATAGTGCTTATAAGCGCAGTAATGAGTAGAAACGCGCACTTGGGAACAAATAAAGATGGATAATAACCAATCTAATCAAAGTAAAGGAAGCGAGGATAGAATAGTAGGTAAACATGTCTATGGAAACCTATATGATGTAGATCTTGAAGTAGCGAGCAACGAAGAAAAGTTAAGAGAAATAGTTGTTGAGGCAGCAAAGCTTGCTAACATGACATTATATGAAGTGAGGAGCTGGAGTTTTGGCGGTAAAAAAGGCGGTGTTTCAGTAATTGCTCTAGTTCTCGAAAGCCATATAGCGATACACACATGGATCGAATACAAGTATGCAACCGTTGATGTATATACATGTGGCGAAAAAGCGATCCATGGAA
>JAPYWC010000022.1 GCA_028276605.1 Desulfurococcales archaeon
TTTCCCTTCTCTTTGACAATCTTCTTACGCATGCCAGAATCCTTTACAGCTACAAAGACTCTACCAGCTTTTTCCAATAGATCGTGCCTGTTGACAAACTCCTTATAGAGTAGCATAAGCTCCAAAACATCCCTGGCCATTCCATCATAATACACATTTGCATCAGGAATTCTTTCTGCTAACAGTGCTAAGATTTCCTGGGATCTGCCTAGAGAAAATGCTGGTACAAGAACCGAGCCTCCATCATCAATAACACTCCTAACGGTTTCAACAAACATGTTTTCAACTTTTTCCCTAGGTGGATGATCATAAGATCCATAGGTTGACTCCATAATAACTACATCAGCGTCTATTCCATTCAATTCTATTCCTTTCACAGTTCTGGTATCAATTAAATTGATGTCCCCTGTGTAAAGCAACCTTAAACCGTCCTTAAACTCTACTCTATACATTGTACTTCCAGGTATGTGACCTGCATTAATAGTGTCCACAGATACACTGTCAAGGTCTATCCTTTCCCCCAGGTTGAACGTTGATACCGCCTTCATCATATTGTTTAGCTCTTCATATTCGAAAGGCAGGTAGTACCCTGATAATTTGAGGAAGTCTTCAATCATTAATCTCGCTGTAATTGCTGTAAAGCGGCTCATAAATATAGGTACCTTTGAAGATACATAGAATAGTGGTGCTGCACCAACATGATCTAGGTGAGAGTGTGTAACTAGAATTGCCTTTACTTTCTTTGGAGCTATAGTTAGGGGTAGTAGTGGCTTATCGTCAATATCGAATGAGACTCCATAGTCAAATAGCAGGTACTGTTCATCAACATCTCTTTTAACTGCTATAGCAGCTCTTCCAACCTCTCTTCCTCCACCAAGTGTTAATAGCTCTAACCTCATTTTAGAGCTCTCTCCCCAATCACTCAATTACTTTTAAACTTTAGAGCTTGTTTTGCGAAATCTGCTAACATCTTTTATATTTTGTTTTAAACACTTAAAAGACTATCGTGTGAGGTCAGTACCCCATGTTCGGGCTCAACCCCAGGGAACTGCAAAAGCAGTTGAAGCAGTTAAAGCGCATGGGTATAAAGGTTGATCAGCTTCAGAATGTACAGAGAGTTGTTATTGAGCTTCAGGATAGGAGAGTTATTGTTGAGGAACCTGAAGTTTTTGTTATGGAGTTTGGAGGGCAAAAACTGTTCTATGTTGCTGGTAATGTGAAGGAAGAGATAGGAGTTAAACAAGCTGAAGAGAGGACCGAGACAGTAGTTAGTAAGATAAGTGAAGAGGATGTCAAGTTTGTTGCTGAATACCTGAATATAAGTCTTGAAGAAGCTAGAAAGCTTCTTGAAGAAGCTAAGGGGGATGTGGCTCTAGCTATTGAGATTGGGCAGACAAGAAAACGCTGAGATTTAACGATAAGCATCTACATAGCTCCGCCAACATATCTAGAAGCTCATTATTTGATACTGCAGAGTATTGGGCGAGAAGAAGTTTCTGCTTAGCTTCAGCAATTCTCTCTACATAAACATTTTTGCACATCTCCCTGATATTGCGCATAATATTGCACGATTCAGCAAGAGATGCAAGTTCTATTAGCACATATCTCCAAAGATAGTAATATTCGCGCTTATCTACCTCCAACACATGTAACTGATTAATGCAGAAGCTTGTGAATAGCCTAAGCTTATCTATGCACACCTCGCCCACAACATTCCTGCCTAGCAATATGATGCCCCTACAATGCGTTCTTAATAGTTGGGTTTGTTAAGCTCCAAAATATTTTAACCTCTTAAAGTCTTAAAGGGTTTTAGTAATGTGGCAGTAAATGATGAAGGAGTGAGTCAATGGAAGTAGCGACTAGGTTTATACGGGATATCCCCATCTATGTCCTAGTAATGTTTCTTACAATAACCCTCTTTATTGCTGTAGCCATTTCTTTACCTCCTCCACATGAAATTATTGACACCCTTAATAAGACTGCTGAGAGGTTAAGAGAGATTGCTAATAACCGTAATCTAGAGCAGATAATCGCTGCAATCTTCTTGAATAATGCATATGTTAATACCCTTATGGCCACACCCTTCATATCTCTGATTATATACCCATATGTGATCATCGTCACTGCCTGGACCCTAAGAGTGGGTGTCCCGTTGGAAGCCCTGTCAACTGCTATAACTCTTCTCCTGCTATCCCCACACACATATATCGAAATGTTTGCTTATAGCATAAGCTTTACATCATCTATTAGGGTAATGATAAGACTCATAAAGAGCATTAGGAGCAGCAATGCGCTTAACAAAGAGCATCTACTCTACTACCTATTCTCAGTTGCCGTGTCATTCGTAATCCTCTTCATAGCAGCTGTAGTTGAGGGTATATCAATACTTATTTTTAGACCTTAAAATCGCTAACCGAAGCTCAGCATACTGATGCTCAGATATAAAACGAGCGCCAAGCATTAAATAACTGAAAAACAACTGCATAACCATTATTAGGTGAAGCTGTTGTGAGACCCCCTTGCAAGATAATAGCGCTCCTAACTGATTTTGGTTATGAGGATCCATACGTTGCTTCAATGAAAGGGGTTGCGCTCAGTATTTGCCCCGATGTAAAGCTTATCGATATTACACACAGCATACCAAGTTTCGATATTGAGACAGGAGCGTTTACCCTACTTGCATCATACAAGTACTTTCCTCAAGGCACAATTTTCGTAGCTGTTGTTGACCCTGGCGTAGGCGGTCCACGAAGACCTTTACTTATTGTGACAAGGAACTACTACTTTATAGGTCCTGACAATGGCTTACTCACAGCCGCAGCTGAGGATGATGGTATTGAAGCTGTAATAAAGATAGAGAATGAGCTGTATTTCAGGAAACCCGTCTCAGCATCATTTCATGGAAGAGACATCTTCATGCCAACAGCAGCTTGGCTTGCCTGTGGTGTAGCTCCCGACACCTTTGGCTCACGCCAACCAATTGAGAGTATTGTAAGAAGCTCTATATCGATGTACATCAGTACTATTAGCGCAGACTGTGTAGAGGTCAGAGTTCTTCATATAGATAAGTTTGGCAATGTAATTCTATCTCAGCGTTACGACTCATTAGAGAATGCTCTCGGCATTAAGCTGGGAGATAAAGTGTATGTTAGGTATAAGGGAGCAGAGTACGAAGCACTGGTAGCAAAGGTGTTCTCAGTTGCTAGCGAGAAACAGCTCGTTCTTTACAAGAATAGTTTTGACTTCGCAGAACTAGCTGTAAATAGGGGCTCTGCTAAGGATTTAATGGGTGTAAGAAAAGGGGATTCAATAATTATTTGCAGGAAATGAGAGGAATAAGCATAACAAAGTGGTTGCAGACCGGGGGTAACCCGCCCATGCTCATCGGGCCCCGCTACGGGGCTCTATCACATGGGCTTAAGAAAACATATTGTTTTAAAGCTTAAAAGTTTTTCAGAAAGGGATGGAGCTCTTCACCGAAAATCTCCGATTTGGAGTCACTCATCATCAAAAAATGTGAAAGATAATATGGTGTAATTAGTTTTTCAGCGCAATTCGCTTACATCATGAGTTCAGCGTAAAGGCGTTCATCATGATGTATTTGCATTAATGTTTCTATACATTGCGTAAAGTAGTGTAGAATAATAAACTTTCTCACTTACTCTAAAATGTATTTCTCTGAAATTATGATCCCCCTCTCGCGCAACTTAGATGCACAATTCTTACAGAACTTATTGGTTTTTCTATCCACGTCTCTTACAGAGTTGCTGAAGTTCATTACGCATCCAGGCGTTTTGCAATGTTCTAGACCTAGGAGATGGCCAAACTCATGTAATACCTCTTTTTCAACTCTGGAGAAGATGGTTGTTGTAGAGTTTCCTAGCATTAGTCGTGGCAAGAAAACTGCGGCTGATCGTAGCAATGGCATTGCAAGTCCAAACACAAAGTTGAGCCCTGGTACATATGCATCTCTGCTTGATAAAAGTATTGCATAGCTTTCCTCAGGCTTGAAATAACTTATGTGCTCTACAACTAAGTCGGCTAGGTACTGATCCCTATATGGGTCGTAGAACGTATCGGGGATCTCAACCCTGCGAATCTCAATAACCTCAGCATTGAAGACCTCTTGAATAACTGTGCGTGCAACCAGTAAAATTTCATGATTAATGTCAGCATCATAGAGGATCACTACCTTTAAGCTATTCAAAGTCTGCACCCCCTTAATCAGCAATGCGGGAAACACATCATTTCTCAGCGCGCGAACTTCTCATCACTGAAAAATTTCTACTTTCACAAAACTTATTACTTTAACCCCACTATTATGTGTTGCACAGCCTTTCAATAGAATGATCTTATCTCTTCTTGTGGGAACAGCGAATTGAATGCCTCTCTAATTATGGGCATCTTATCCTTGAGCTCTCTCCTTATGTAAAGCCTTAGCATTAGTGCTGCTTTAGGCATGCTGAACCATGTAAACTCAAGTACATTTCTCTTTATAATACTCCCACTTTCTGAAAGTACCATAATCTCATTCTTTGACAACATTGGGTTTAGTGAAAGCTTTGGTGTGTCTATGAAGAAGCTGTAACCCCTTACAACATCTAGTCCTCTATCCTTCAGTTCAACCTCGAGTAAGAGCTCAATAAGTTCCTTGCCCCTCGTGATTATATCTATTGGCAGCTTTGCATCTGAAACAGGAAGTCTATACTCTAACACAAGCTTGTAAGGTATTTTACGTGCTAAGAAATCTTTGACTTCCTTTAGAACAATAACATTGTTGTTGAATACAAGGCTGTAGTCGTCCAGCTCAACATATTTATTAGGATCTCTAATCACTTCGTCAAAATCTATAAGCTTTTTCTTGTCTATCAGCGCTATTATGTCGCCCAGAAACTTTGATGCTGCTCTCACTGTCTTGTGGTAGTATACTGTGGAGAACATGTACATCCTCGCAAGCATGAGCTGTTCAAGAGCGTCTAAAGCTCTGTAATCAACTACAAGAGTGTTGCCATGTATCTTGAGGTAGTAAGCTATCCTCTCCCAATCTATATGGCTACCATATCCAGCTCCTGTGAAGTAGGAGTCCCTCAAGAGATAGTCTATTATGTCAGCACTAAAGACGCCTTTCAACAAGTAAAAGAATGCTCTCTCTGTGCCTATATCCTGAACCGCTTCCTTAAACGGCCATTCAAGCTCGCTTGAACTTCTTAATGCCTCTGAAATCACATTCAATTTATATCCATATTCTGTAACTATCTTCTCCACAGCTTCAGAAACATCGTGAACCTTCAATATGATTTCGGCGCCAATGTGCTCATGCGTAACACCACGAGGCAGTAGAACAACATCCTCAAAAAGATGACTATAGGGACCATGTCCTATATCATGTAAAAGCCCTAGAAGCCTCATAATAACTATGTATCTCTCAAGATCTTCCTGCTTAATCTTATGCTTTCTTAGAATTTCCCTAACCATAACCTCCATAACATGGGCTACACCAATGCTGTGACTGAAACGAGTATGCACAGCGCCAGGATAAACAAAGTCAGCTACAGAAAGTTGTTTAATTCTTCTAAGCCTTTGAAACGCAAAGGAATCTATGAGAGGCAACTCATGCTCATAAATCCTTATGTATCCGTGTATGGGATCCTTAACAATTTTGTACTTCTCCAGACGTGACATAACAATTAACCCTATTACTGCCTAACGCTATCTTCCCGGCTACATATAAAAACATTGAGATTTCGATTAAAATCTTTTGAACTTTTTCGCACTGAATTTTAAGGTCTGTAAAGAGTATTTTTAGTAGTATTGCACTTACATAAAGTCGAAAATGTTTGTACGTAGATTGACATTAACTAGCATAAGCTCTGCATAAGGTTTCAACACAGTTTTAGTAGCAGCAAGCATTCTTTGAACCTCTGATACCGTTGGTAGCGGAACGAATATAATGTTGTCCTTGCCATTACCAACAACAACGTACTTGTTAACAGCGTTAATCACGATGTCAACCACTTTATCATACACATTTATAATGTCATTCCAATCTCTACGCGGTTTAATACATGTTAAAACAGCTTGAGACTTTGAAACTTTGCTTGCCACACATTCAACGCTATATCCAATCTGCTTCGCTGATATAATATCTTCAAAGGATGGTATAGGCACTGGTACGGGATGAGTATGTATAAACAAATCACTATTACATGAGGTTTTATATGAAAGGACTATTTTTGATGGGATAAGCCCTCCTAGAAACCTGCCTATGAACACCAATGAACCCTCATTACATACGGCATACATTACTTCCTCTAGGATCTCTTGTGGAAGAGGACTTAAACCAATGTTATTGAGGTAATTCGTTGCTTCATCCATGTAAAGATTGGTAAGCTTCATAGCAGTACTGCTATCTATTACTGGTAAATACTCTAAGTCAAGTATAGATGGTGCATCGATGGTTGTTGAAACAAGGAGTTCAATTAAATTTTCACTATTTAATAAACCTATCATGTTACAACAAAACCTGTAATATTTCTACATAACTAGTTTACTTTGATACAAGTTAAAAAGTTTTTGTACTAATAAACGAGATAAGCGTATTACACAACAGTTCGCCTAATATTACATCATAACAGTGTTAAGTACGGAGTAGAGGGATAGAGAAAGATTGGGATATGCAGAATATTATCAGAAGCGCCGACCATCATCACAAATATCAGTTGGGGTTACATACACATCATTATAAAAAATCGTGTTATACCTCAACAATATTCTTACATACTCCTTTAAGCTTCTCTAACAAGGTATTGAGCTCTTGTAGCTGCACCTTGTATGTGTATAGATACCTTTTTGTTCTTGCCTTAACTTTTGCTATACCCTTTTTCTCTAGCTTCTTAACTCTGCACTCTATAGCTCGTTTTGCTATCTCAATGAACTCTTGCTCTGATGCAACAAATATTGGCATTTGGTTTCACCGAGAAAGCTAAGTACTTATAGCGAAGTGAAATATAAGCTTAATTTAAGGTTCGTGCTACAAGGTTGTAGAAGCTTGGTGATAAATGATGCTCGAACTTTACATGAACTGGTACAAGTTTGCAGAAGAAGCGATAGAGTATGAGGTTAGGAATGCAATGATTTTTGAGGGTATTAAGAAAGTTGTTGTAATTGGTATGGGTGGCAGTGGTATTGTTGGAGATATGGTGGCAACCATAGTGCAGGATCTCGATAAGATCCCAATTTATGTCTATAAGGACTTCTATATACCAAAAAGCTTCATAGATGAAAACACCTTTGTATTATCAATAAGCTACTCGGGCAACACCCTAGAGACTATTACCGCATCACTTCAAGCCCTTAAGCTTGGAGCTAAAATGGGTGTTGTTGCTTCTGGAGGTGAGCTCATAGATATAGCAAGTAAGGCAAGAGTGCCTCATATCATTATTAAGCAGGGCCTTGTACCTAGAGCAGCATTGCCTTTGATGCTTGTAGCCTCCCTAAAGCTTCTTTCAATGTGTGGTGTAGCTAAGGTGCCGCTATCAGTTATTAAAGAAGCTATAACTGTGTTGAAAGATGTAGATAAAGCCTTGCAAACAGCCTTGCAACTAGCGTCATTCTTAGACGGCTTCACAATGCCCTTAATCATTGCAACAACGAGGTATGCCCCACTAGCTATTAGGTTTAAGAATGAGCTTAACGAGAACTCGAAGATGCCTGCGAAGGTTGAGATAGCCCCAGAACTGTTTCATAATGATATTGTTGGCTGGGAAAGGCAGAGAATTAATGGAAAAGCAATTGTGATAGGGTCTGATATTGATTACGAGAATATGCTACTAGATTTGTACAGCGATTATCTGAGAAGTGTTGGCTTTGATGTGTTCCACCTTGACTTAGAAGGAAACATTCTTCAGCGCTACCTTTACGGATCACTTATAATAGGTCTTACATCTGTTGAGCTTGCACAGAGATTTGGAATAGACCCGTTACAGACTAAAAGCATCTCAATGTACAAAGAGTTTCTAAAGAAGAATAGAGAAAGAATTGAAAGAGCAGTACTTGAACAGGGTTTCAGGATACAATAAACCACATTGGCTTCACTTTTGAATCCGCCTCAATCATGAAATGCATAGATCCTTGTTATCAATACCAGGAAAACAATTACTTTAATTGGTTTACGCATAGTCAGTCAAAACTAATTGCAGCTGATATTACTTTTGCCATGGTTAAGTAATGTAGTAGTAAGGTCTTCTCTCCTGCTTGTATTCCTTCTGCTGCTCAGCTGATTTTAAGAGCAGTTCTATATCTCTCTCAACTTCTCTTCCCTTCTCTTCAAGTTCACTTGTATCTATCCCTAACCCCCAAACCCTATTAAGCAAATCTATAACCAGTTTAGCTGCCGAATAATCAACATAATTCAATTCAACAATGCTTCTCCATGTCTCGCCAAGTACACAAGCACCGTTAATTCCCAACACCTTTGCCCATCCAACAATAATCCCATTAAGCCCTGTGATCACCCCCTCAGATAGAGGCACTGCACCACTGCTGGTATACTTCCTTACAACATCAGCGTTATTACCAACTATGTAGACCCTACGATTAGGAACAATCAATTCCGATACATATGCAGCTGCAGCTACAATTTCGTCAATATTGAACTTCTTTAGCTTCTTAACTATGAAGTAGCCTAGAGAGTGTTGATCAGAATCTGCCATTGGTTGTGCACTTCCTGTTACAATAAATACACCCAGGTTCCCAACCTTGGCATAATACACACTAACATTATAAAGGTTTCCAATGCCTTCAGCCTCCACAATCAAATGAGCAGAGAATTTCGTCCCATAAATAGTGGCAATGAGTTCTGCACCAAGCTTTTCAGCAATATAGCTAGCTACGGTCTTGCCTACTAAGGCCATTCCAGGGAAACCCACAATAACGATATTCCTATCTAATGGCTTCACATCCCTATGTTGCACAAACATCCACATAATCTTATACCCGCAGACATTGAATCAATCGAGCGAAACTTGGTTATAAACTACTATGAAGAAATACATTGACAAAGCCTTTGCGAATTAAAGCATATAAACCCAAGAGATAGCAGAAAAAATATAGAGTGAAGAGGGCCCGTAGCTCAGCCCGGTAGAGCGCCCGGCTCATAACCGGGTGGTCCGGGGTTCAAATCCCCGCGGGCCCATAAATTATTAATATAGATGGTGTGTGAAAGCATATTGCAACTAAATCGCATTAAATACCTCTTAGGGCTTTTGCTATCTCTGCCTCTTGTATTCTTATACATTCTGTCAATGTTTGTTACTATTAAAATCTATACCTATGGATTTGCCAATTCTGGGACTATGCTATACTATACTTTTTACACGGGTTTAGTGTTATTGGGCATTTCAATGCTTATTGGTGATTGGAGCAAAAAAGTTGGGGACATGTTAATTTTGTTAGCGTTGATTTTATTAGGTGTTTATTCATATGTAAGGGGTCTTACAGGCTTAGCTAGTATAAGCCTTGTTAAGCATTATGTGATCCCCCCAGCTTTCATCTATATTCCTTGCAGTATTGAAGCTAAATGCGATAACTATGCGGCACTAGCTATTGATGTACCCCTTGCAATTGCTTTTCTAATGCTTATCTATGGGTTGTTAGGGTTAATAGGTACAGGAAGGACAGGTGAAGCCAAAGAGGGAAGGAAAGTCGATAAGGGGCTTCATACCGAGGTAATTTAATGTAATAGTTGTTAGTGGTAGTATCCATTGGCTATTCATAATTATTACAGCATCCGTCGTTACTACAATCCCTCTGATCTCATGACTTAAGCTAATTATTGTAGCATCTGATTTTTGACTTAAAATGGCTGATACCTCCAAGTCTTTACGTCTACTCATAATTGCATTAACAAATCTCTGCACATCGTCTAAGCTATGACTAACATTTTTATCAGCAACAATAATTATTCGCTTAACACTTTTACAACAGTTGTTTAGAATGCTTGTAATAATGTCAAAGACCTTCTCAAGCAATCCTCTCTCATTAGATCTAAGCTTTGAGCCCCTTAGATCTCTCACAAGGCAATCATCGCAAAGGAATAGAGGTTCATTTCTCAGCATCGCTACTATAGTTAGTAGAACATTGTAGAAATCTATTATGAGCGTGGAGTCTGGCTCTTCAAAACATTTGCATCGAATTTTGTTGAATGTTTCATAGGTGTAGGTAGCGCTATGAACACATCTGAATAGGAGGAGCCTCTCAATCTCACTAAGCATGTAACGCCTTGTCACTGCTTCAAGAGCATACGTATAGTTGTAACCTCTTGAGAGTAGATAGCGGTAATCGTAACTAGCTTCTATTACAGCATCTATGTTAATACTTTGTGTTTTCACATAAAGTCACGCTAATTTATGTGTACTTAGTAGACCAAGCTTTATACATCATTTTCACGTTTATGATTTCCCTAAATCTATTTATAAGCTATGTAGTGTGATACTGTAGTCTAAAGGAGTGCTAATATGAGAGATATTGAAATAAGTGAGGAGGAGCTAGAGGCCATTGAAAAAGAGCTGGAGCAATTGGATGAGGAGAAGGTTAGGAAAGTTAGTGAAAAAGCTGAGAAAACCTATGAAGAAAAGAAGCCGAAGAAGATAGAATACAGAAAAACTACAGAGGGAATCACCAGGATTTCAACAGGTGTGCCAGAGCTTGATGAAGCTCTTGAGGGTGGCATACCCAAAGGTTCTTGGGTTGCTATAACAGGAGAGCCTGGTACAGGTAAGTCTATACTATGTATGCATTTTGCTTGGGCTGGTCTACAGGCAGGGGATCCAGTAGTCTACGTTACTACAGAAGCTGAGTTTAGGGATGTTGTTAGGCAGGCAAAGATGTTTGGAATGGACTTTGAGCGCTACAGCATATATGACATATCCAGTGCCAAAGAGCCTGCAGAGACGCCAAACATTGTAGTTATAGACATTTTCGGGCTTCTGAAAATTGCAAGACAAATGAGTGAAACCATAGCTGCTGATGTCGAGACTGCAAGAAAGAGAAGGTTTGCAGCACTA
>JAPYWC010000023.1 GCA_028276605.1 Desulfurococcales archaeon
AACGATAACAGATAAAGCTGTACCACCATTTGCATCAGCATCTATTTTAGTTAAAATAACTGTATCAACACCTACAGCCTCATCAAACCTCTTTACCTGCTCAAGAGCATCATTACCTGTTAACGCATCTAAGACTAGGATCTTTAGATGTGGTTTAACAACTCTTACAACCTTTCTGAGCTCGTTCATGAGATCTTCGTCTATATGCATTCTACCCGCAGTGTCAATTAGTGCAACATCAAACCCACGCTTCTTAGCATAAAGAATTCCATCGAGAGCTGTGGCCGCCGGATCTGCACCATACTTTCCCCCAATAAAATCTACAGCTATTCTCTCTGCATGTTTCCTTAGCTGCTCCTGTGCACCAGCCCTAAAGGTATCTGCAGCGATAACAATTGGTTTGAGATTCGCTTGCTTTAGCTTATAAGCAACTTTTGCAATAGTCGTCGTCTTACCAACGCCATTGATGCCCATAAAAAGCAGTTTTACGGGGCGTTCCTGCTGTAGCACAGACCTTACAAAGTTCAGTAGATCAAATCTCGATGCAGAGGAAAGTATTGCAAGTATAGATTGCTGAACATAATCCTCAACAAACTTCTGAGCGTTTTCACCTCTCCTAATCTTCAGTGTTTCCAGCCTGTTTCTAATATCGCCCACAATCTTCTCGGCAATCTCATACGCAACATCTGCCTCTAGCAACTTCATAAAAAGCTCATTAGTGAAGCTTTCAATTTCCTTTTCGCTTAGCTCCCTATAAAGAATGACATCTTGAACTTTATTAACTACCTCCCGAAAAATCTTCTTGAGCTTACCAAACAAAGCAGCCAACCTAGCACATGAACCTACTTTACTTCTTGACCTCTTCAGCTCTTTGAAGAGCTGCTACATACTCCTGAATTTTTCTCTGTAGCTGCTCATAGATACTATTTAGTCTCTTAAGCTCAGCCTCTGTGTACTTCAAAGACTCTGTCAACTCCTTCTCATATTCTATAAGAATCTTCTTAGCGCTTTCTATTGGTACCGTAGCATAGTAATCTCTGCTTATCCTAACGGTTGCTTCATCGCTTGAAAGTATCTGCACTTTGATAAAAACGTAACCGTTCCTATCCAGAGCCGCTAATACGGTTTTCTCACTAGCTTTTTGTATATTGCTTAGCGTTTCATAAGCCATTCTTATTTCTTGAATCTCAGATGCTATGGCGAGAGACCGTGACTGCACAAGCCTTATAGCTTCGCGAAGCTCGTCTAATTGGAGTAGTAGTTGCTGTAAGGTTTCCTCAATTTTTTCCTTATCTGAAGCCATTAAATCACCATCCTAGTGAGTGAGGCAAGATCACGTACATACTTACCCTTAGCTTCTTCTGGCGGTATCTCAGAGATCTTGAACACCTTTATATTGCTTCTCTTCACCTTATGTCTGCTACCTAGGAGAGAATAGACAAGTTCAAGTGCTTGCTTCTCGTTTAATGCTCTAACTTCAACTGAGAACTTCTGCCACCTAGGTAGTCTATCTATGCCTATTAACATTACCCCTTCTATCCTATACACCTTCACTTCACCCATTACCTTGCACCCCCAAACATTTTACTTATTCTAAGTATTTCAGGACCAGTAGTTCTTTCACCAACTAGCAGACCTTTAGAATTTCCAACAAGACCTGACTTAATAAACCCAACTCCAAAGTTAACTGTGCCAACATCAAAGGGAACTTCAAAAATGTCTGATAAAAACTCTAATTCCTTCTCCGTAGTCTCTGGATGAGCCAAACCCGCAATATTGTTTACATAAGCGGCTGAACCAACTGTCGTAAGCCCCGCTATTGTGCCTTTTTCAACGGTTTCGACTTGAAGTACATCAATTATCGGCTTCTTAAGTTCATCAAATGCTTCAGGACTTACTAAAGCAGCTTTATCGTTGACAAGCACAATATTTCCTAATGCTGTATACTTAGTCTTTACCATAGCTACGTTAATATCCAGACTTCTTTTTATACTGAGAAATTCATGCTCCTTAGTTATTGGAGGCAGAAGGAGCCCTTTATTGTTACCTACAACAAATATTCCTATAAGCCCTGTATCCCCTATAGATGCCTTTACTACAGGTACTTGTAGAACTCTCGACACAAATTCACAGAATTTTTCATCTGCATCGTAAGGAACCAGAGCGAAAAGGTCATTAGCAAAAATGTATACACCTATATGTGGATTACCTTTAAAAGTCAGCTTCTCAATTATCACTCTTAACTCTACCTCCTCACCTCAACAGCAAGACTTGCCTTGAACACACCACTATCTATCTTTGTAACCTTTATTGCTATCCTTCTAGGAGGCTTCTCAATTTTCCTTCTGAATATGTAGTGACTTATTAGCGGATCTAGCAATACTTTGCCTCCTAGGTGTCGAGCCAGCAATTTTCTGATATAACGAATTGCCCTTTTTCCTCTATCCCTCCTACTACCAGCTCTATATACATGTCTAAGATGAATAATATATAGACCTTCAGATTTCTCCTGTGGCATTAGTTACAGCCCTAAACATCTTTTAGCTTTGATCTACGCCAATGTCTTAGTCTGTACGGTCTTAAAACCCTTCTTCTGGTCTTCACAGTTACCCATACTGGAACAGGCTGGTTTGATTTTTCTCTATTTATGAGTCTAAGCTTCTTTGCCAAAGGTTTATGATGCGCCATAGGGGTCCTCCACCTACTTTTCTCTAATGCTAATCCTAAACTCTCTCCTTGTCTTCTCATATATTTCTGCCAAAATATCCCTTAGCTCCTCATCAGTTAGAGGTCTTGTTATCCTGCCCTGTAGAGCTAAAGCTATAAGCCTATCTTCCACAGCCTTTGCTATTTCAGGCCTCACTAACTTTATATTAGCTAGCCTTTCTCTAGCTTCAGGTGTAAGTATGAGCCTCAAAATCTCCTGTCTCCTAGCCTCTTCCTCCAATTGCTTCCTTCTAAGCTCTGCCTCCCTAGCCTTTGCCAATATCTCTTTGTACCTTTTTGCCAACAACGCTTCTAGCTCCTCATCACTGACTTCTGAATTGTATAGAAGCTCCTCATCGTACATTACGTTACACCCATCATAAGCTTTACCTTAACTCTCACCTAAAGTAGAATGTCTAGAAAGCCTAATTAACTTGATGAAGCAGAAGATGATGATAGTGATGATAGTAAAGACTTAGGTGCATATTTAGCTAGTTCTGGTCGTGACTTCAACAATTCTTTAAAGATTTCGAAAGCTATTCTATCTAGCAATCTCCTACCCTCATCTGTCAAGACTCTACCCTTTCCTTCGATCTTCTTAACTAGCCCAGCCTTCTCAAGTTGTTGCAAAATCTTTCTTATATGCGACCCTCCACATTTTCTAAAGTGTGGCGGTGCAGAACCCCTTCGCTTTAAGCCGCCGAATATTACTCTAAATGTTTCAATCCCTATCGGTTCGCTTGCTAAGTAAAGCTTTCTCAATATTGCAGCAGCCCTAATGTACCACCAATCAGGGTTGTCAGGCACACGCTCTCTATGAGATCCTGTCTTAACAAAGAAAGCCCACTGTGGTGGTCTAACAGCTGGTACATTGTTCTTTAGGTACTCTGCAAGTCTTTGAATGAGCATGTCTGCAGGTACATCCTTTACTGTGACCATGCTGCATTACCGTTAATCTAGACTTTTTTGTTCTTATCCCTACTCACTCTTTAGCTTTCTACTTATAAGCACATATGTATATCCTCGTATATCAGCAACAATAGCATCTAGTTTTTTAGCTAGCTCTATAATATCCTTATCGGTTACCTTGTCTCGGGCGCTTCTAAGAAGCTTTATCTTTACAGCTCTATGCTCTTTCAATCTTCTTTCAATTTCCTTTATGATACCTTCGTGAAGCCCTGCTTTACCTATCCTAACATCAGCTTTCTCTGCCACCTTTTTCTTCCTTAACTCCTCTGCTAACCCCTTCAGCCTTACCACCACCTCTCACCACAAATTCGTATCTATGGATCCAGCCACAAGAAAGACATTTTGTTACAACCCTTAAAGCTTTTCCATCTCTGCGAGTACGTACTCTTGCATTAAATCCTGGCACCATTATAATGTGACAATGTTTACAAATCCACCTCTTTATGTCTTTAGGTATCTTAACCCTGGTTCTCATAGATATTCTCCTAATAAGCTCGCCATAGCGCCTAGCATACTCATAATCACCCCTCTTGACAGCTTCGATACCAAGCCTAAATAACAATTCCATACGCTCAATAGCAATAGTTCTAATGAGCTTTTCGATTCCTCTATCCTTTCTAGTCACCTTTCGAGCACCAGTCATTTGCACCCCCTAACGCGAATAAAGCTTTTAAGACCTCTCGCCATAGGTTTTACACAGCGCCGCGGTAGTATAGCCCGGTCAAGTATGCGGGCCTCTCGAGCCCGTGACGCCAGCTAAGTGAAAAGGCGCGGGAGACCCGGGTTCAAATCCCGGCCGCGGCATCAATTTAATAAATTCAAAACCTGCATTTATCTTATCGCATGTAAGAGATCCCATGCATTATCTAACCTTGTACAACTCCCTATAGCTTACATTGTAATTTCGTAATTTGGTTTAATGCTAAATAGGTTAAAAGCGCATTAAGGAGTGTTGAAAAGCCATTTCAAAGCGAAGTAGTTGTGACACAACTATATACGATCATATGCACTTGTATATAGCATAACTCTAAAGTGGTTCTTTAATACTGTAGACTGCTTATCCCTCTCTAGATCTCCAGAAAGGGCAAACAGCACATACCTCTGGGTGTTTATCTACTCTGGGCCTCCATTCATTATTAATTTGTATTGTGTGCAATGTAGGTAAATCTACATCAAATTTGAGTAGTGTACAAGTCCCAGTGATTCTGTCAAAGAATATGCATCTCGCTGCCTTCTCTTTGCCTATAATCATAATATTAGAAATTATTGTGGCTAGATCACGTATATACTCCTCCATTGAACTCTCTCTATTCTTGTTCAATTCCTTGCTTCTCATAATTTTAATCATACTATTACAACCTCACATACATGACTAGCTAAAATTAGATGCAGCACTATTACCAATTACTAATGTTATATCAAGTAGTTAATGCTATAAGAACTAAGCCTCAAGACCATAGAATATGGTAGCACTAGATATAATCACATTAGCTAAGGTTATCAGCGCTTTGGCCCCACATCATGACATCAGAGTTTAGCGTGATCATCACACTTTGTTTCGGTTCGTTAAAAGGTTGTTACACCCAAAATTTATAGGCTCTCTCATTTCATAACCTTAAACCTTCGAATGAACCAATCTCTTTAAATTTTCTTTAAATAAAATTATTTAAACTAAACTAGTCTTGAGTTTGGAAAATGCACAAGGTGAGAGAATGATTTTGGGTACTGTTGTTGTACAAGGTATTGGCAGAAATAGCTACATGATTATTAAGGTGAGAAAACTCATAGCACTGAAGAGATCTCCATACCAAGAAATTATAATTGCGGAGACGGATGATTTTGGAAAGGCCCTTATTCTTGATGGATACATTCAAAGCTCTGTAAGCGATGAGTATATATACCATGAAAGCCTTGTTCACCCAGCAATGATTTTGCATCCTAATCCAAAGAAGGTACTGATAATTGGTGGTGGTGAAGGAGCAACGCTTAGGGAAGTTTTAAAACATAATACAGTTGAGGAGGCAACAATGGTGGACATCGACAAGGACGTTGTCGAACTTTCTAAGGAGTATTTACCTGAGATGCATCAAGGAGCGTTCTTCGATCGACGTGCACGTGTGATCATAGATGATGGAAAGAGATTTGTTGAAAGGGAGCTTGAAAAAGGGTCGAAATACGATGTTGTAATAATGGATCTTACAGATCCATACGCTAGCGAGATAGCAAAGGAGCTTTACACCGCAGAGTTCTTCAAGAAAATTTCGGAAATCCTTAGCCACAATGGTGTTGTAGCTACACAAGCAGGTTCAAAACATTTCTATGAAGATGTCTATCTAGAGGTACTTAACGCTGTTAAGCAATCATTTAAGTATGTGTTAGAGTACCAGGTGTGGATCCCATCATTTGGTTATGCATGCAACTTTATAGTAGGATCAAAAAGCGTTGATGCCTCAATACTGACCGAGGAATACATAGACAAGGTTCTTAAAGATAGAAATGTTGCAACTAGGTTTCTTAACGGTAAGACCCTTCAAGCAATACTAAAGCTAGGCGTATACTAGATGTACACTAAAACTATGGAATTCGTTAAATACAAAAATTAGCCTCTTCTTTTATACTTCAAAACCTTGATTATCATATATATCACAATCGCAGTATTTATTATTACGGTTGCTATAACTGCCAATAATATTATCAAGATGCTGCTTTTGCTTTCTTGCTCTTGCTGTGTTGGCGTTGCAACGGTTTCAATACTGTATATCCTTGCTCCATTGATAACATTACATAACGTTACTGAAGGAATGAAAAGCCCAACTGTGTTATTGGCTATAAAGCACGTCAATTGTCTTATGCTTTCCAAGCCTGTAAGAGTTGTGTTGATACTCTCAATTCTAATTACAATGCTAGGTTCAGGAGTTGTAGCATTGAGAAGCGCATAAATTGATTCACCCCTCGATATATTTGCTTGCTGATAGATCCTTGAGTACCCTAACAATGTGCTTACAATTAATGGTGTAACTAACTTTGGTATGACAGTGTATAGTATGTGTTCAAATGGTAGAGATGGTAGTATTATTGACGAAATGTTATGAACTGCATTTATTGATATATTATAAGCTACGGCTAAGGAAGGCAACAAACACAGAAACGCTCTGTACGCATTCAGAACTTCTGCAGCATCAATGCCGTCTACATACACCTCAATATATGCAACATTGCCTAAAATCCTTACATTAATTCTCACACTTGACTTCATAGGCATGAAATCAAGCACTTCACATCCTTTAACATTCTGAAGTAGTACAGCACCGTACCTAGATCTATCTATGTAGACATCAATCAGGTCTATAACTGCTGTAAATATGTCCTTATCCACCTTAAGCATTAGGACTCCATCAGCTGATTTCACCGCTTCCCCAATGTTAAATGCTGGATCTTTCAACATTTCTTTAATATACTTACCCAACCACATGGTAATAGCAACCGGTGTGGCATTGATTTTACCAGCACCTCCAATAGTTGATACATTGTATTTCTGCCACTGTATAACTATGTCTTTCGAATCAACTGCTATGTTGCCTTCAACTCTTTCGCTAAGAAAGATTTTGTCGCTCATAATATTTGTGTTAATTACATAGTAGGCTCTTTCTCTACCAACAAAATATAGCTGAGCATTCATATTTAGCAACGCTGTAGCGTTGCTACTACTCTCTATTATGAAGAACGTGTGTACATAACTAGGTGAGTATGAGAGAAAAATGAGTTGGAAAGGATCCGTAGGTATAGAAGAACCTGATCCAGAGAAACGCCACGTTATGCTGTTGCTGCTAACAATTAAATCATTTGGCTGAGCCAAAACAGGCTTAAGGTGCGTCAAAACAATAATTAGTGTTATTAGAGAAGCCAAAAGAAATCTTGACTTAACATTGGCATACCTATAACTACCGCTGGTAAGCAACATGTGCCGCACCTTACTAGTATCTGACGTTCAAGTACGTAACGAATTAAATAAATAATTAAAAATGTATATAAATTTCTTGCCAAGAAAGTGTAAATCAGTGGCACAACACTATGAGAAATGAATTGGTTTATTTATTAAGATTTTATCTTTTTAGGGCTTCTGTAATCCTTCTCATTTCCTCTTGCACCATAAACTCTATATCCCTGGCATGAACTCTTATAAGGTGGAGGTAAAAGCCACGCTTTGTAAATGGTCCTTTTTCACAAAGGTTGCACCATAGCCCACCATTTTTTCTCGCTATTGACGAAGCGATTCTATCTATTGACTTAGCTAATACAGGCGCTATAGAGGGGGATACAAGATCTTCAAGCGCATATTTCTGTGAAAGCGCTGAAGCTTTTCGAGCCACATACTCAACAAGTTTTTTCATAGCTATCTCGTGCCTCATTCAAAACACCACTGCGCGAGGTCTCAATCAAGATCTTTCAAAGACTACAATATTTAAGATATTACCCCAGTAAACCTAGCTATTGATAGGGACGTAACAGACCCATGTTCGCAACAAATTTACGGTGCAAAGCATGGCAAGCTAATGCTATTGCGATGGTGTGTTGGCCCCTAGGCAAGGCTCAAACCGCTTAATCATGACCTTCAGCTCTTCAACTACTGCATCCAAACCTTTAGATGCGTAAACTGCGTAAGGAATTCTAAGCATGAGTGCTATAGATGTGCAATATTCCCCTATACACACAATCTCTATCCTTCCATCAGAAAAAGGCTCTTGAACTGGAACACTCCTGTAACCAACTCTCACCCTATATATGTCAATAGCAACATCAATTGCTTGCGGCTCTAACTCGCATGGGTAGAGATCGACAACGATAATGACATCGTTTCCTTCAAAGATAAAAACAGCTTTCCTATGCTCCTCAATAAAGACTTCTGTGTAGCTCATTTTAGCTCATTTCTTGGCTGCTCTACAAGTTCATATCTGAATTACGAGTACTAGCTCTGTACCACAGAAGGGGCATTTACCGTGAAGCCTCTTTGCATCTGCCCTGCAGTAATATATGCCATATTTTGGTCCACACTTAGGACACCAATACACTATATCGTCGCCTAGGTATAGCTTCTTTGCACAAATGCTACATTTTACTTCATACCATCCCTTATGACCTGTTGCCCACGCACCTCTAGGTCTTAACACTGTTTTAACACCAGCCTTATTACTCTTATAGAATCACTACATTACAGTTTGCATGTGAGGAAATATAAGCTGAGATGCGAAACCTTTTATGTGGCTAAAGATGGTTGAGATAAATATACTTTCATTTTCAGATACACATGGAGTACAGCACTTACCTTTGTTGGTTTCATCGCTTAATGCATTACATAGCAGGGACTTAGACCTGGTTGTGATGGCGGGGGATATAGCTGATAGAGGTAGAGTAGAATCTGTTTCTCCAACAATAGAGGTTTTGAGGAGGTTCTTTAAAGACTTTTTAAACGTTCCTAAGATTGTAGCAGTATTTGGGAACGAGGAGTATATGGGTTCTGAGGAGCTGTTTATAAAGAGGTTTAAGGAGGTTGTATGGATAAACGATACCTACATCAAAATAAATGTGAAGGGAGTTGATATATGCATTGTTGGTAGTAGAGGTGTTTTAAAGAGGCCTACGCAATGGCAAGAACGAAACATTCCAAACATTCGTGAGATATATAGTCAGAGGTTGCGAATGCTGGCTGAAAATATTGCCACATGTAGGCAGCTAGGGTACTACACTATTCTAGTAACCCATTATGCGTCGACCTATGTTACAGTATATGGCGAAAGCCCTGCTATATATCCGTACTTGGGGTACCCAATAATTGAGGAATTGAATGTAAAGCCGCATATGGCGATACATGGCCATGCCCATAATGCTACGAGGCTTGAGGCTGTAGTTGATGGAGTTAGGGTATACAACGTAGCTTTGCCAGCGAGAAAGGGTGTTACATTGATTAAGGCGCTGATTTGACTAGGTATAGAGATGCAAAGATTATGTAGGGCATTGCATAACTTAGATCCTTGCCCGCCTTTCTATACGAAATATCAAGCTTCAGCAAATCTTGAAGTTGTGCCTTAGCAAGGTTAGCTGATTGTGGTAGGTCTTCTCTAACAGTCTCAATGAATGTTAACGAAAGTGCCGTGTTTACATTGCGTGTAATCTTAAAGTAGTTTTCAGCTGATGCAATTATTGATACTACTTTCTGTTGATTAGTTAAAGGTTCGAAAACCTTCATATGCCTTGCCATTAAAGAGAAGAAATCTGCTAGGTTCATACCCTCCATAACTGCTCTTCTCTCTGAAAGCTCAAGTAAATCTAGAACCCTAGCATATTCTCCACCAACGCTTCTCAAAACCTTAATTAATTCACTCGTTTCATCTGCTGATACATAAAGCAGCGCTTGGTACAGCCTCCGAAGAGCCTCACGAAAATCTCTAACTACAACATCAATTAATGCATCAAGATATGATGAGAACACAGAATGTATTGCAAGTGCGACATTCGCTCGAAACCCCATATCCTGAACAATTATAGAGATCCCCCTAGCCATTGTTTTCCCTATCTCTAGGTTACCTATACTCCTATCTCCTCTTCTAAACTCACTGACTATGTCAGCAACATGACTGTAGAGTGATACTGCAGGAATAAGTGTAGAGAGTATGCAAATCTCGTAGTCCTCTGAAGGGTATAGCCTATGAGGCGCTGCTATCTTGGGATAACTACTGCAAGCGTAAAACAGCGCCTTAATAACGTCTATTAACAACAATTAACACCAAACCATGTATTTTGAGTCACTACTTAATAACCTTGTCGCTGTAAGGAAGGTACATATGGTTATTAGATATGTTGCAACTGATTTTTTCAGTAACGCAACTTGTATACGCAATCTATGTACTTGAAAACCCTTCTATAGCATTAGCTCTAGCGCCATTTGCACTTCTAAACATTATGATTGATGGCAAATACATCATTAAGGTGCCAAGCACAAACATAGCGTTCAATGTAAAGGGCGCAATAGTGCCCATTGCAGTAACGACCATAATAACCTTAGCAAGCCCCCTAAACGGAGCCTACGATATTGTAATAGTGCTAGTAGGGCTCGCCATAGCCTTTTCATCAACCTGCACAATTCTCATGGAAAAGATGATTGCTATAAACGTAATAGTCTACGTATCGCTCCACTATTTAGCGTCCAACATCCTATTTGCAGGCAACCCCCTACTACCTGCTGCACTTCCATTATCAGCATCACTAGGAGTTGTTATAGGTTCAGACATTTTTCACTACCTACATATAGCAAGAAG
>JAPYWC010000024.1 GCA_028276605.1 Desulfurococcales archaeon
CCCCATTTTCAAGAACATAGCCGTTCTCTATAGCTGAAGCCCACTGTGCGAGAAGACTAGGAGATAAATGAACTGTTGTTTTTACCTTAGGAAACCTTTTATATATTGCTGCATGAATGTAGTAAGGTCCTCCACTAGTATATGGTCTAAACAGGTCGTACCATACCCATCTAAATGGGTAATCCGCAAAGAACACGCCATTGGGTAGGTAATTAGGTGGTTGGTGATTGTGCCACACAATAACGACATTAACAATGTTTATAGGATTACTAAACACAGGTAGTTCTACCCTATCCTCAGCAAAGGTATTGCAACCCCTAGCTCTTGCAGTAATAACGAGCTTATAGGTGTCAGTACTAAGTGCTGGTGCTTCGAATGAGAACCCTGCTACAACCTCATTGCCTTCGCTTTCTACAGTCTTCGACTCTTTGAATACTGGTATGGAATCTCTTCCAATACTAGCACTGACCTCTAGTGCTACCTCAACCTCTCGGCACGATGGGTCCTTACCTATATGAACAGCAATATTTACGTTCTCACGCTGAAGATATGCAGGAGATTCTGGAACGATTGCTACAATCATGCGCTACCTTCACCACCCATGTAATAGTCTTTTAGCATGGAGAAGATAAAACTGTTGAGGCTCATTGATCAGTGAAGCCCTAGATGATGCTCAAAAACTCTTAGAGTCTCTTCCTTCACTTTATCAACCTTCAGAAAACCCTCCCTAACCCTGGCACCAAGGATCTCAAGATCCTTTGCCACGTCATCTAGGAAGAACATATTCCTGACCCACTTAGCCATGTCTCCTCTAATCAAGTGAAATGCTATAGACTCTGGTGGTACAAGGGACTTTATGGCTACCACCAGCTCTTTCAGGCTTCTAGCCTGGTGTGATAGTGGTGTGTACGGGTCTAGATAGAATCGAAACGCCTTTGAATAGGGTAGAACAATTCTGGGTGCATAGAGCCTTGGCTTTGAAGATACCTCATTCACAATCATAGTATACAATATGGATAATGCCTCTATGTATGCTGTGTAAGCAACGTAAATGTCTTTGTATGGCGAGAAGTAGTGGTGAACAGCTCCAGCAGCACCACCCTTTGTAGCCATGTAGTAGAGATGGTCGCTTATTCCAAGATACCTCCAGATACGTAAAGCTTCCCCACCAACAGCCTTAGCATACGGCTCTATGGATGTGTAGATCTCGAAAGCTCTACGCTGAAGCTCGTTGCCTAGCCATGCAGATAGATCTCTCTCATCAGCCCAGCTAATGGTTTCCCATGGCGGGACATCTATGTGGTCTCTAGCGGGGTGTCTCCTGATAGCCTCTGAAGGGGTTACAGCAGCTAATTCACTATACTTTGAAATCTCTATTGGTAACCACTTCAAGAATTCGTAGATTCCTGTCTCTGGCTGATGATGCTCTCCAAAAGTTTCGTAGTCGATTGCTATGAGTATTACATCTCCAGGAGTTCTAGAAAGCCATAAAGCGTACTTATCTGCTGTCAATGGGTACTGATCCCAGCTTCTATCAGAGAATCTAAAGCCTATATCATCGCTTAGCCTGTAGTTCCTTGTAAGAACCTTGGTCTCGCACCCCTTAACCCTATACACATAATTTGGGCTTCTCCAGCCAAGAACCCTTTCAACGCCTTCAGTCAGTACAGCCTCATAGCCAAGCCTGCACATAATATTGGCAATCTCATTGTTGTATATGAACTCTGTGTTCTCGGCAACACGAGGCTCAACTCCGAATACCTCCTTCATAAGGCTTCTATGAAGAGCTAGTTGCTCTTCAAACTCATCAGGTGAGAAAAGCGATGCAAGACTATGATAGTAAGTTTGGTCAATAATCTCAACAGCTCCCTCATTTACAGCCTCCTGAAACACTTCAACAACTCTCTTATCCCACATAAATGACTGCTCAATAAGCACCCCACTAATACTTAAAGAAAACTTAAAGTCCTTGCCATTCCTCCTCACAAATCTTATAGAGTCTAGAAGGATCTTAGTAGCTTTCACATAGCATTTTTCAGCAACTCTAGAAAATATCTCCCTGTTGATATCGTTATCAAAGAGCACGTTAAAAAGCTTCTCAAAGCTAAGCCTTCCACTAACTCCTTCAGCAACAAGGTTTCTGAGTATATCTCTTCTAAGCCTAAATGGTTGATGAACCTCGAAAACAAATACAATATCAGGCATCAATGTACCCTCAGCAGCAGTTTTGCTATTCAAGTATTGCAGGCTCTCGTAAAAAGCTCTTCACATCCACAAAGCCGTGTTTGCATTAATGCAGAGTTGGTGTACATAAAGCAATAGATCTATACAGCTTATTAATCCCTTAACTAGCTTCACTGCCTTTCAGTACATCTCGTGACCTAAAATGGATGGGCATGTAGAGCATCAAAACCCATACTTTGTAGAAAAGCTGAGAACCTTTGAGTTAAAACCTAGAAATGTAAGCCAGCTTTTGAAGGATATGGCGGACACAGCTTACCAGGGTAGAGCACTAGGCGAGGCATATAAAATCATTGTTGAAATGATTAAGGATCCGGATAACACTATATTTCTAGGCTTAGCAGGCTCAATGAGTACTGCGGGTATGTGGAAGATAATAAAGTGGTTTATTGAGAATAGGTATGTGGATGTTGTTGTATCTACAGGTGCGAATATATCTGAGGACATATACGAGGCTATGGGATTCAGCTACTACAAAGGCTCTCCTTATGTTGATGATGCAGAGCTCTTTAAGTATAAAATTGATAGGTTTTACGATGTGTTCGCGAGTGAGATTGACTATAGAAAGATGGAGAACTTGATAAAGGAGTTCATATATACGCTTCCCAATGGAGCTATCTACTCAACAGCTGAATTCCTTTACCTCTTCGGCAAGTACCTAAATGAGAGAGGCATTGATAGCATAGTTGCAGCTGCATATAGGGCTGGAGTACCGGTATTCTCTCCAGCACTTGTTGATAGTGGGTATGGTGTGGCAGCTGTTTTAGCGATTAAGGAGAAAAGGCATAGGATTGTGCTTGACATGGTTAGAGACTTTGAGCAGATAGTAGAGATTGGAAGGAGAGCGAAGAAGATGTCAGCAATATACATAGGTGGAGGGGTTCCCAAGGATTATGTGAACCTTGTAACAGTTATGCAAACTCTGATAAGCTTGTTGGAGAAGGGAGAGGAAGAGTACAAGCCCCTTGAATACGTAGTTCAGATAACCACAGATGCACCACATTGGGGAGGCTTATCAGGGGCTACACTTGAGGAAGCTGTGAGCTGGGGGAAGGTATCACCAAGAGCTAAGAAGAGAGTGGTATATGTAGACGCAACAATAGCACTACCATTAATTGCGCAGGCGCTGTACGAAGAGGGTATAAGGAGGGAGAGCAAGCCAAGCTTTGAGTGGCTATTCCAAAAACTGCATGTATAGAGCACCACATTTAAAATACCTCTTATTAAGACCTGTTTTTCTTGGTAGTGATGAATAGGTGAATAATAGAATTATGGTTACAAGAGATATTGGTTACAGAGAGAAGATAGTGCTCATCAAAACATTGAAAGCTCTGAATAGGTTCTACAGCCTAAGAGATCTTGAACAAATGCTTGGTGTGCCATTCCAAAGCTTGTGGAAGTATATAAACTTCATTGCTATGCCAAGCGATGAAGTTGCTGAGGAGCTTTTAAACAAGCTTGCAAAGCTTCGAATAGTTGATGAGATCTTAGTAGGTGAGGCAAAAAAGTATAGGTCAATGCCTCAGCACATAATATCCAATACAGGTTTTCTAGAGCTCTATACAATTAAGTTAAGTCAGGAGGTTTCAAATAAAGATGTGGATCTAGTAATAGCCTCATCTATTTTAGCTTCTCCACTGGCTATACTATTAAGTCAAGAAATAAATGCTGATCTATGTCTACCTCTACCAAATGAGAACATCCATTCAGATTCTGTAAAGGTATTGACATTCTTCTCTGCATACCAGAAAAAGATTGAGCTTCTTCTCTACCCCAAACATTGTATTAAAGAGAAGAGAAGAACAATCATTACGGATATAGTAGTTGAAGATGCTAACAGAATTGAGAGCATTGTAAATATGGTCAGGTCCAAGGAAGGAGAAGTAGAGGCAATAGCAACAGTATACATAGGAAGAAATGCGTTAGAGGTTCTTAGTCAACTCAATTTAAGGCACTCCTATTATATTGAGGTTCTCTAAACTATTCGTTCAGATCATGATACAGTATCTTATGTGTTAAAGCATGTAGAGTAGATAGACCTTATAGTACAAATATTTTTGTTTTCCTCACTACGCATAGATACAAGTTGGTGAAAGATATGAGCAAGCCAGAGAAGAAGGCTGAAAAGAAGGAGGAGAAAAAGGCTGAGAAGAAGGAGAAGAAGAAGTAAACAGAACATCATTTCTATAATCAACTAATTTCAGTAAATAATGATTATCAAAATTTTCAATTATTTTTTTAACTTTATTGTTCTGCCTTAGTATTTGCATCCTTTGTTTCGTTCTCCATCAACAATCTTATTTTTACTAATGGTTCACCTTCCTTAATGAAGCTTCCTCTTGAAACATATACCTTCTCTACAATACCATGCTTGGGGGCTGTAATCTCTATTTCCATCTTCATGGACTCTATAATTGCTATTACATCCCCTTCTTTCACCACATCTCCTTCATTAACGAACACTCTAACAACTCTTCCAGGGACCTCACTTGTTATTAAGAATTCATTGGGTGCAGTACGGAGACTGGGAGCATGTGCTGCTATCGCCATTTTTGGTCTGACTTCAACAATGTATTCTCTGTTCTCCACTCTAACTCTGTATACACCCTCTCTCTCAATAGCTATTAATACCTCAACTTCTCTACCATCCTCTTTCAGCACAACTTTGTGCCACTGCATATCCTAAATCCTCAAGCTTCTCTAGACTATGACCTATGCAGTGATAAATAAAGCTTACCTTAAAAAGGTGCAACTATGTTGATCAATGGAGCTCGGCACCCTAATATTGTTATGTAATGTAAACTTTTATTTATCACCTCTATAGCTAAGGTTTTACCTAGGTTTCTAGAATGAGTGGTGTTAGAAAGGAGATTGAGGAACTTAGAAGAATTATTGAGCAGGCGAAGCTTGGTGGTGGTTTAGAAGCTATAAAGAAGCAGCATGAACAAGGTAAGCTAACTGCTAGGGAGAGGTTAGAGCTACTCTTTGATGAAGGTAAGTATGTGGAGCTCGACATGCTTGTTACACATAGGGCTACAGAGTTTGGGATGAGCGAGAGGAAGGCTTATGGCGACGGTGTTGTCACAGCTTTTGGTAGAGTTAACGGCAGACATGTAGTTGCAATTGCGCAGGACTTCACGTTTATGGGTGGATCTGTTGGAGAGATGCATGCGGCAAAAATTGTGAAGGCATTGCAGATTGCGTTGAGCGTTGGTGTACCGATAGTATTTCTCAATGACTCTGGCGGCGCCAGGATCCAGGAGGGAGTAGACTCATTAAAAGGTTATGGAGAGATATTCTACATGAATGTAATGGCCTCAGGTTCAGTGCCTCAGATAGCTGTTATAATGGGTCCTTGTGCAGGAGGAGCAGTGTATTCACCAGCATTAATGGACTTCATAATAATGGTTTCGAAGACCTCATACATGTTTATCACCGGACCAAGAGTTGTAAAGGCTGCTCTTGGAGAAGAGGTAACAGAGTATGAACTTGGCGGTGCAGAGATACATGCGAGTAGGAGTGGTGTTGCACACTTTGTTGCTAGAGATGATAGGGAAGCAATAGAGATCGTCAAGAAGCTTCTGTCGTACCTTCCATCAAACAGCTTAGAGCTTCCACCAAGAGTAGATACTGGGGATGACCCATTTAGGGAGGATCCATACTTAAACGATATAGTTCCAGAGGATCCATCAAAACCTTACAACATGTATGAGATAATTCTGAGGGTGTTTGATAGGGATACATTTTTCGAGGTTCAAAAAGACTTTGCAAAGAACGCTATAATAGGGTTTGCAAGGCTGGATGGGTACTCTGTTTGTGTTGTTGCCAACAATCCAATGTTCTACATGGGAAGCCTAGACATTGATGCATCTGATAAAATAGCAAGGTTTGTTAGGTTCTGCGATGCATTTAACCTGCCTATAATAACCTTTGTTGATACACCAGGGTTTCTGCCTGGCACAGCACAGGAGCACAGGGGTATAATAAGGCATGGAGCGAAAATAGTCTATGCATATGCAGAGGCCACAGTTCCTAAACTAACGGTTATTGTTAGGAAAGCCTATGGAGGCGCATATATAGCTATGGGTTCTAGGCATCTAGGAGCAGACTTTGTGGTTGCATGGCCAACAGCCGAGATAGCTGTTATGGGTCCTGAAGCTGCGGCTGAGATTATTTGGCGTAAACAGCTTCAGAGTATTCAGGATGAGGAGGAGAGGAAGAAACTTCTACAGAAACTTGCAGAAGAATATAGAGCAAAACTTGCAACACCATACTTCGCAGCTTCGAGAGGCTATATAGATGCAATTATTGAACCTGCTCACACCAGAAGAGTGCTTGTTGAGGCTCTAAACCTATTCATTACTAAGAGAGATATTAGGTTTAGGCCTCCTAAGAAACATGGGCTGATACCACTATAGCGAAACATCTTTTTAGTCTTTGTTTTACTTTGGCGGGTAAAATCTAATAGATTTTGAGTCTGTCTGAAGGTACACCTCTATGTAGTCATCAATTCTGCTAGTCCTTATCTTAGGACTTAGAACAGCTTCAAGCTGGAAAAGTCCTGCCATGTCGGATGCGTAGACAACTATTTTTATAGGTCTAGATTCTCCATCAAGTATTTCTACGCGCTTAATACTTAATGCAGAGACGGAGTGCATGTCAACCTTCCCCAGCTTGTAAGGGACTCTAGCCCTACCCTCAGCCATGTCAAGGCCGTCAGCTATTTTCGTAACTCCACACTCAACTGTTAGGCACTCGGTATTGTACTCCGTTGCGTAGATTATGTGCATAACCTCTTGTCTAAGCTCTATAGCCCTTCTAGTGTCGTAGCCTAACTGAGTAAGGATCCTATTTAGGATATCCTTAGCTAAGAGCGCTCCTATATACTCATGATTTACTCTGTGAACAGCATTGCCTATATCGTGGAGGTAGCCGGCTAAGAGAACTAGTAGCTTTACCTCTTCAATACTTCTTGTTGTTCCGTCCCTTAGTGTTGTGAACTCTACACCATGCTTTGCAAGTATATCCACAAGTTGAAGACCTGCACCAGCAACTATTCTAGCATGTGTTATGCCATGATCGTTGTACCTAAGCCTTGTTACAGCCATTATGTTAGCCATTTTAAGTAACGTCATAACCTCGGCATCCTCTTCAAGCAATTGATGTGCTTTTTTCAGCAATGGAGAGGTTTCAAGTTGTTGCACTAGTAACGCTGGTGAAATAACGACCATTATATATCACCGTGATGCACAGCTATACATTTTAACTTAACCAGTGTAAAATCTTTTTGGTGTTGAAAATATGAGTGAGAAAGAGGTTAAGGAGCTTATAGAAGCAATAGAGACAGAGCTTGGTGTATCTCATGCAATAGCATTTGTCAGAGGCAATGTCGTATGCGGTGAGAAGTGTATTAGGATCTTTGTAGATGACATAGAATCTTTCAGAAACATGCTTGTAGCCATAGTAAAGCAAGGCATTACTACAGGAGGTTTGCCAGTAGTTGTTGTGGAGCACGAAGGTATTGACGTTGTTGAGTTTTCCATTGTTGACTACATAGATGGCCTAGTGGTGACATATACCGTTAGGAGGAAGTAGAGCTCTCCTTGCAGAGGTTCGAGACCTTTTTCCCGATGTCCAGAACCACTTCAATAACTTCCTTCAGCCTTTCAAAATCATCAGCTTTGTTAATCGTATAGATGCATGCACTTGATGGGAGAGGTATTGTAAAGTTTCTGATAAAGCATGGAGTTAGGAGGTACACTAATGGATTTGAAGTTCTCTTTGCAATAACTATAGCGTTGCCTACTGCTTTGTACCCTATAATTCTCTGCGATTCTAATGTGAGAACGGAGAAGCCGGCATCCTTTAAAAGTTTCTTAAAATTGCGGTCACAAGTTATCGTATACCTTACCTCAGCAGTTATAGATCCCTTAACTGATGTTGCACACCTTAGCTTCTCAATGTCAGTTACCTGGATCTGTATAGTGTTACGGAAACTATCCACCACCATATCATCAGTCTTTATGCCGCAGCTATTGACTAAAACTCTAACAGCCTTTACAAACCCGTAAGACTCGTCAACAACTATGGTAGCATTTATCCTAAGCATACCTAGCTCTGCTCCTCAACTACAAGGTAGCAGTTCTTAGCAATCTCAATAGCGTGCTTCTGTGGTTTGCCAAACATAATTCGCTCTACCTTATGCAGGTCAGCAATATCCTTTGCAAATGGTTCTAGCTCTAGCGGTAAATACAGTGTTGCTTTGAGGGGTTCTGAGAGCCTCATGTTCTTTTCTTTCTTGAACTTCCATATACCATGATTAACGCTGATCACTAGGTCTAGGCGCTTCTCTAGCTCTGCAGCTTCCGATGGCAAGGGAACCTTATCAGGGAATAGCTCTAGATGTATTGAGCTCTTCTTATACATCCTCCTCCATATGTAGTCAGTTACAAAAGGCATTATTGGGGCTAGTAAGAGAAGCACAGTTTTCAGAACCATGTGTAATGTATAGAAAGCGCTTCTCTGCTCCCACTCACTATACCTACCACTAGAGTTGTATACTCTGGGTTTCACCATCTCTAAGTAGTGATCGGCAAATACATCCCATACAAAGTGGTATAAGATCTGAGTAGGCTCGAAGAAGTCCATTTCCTCATACCTTTTCTTCACAGTCTCGATAATATTGTTAAGCCTCTGTAGCAGTGCCATGTCAAGTGGGTAGAGTTTGTCAACGCTGCTGATTTCAGGGAATGAGGATACAAACCTGGCTATATTGATAAGCTTTGTTACAAACAGAGCACCTGTCTTGATAAGCTGCTCAGAGAATCTATAGTCGCTTCCAAGCCTTGCTGCTATAGCTGACCAGAACCTAAATGCATCAGCTCCGTACTTCTCTATGTATGGTTCTGGAAGGATCACATTACCTTTGCTTTTATGCATAGCCTCACCCTTTTCATCTAACCCCATTCCACTCACCCTCACATAGTCGAAAGCAATCTTGTTGTAGAGCTGGTAAACTCTTAGAAGGCTATAGTAAAGCCACGTCCTTATGATGTCGTATCCCTGAGGTCTCAAAGCCTTTGCCTTACCCTCTATATATAGCTTAAACACATGCGGATACTTAGTTATTCCAGCAGCGTAAAGCACTGATATTGAGGAATCGAACCATGTGTCGAAAACCTTAGTCTCTCCAACCAGTTGCTCTCTTGGTGCTCCACAAACTGGGCACTTATCCCATGGTGCAGGCTCTTTCCAAGGTCTATAATACCTTCCAGGTGGTGGCACAAGTGTTGCTCCGCATTTGGTGCACTTCCATACAGGAACCTCTGTAGCATAGTATCTGCTTCTAGATATGGGCCAATCCATTGAGATAGAGTCTATCCAGTTCAGCAACTTGGCTCTGTGTTCTTCAGGTAGGAACTTAACTTCACTTGCAATCCTTCTCATTACATCCTTAAACTCTAGTTGTTTCAGGAAATACTCCCTCATATGAATAAATTCTAGAGGTGTTCCACAGCGCCAGCACGTAGGTACACTTCTCCGAATCTTCTCAACTTTTACTAGGTATCCCTGCTCCTTAAGCATCTCAACAATCTTCTTCCTAGCATCCTTTACAGGAAGACCTTTCAATATGTTATCGCTCATTTTGCCCTCAGCATCAATTATAATCCTTGGTTTTAGCCCTAGCTCCCTAATGATCCTAACATCGGTTTGATCACCATAGCTACATATCATCATCACTCCTGTACCAAATGAAGGATCTACATAGCTGTGTTCAATGATTTCTACTTCATGTCCATAGATTGGGACTATAGCCTTCCTGCCCTTTAAATGCTTGTACCTATTATCATTTGGGTTATATGCTAGCACAAGGCAAGCTCCTAAAAGCTCTGGCCTTGTTGTTGCTATAATAACTTCTCCTCCATCCTTAACCGGGAACTTTATATAGTAGAGCTCCGCCTCTTCATCCTTATACTCAACCTCTGCTTCAGCTAATGCTGTTCTGCATCTAGGGCACCATATAACTGGCCTCTCTGCCTCGTAAATTAGGCCTCTGTTCCACAACTCAATGAATGTTGCTTGAGTTATCCTCCTATACTCCTCACTATCAGTTCCTTCTCTCCAGTACTCAAAGGAGCAGCCAAGAGCTCTCAATGTTGCTATGAATTCTTTCTCGACGGAATCTAAATGGTTTTTGCAGAGTGCTAAGAACTTCTCCCTGCCTTCAGGAGTCTTAGCGGCTTCATGAGGGTTTATGCCGTAGGTTCTTTCAACGAATACCTCTACTGGAAGTCCGTTTCTATCTCCGTAGAAAGGTACTAGCACGTTCCAGCCAAGCATTCTGTAGGCTCTGGCAACCATATCAATCTGTACATAGTGTGCTGCTTGACCAACATGAGGCTTGCCGGAGATATATGGTGGTGGTGTGTCTATGATTAGTGTAGGCTTTGACTCGTTAAACGTAAACTTGAATAAACCCTCCTTTTCCCATATCTCGATAAGCTCCTTCTCAAACTCTCTACGCCACCTAGTCTCCTCAAATCTAGGCTTAAACTCTTGCTGTGAAGCTATGGTTTAGCACCTCTAGCAATACTTAATCTACAATTGCATTATTTAGCAAAATTTTTATAAGTCTTAAGCACGGGATGCCTAAGGATTCTGATTACGTTATGGTATGGTTAGAAAAGGTTTATATCCAAAAACTTGCTAATCAGTGCATCTCAGTAGGGTTGCACTAT